>NZ_AP025281.1:306373-612746 GCF_024347195.1 Aliamphritea hakodatensis
TCAGGGTTGTCAGGAAGGTTGCTGTTCGGCGGCGCAGGCTGAAGCGGCGTTCAAGCCAGGCGACGGTCGGTTCCATCAGGGAAATCGCCGAGGTAAGGGCGGCAATGAACAGCATGAAGAAAAATACCGAGCCGAACAGCTGGCCGTAAGGCATATCACTGAAAATCAGCGGCAGGGAAATAAACATCAGACCGGGGCCTGCACCCGGCTCCAGCCCAAACTGGAACACCAGCGGGAATATCGCCAGACCGGCGGTCAGTGCCACCAGGGTATCGATGCCGGCCACGGCAAAGGCGGTTTTGGTAATTGAGCTTT
Source organism: Aliamphritea hakodatensis (assembly GCF_024347195.1). NCBI lineage: Bacteria > Pseudomonadati > Pseudomonadota > Gammaproteobacteria > Oceanospirillales > Oceanospirillaceae > Aliamphritea > Aliamphritea hakodatensis. The sequence goes on from NZ_AP025281.1 coordinate 306,689, forward strand.
TTGCCGGCATGTACGCGCCGTAGGTAATGATAGACGCAGATGCCAGGCTCAGGGTGAAGAAGGAATGGCCGATGGCGATAAAGATCGCTTCGCTGCTGAGCTTGCTGAAATCGGCGTTGAACAGGAAGTTTACCGCGGCTTCAAAGTTACCGTTTGCGGCGGAGTAACCGATCAGTACCGCCAGCATCAGCATCAGCGACGGCATCAGCCAGTTGATGGCTTTTTCGATGCCTTTCTCGATACCTGAGCTGATGATTGCAAAGGTGATCAGCAGGAAGATCACACTGAAGGTTATCAGGGTCACAGGATCAGCCAGCAGACTTTCAAAGGTGCCGCCGGTGAAGGCTGTATCTACCGTTGTGGTGGCCGTAAAGGTACCGTTGGCGGTGATCCAGAAGTAATACAGACACCAGCCTGCCACCACAATATAGAAAGACAGAATGAGGTAGCTGGTAGTCACTGCCAGCCCGCCAATGCCCTTCCACAACGGATTGGCTCCGGCCTTGCCGGCCAGTGTGCCGAAGGCATCTACGGCGTTATGGCGGGTGCTTCTGCCGATGCCGATTTCCGCCATCATCAACGGAATACCAAAGAGAAGAATACAGGCCAGATAGACCAGTACAAAGGCTCCCCCGCCGTTTTCACCGGCGATATAAGGAAATTTCCAGAGGTTACCCAGCCCGACAGCCGAGCCGGCTGCGGCCATAATAAAGGTCAGTTTTCCACGCCAGATTTTAGTGCCACCGTCCGTAGTGGTCTGATCAGCATAGGTTAGATTCTCAGTGCTCATTGAGCTGCTCCTGATTGTTATTGTTTTCGGGGCAGAGGTTTCAGCCGGGCTGAAACCGCTGATTCATCGCGGTCTGCGAAGTCCGTCCCGGACCGCAGAGACCGCCCCGAAAATTCTATGGAGCGACAGGCGTTGTCAGAAATGAAATCTGGTGATAGGTGCTATGACGTCAGAGACTGGCCAGCGGGGAAAAGATGGATTTACGCATAATGCCGGCGATTTCTTCTCTGGCCCATTTGTGGGCTGTATCGTTATGGTGAATGCTGTGCCAGAGCAGCAGGTATTCATGGTCAGGCAGGTTTTCCAACGGCAGCTCCTGCCACTGCACGGCGTGTACTCTGGCGGCGTTAGCGGCAATATGCCGGGGTACAATTAACAGCATGTCGGTGGCGGCCACCACATTAAAGGCGGAGGTATAAAACGGTACTTCATAGGCGATGCGGCGTTTCAGGTTGCGGCTTTCCAGATAGCAGTCGAAAAAGCTGTCTTTGTCGCCCCCGGCACTGATGCGAATGTATGAAAAGCTGAGCAGTTCGGCTAAGTCCGGATTTGTCCGGCGCTCGCTGAGCGGGTGATGTTTGGCCATCAGTATGACGGGGTAGTCGCTGCCCAGATGTATACCGTAAAGATCTTCAGGTACCTCATGAGCAATGGTGGTGGCAAAGTCGATGGGCATGCCGCCAAGATTATCCAGCCATTCCGGCTGCCACTGGCGGTACAGCATATCTATATTGGGGGCCTGTTGGGAAAGCCTGCAGATGACATCCGGAAAGATAAAATTCGCCACATAGTCGGTACAGGCGAAGGTAAACCTGCGCCGGCAATGTTGTGGGTTGAAGTCGGCATCATCGCGGAGGTTTTCCAGCTGGGCGATGATGACCTGCAGACGGGGATTAAGGCGCTGGGCCAGACTGGTGAGCAGGTAGTCATTGCCGTTGCGGATCAGCAGTTTATCGTCAAAATAATCCCGTAGCTGAGCTAACTGTTTACTCAGCGCCGACTGGCTCATATTCAGCTGTTCAGCACTCTGGGTGACATTGCGCTGTTCCAGTAATACCGCCAGTGAGCGGAGCAGGTTGAGGTTGAGACGTTCCATAAACAGATCCGGCAAATAGTTAATTAATTAACCATTATTGGGCGCTATTTGAAATGCTGATAATTCATAGCGGGTATGCTGTCAGGGAATACCCCGGCATTGTCAGGGCTGTTTTTCTGGCCAATATCTGACCGCTAAAGTTGCTTTTCCACAGGGTTTACGTTTTGCTTAAGCACTTCAGGATGAATCAGGTAACGGGGGACGGCAGTGTTAGTAAGAATACGTGTCGCAATACTGTGCGGGCTGTGTGTGCTGGCAGGAACCGCCGGCGCAGAAGTATTTCATTATGTGACGGAAACAGGCCGTAAAGTATACGTCAGCAGCCTGCACAAGGTGCCGGCGCAGTACCGTGATCAGATAGACATTAAGCAGAACGGCAGTGCCGCACTGACCGCTGAACAGAAGCGTGACCAGCAACAGCAGCGGGAGCAGGCCCGGAATGAGACGGAAACCCGCCGGGAAATCCGCCGTCTTGAAGCGCTGCGGGACAAAATGCGCACCCCGGTAACTATCAGAGGGAATCAGGTGATAGTGCCGGTCAGAATTGTGACCGCCGGACGGCGTCTGGATCTCAGGCTGGTCCTGGATACGGGGGCAAGCCGGACGGTTATTCATCAGCAGGCGTTACGCAATATCTCGCTGAATGTCCGCCAGAAAGGGAAAGCGGTGGTGGCCGGTGGCGGCCTTATTGATATGCAGCATGTGATCATTGAGCGGGCTCAGTTTGGCCCCTATACCTTTGAAAACCACACCATTGCGGTCATTGAGTCCACCGGAAAGAGCTTCTCTGACGGGTTACTGGGGATGGATTTACTGGCGCATTCCGGATACAAAATTGACTTTGCAGAGCAGGCCATTATCTGGAATGCCGAACAATATGAAAAAGCCAATACGCTGATTGCTGAGTTAAAGGGTGAAAACACACCGCCGCCGGATGATGCTGCGGCCCCTGTAACTGCCAGCCCCTGACTGACCCGGGAACATACACTCATGGATGCGACACAATTTATTATCGAACTGACGGATAAACTGGCCTGGCCCGTGGTGGCTCTGGTGGCGCTGGTGATGCTCAAGCGCCCGCTGGAAGATCTGTTACCTTTGGCAAAACGTCTGAAATATAAAGATCTGGAAGTGGAATTCGGACAGGTTCTGCAGGCTGTCAGTCGTGATGCTGCCGGTGTCTTTCCGGAACTGGAGCAGGACCGGCGCAGCCGGCTGATCGCGACGGTTAAACATCTGCCCAATGCAGCGGTACTGGAAGCCTGGGACGAGGTGGACAGCGCGGCTGAAACGCTGATTCGTCAACAGGTGAAAGACGTGGATTTAGCGGTGGATACCCGCTACAAAACCATAGGGACGATTCTGGCCCGGCAGGCCCTGCTGGACACTAAAAAAGTGAAGCTGTTTCATGAATTACGGCAGTTGCGTAATAAAGTGGCCCATGCTGAGAATTTCACTGTCGGCCCGGCAGAAGCGGTGCAGTATATTGAGCTGTGTCTGAAGCTGGTGGATCATCTGAATGCGGTCCACAGCACTGACAGCAGCACTGACAGCAGCACTGACAGCAGCGCTGACAGCCCTTCGCAGATACGCTCTGCCTGAGGGGTATTCACGCCCGGCAAATACCGGGCGCGCTACAGAGGCTCAGCCCTGAGGTGCCAGCTGACGGATTTCGGCCAGCAGGCTGTCATTTACTTCGCGGCTGCCCTGATCTTCCCGCAGGCGGTGCCGGCGTTGTCCCGGCAGACGTACCCCTTCCATGGCTTCCAGCCGGGAAAACAGCCCTTCAGCCTGGTCTGACCAGTTTTCTCCGCCGAGTATCTGTGGTGAAACCGCCAGTAAAAACTGTCCGCCCTGTGGTGGCCCGCCATCGACGTTATCCCGTTCTGCGGTTTCAAAACTCAGACTTTCCCCCACCAAAGGCCCGGCCATCAGCTCAACCATCATGGCGATGGCAGATCCCTTGTGACCGCCGAACGGTAACAGCACGCCTTTAAGAATTTCCTGCGGATCAGTGGTCAGTTCACCGTCCGGGCCCAGTCCGGTGCCCAGTGGCACGCTGTGGCCGTCGCGGGCGGCAATCTGGACTTCACCCTGTGCCATGGCGGCGGTTGCCATGTCATACACCAGTGGGGAGCGTCCCGGGCGGGGCCAGGCAAAGGCAATCGGATTGGTGCCAAAGATCGCTTCATTCCCCCCTGCAGGGGCGACGACTGGCTTATAGGACACACAGGAAAAGCCCATCAGGTCATGTTCAGCCAGCGCTTCCACTTCCGGCCACAGGGCGGCGAAGTGGTGCGAGTGGGTCAGTGTCAGGGCGGCAATGCCGTAAGTTTTGGCTGCTTCCGCCAGTGCCGGAACCGCGCGCTGTAATGCCAGCGGTGCATAGCCGTGATCCCCGTGACAACGCAGAATTGCCGGTGTGACCTGTTCCGGTTGCGGATCGGCGTTGCCGTTAACTTTACCGCTGAGCAGGGATTTCAGATAGCCGGGGATTCTGAACAGCCCGTGGGATGCAGAGCCGTCGCGCTCGGCATGGGTGACAGTGCTTGCAACGGCAGATGCGTTGGCATCATCGGCCCCCGCCTGACGCAGGCTCTGATAAGCCAGTTGATAGATTTCGTCCAGTGTGAGCTGTGCCATAAGTGTTCCTTGTCTGAGATCCGGGTTGCTGGTTATTGTGCCGGATTTTCCGGCAGGCTCAATAGCAGGCGACCCGGTTGCGGCCACTTCCTTTGGCTTTATACAGGGCCATGTCCGCCCGTTTTACCAGATCCGGAGGGGAGAGGGTTTCGTTGGGAATCTGGCTGGCTACCCCCAGACTCACCGTGCAGTACAGCTCAGTGGCATCCGTGGTGAAACGGCGCACTGCGATCCGTTCGCGTAATTTTTCTGCGGTTTTCACGCAGTCTGTCTGGCTGGTGTTTTCCAGCAATACGATAAACTCTTCTCCGCCATAGCGGGCCAGGGTATCGGTGGCCCGGTTAAATGTTTGCTGGATAATATCTGCCATGGCGATGAGGATTTCATCGCCGGCCGGGTGCCCCCAGCGATCATTAATCTGCTTAAAATTGTCGATATCAATCATGATGACACACAGGGGCTGGCGGTCCCGCCGCGCTCTGAGCCAGGCCACCTGTAAGCGTTCATCGAAATAGCGGCGGTTATTCATACCGGTCAGCGGGTCGAGCCGGTTTTCCTGTTCAAGATTACTGGCGTATTCGCTCAGTTGCCGGTTCAGCCGGGCGTAGGCCCAGTAGTCATGGTGAAACCGTGATGCTGTCACGCTGATGTAGATGTATCCGGTCAGAATGGCGAGGGTGGCTGCCAGGGGTTGTGGATAACCTTCTATAAAATAGACGCTCAGGGGAATCACAAACATCACGGCAAAAAACGCATCTCCCAGAGGTTTGTAAATACTGAAGGTCAGTGCGCCGCTGGGGGCTATACAGGCAAGGATGATAATGATGGCTGCTACGCCGACGGGGCTGATGTCCTGCGTCAGCATGTAGGCCAGCAAACCGGCAAAATAGGCTGCGTTTATCAGGGTGGTTGCCCATATCAGCCGGATGCGGGAAATCACGTTCAGGGGATGTTGCAGCGAGGAAAACAGGCGGTTCAGCAACAGCCGGAACAGTGCAAAGCTGCTCAGGCATACCAGATGTGTGGTTAAAAATGCCTGATCAGTCTGGTTGCTCACCAGCGCCAGAATGACCCAGGCAACCGGATAGCTGATGTAACCGGCGCGGGTACGCTGACAAAAATCCTGTAACGCTTTTAACTGAATATCCTGAGGGGTACTGCTCAGTATCTGGCTGTTCATATCACATACCTGTGTTTACTGCTGGCGGTACGGCTAAACAGTCAGAAAAAGTACCGCCGATCAGACAGTATACGCTGGCTGAGGCACATTAAATACCTATTGAAATCAATGGTTTTGATCTCACAGGACAGCTGTGCAAAGCATGAATAAAGAGGCTGGACGCCGGCGGTTCAGGCCGTCCCTGATTTATCTGTACCTGTCACTTTTCATTTCTGTGTATCTGTTCTTATTTGTTGATTATACCTACTCTGCTGCGATACCGGACAACCGGTCAGCAGTTAATCAGAGAGTATCCGACGATGTATCAATATGACGAACTTGATCGCCAGGTGGTGAATAACCGAGTGCAGCAGTTCAGAGGACAGATGAACCGTTATTTGTCCGGTGAGTTGAGTGAGGAAGCTTTTCTACCCTTGCGGTTGCAGAATGGCCTGTATATTCAGAAGCATGCCCCCATGCTGCGGGTTGCGGTGCCTTATGGCATGTTATCGGCGGCCCAGCTGAGATGCATGGCAGGGGTCTGTGACCGCTATGACAGGGGTTACTGCCACATTACCACCCGTCAGAATGTACAGTTTAACTGGGTAAAAATGGAGGAAGTGGCGGATATTCTGGAAACTCTGGCGACCGTTGAGATGCATGCAATTCAGACCAGCGGTAACTGCATCCGTAATACCACCTCTGATCCGCTGGCCGGGGTGGCAGCAGATGAACAGACGGATCCGCGGCCTTACTGTGAAATTATCCGTCAGTGGTCATCGTTGCACCCTGAGTTCGCATTCTTACCCCGCAAATTCAAGATTGCGGTCATCGGTGCCGCCGAAGACCGGGCCTCCATTCAGCTGCATGATGTCGGTCTGCAACTGGTGACCAATGCAGATGGCGAAACCGGTTTTAAGGTCTGGGTCGGGGGCGGTCTGGGCCGTACGCCGATGCTGGCAACCCTGATTTGCGAATTCCTGCCACAGGCCTATTTACTGGGTTACCTGAAAGCGGTTCTGCGGGTGTATAACCGTTATGGCCGGCGGGACAATAAGTACAAAGCACGGATCAAAATTCTGGTAAACAGCCTGGGGGCTGCGGATTTTTCTGCCCAGGTTGAGGCAGAGTTTCAGCGTACTAATTCTGAAGAATACTGGCTGACGGAGGCTGAGCTGGCCCACGCCCGCAGCTTCTTCACCGAGCCCGCCTATGCGCAGGTCAATGTGGCGGCTGAGACAGAGGAGCCGGATTCGCCGGCGTACCGGCACTGGTTACGGCGTAATGTCCGGGCGCACCGGGTAGGCGGTTATGCCATCGTCACCCTGTCTCTGAAACATCAGGGAACCGCGCCCGGTGACATCAGCAGTGAGCAGCTGCGCCGGGTGGCGGATCTGGCGGAACGGTTTTCCTTCGGTGAAGCACGTAATACTCAGCAGCAGAACATTGTGCTGGCGGATGTAAAACGCAGCGATCTGTTCGCCCTCTGGCAGGAAGCCTGCCGGCTGGAACTGGCGGCACCGACAATCGGTACCCTCTCCGACGTGGTGTGCTGCCCGGGTGGGGACTTCTGCGGTCTGGCCAACGCCCGTTCCCTGCCGATTAACAGCGCCATTCAGCAACGCTTTGATGACCTTGATTATCTGTATGACCTGGGGGATCTGAGCCTGCGTATATCCGGCTGTATTAATGCCTGCGCCCATCATCACATCGCCAACATCGGCATTCTGGGGGTGGATAAGAAAGGCGAAGAATTTTATCAGCTGACCCTGGGTGGCGAGGTAGGGGAGCGCTCCCGGATCGGCAAAGTACTGGGGCCGTCGATTCCGCTGGATGCGGTGCCGGATGCGCTGGAAGCCATTGTGGATGTCTTTGTGGAACAGCGGCACGAAGAAGAACCGTTCATCTCCACCTATGAACGGATCGGGAAAGACAAATTTAAGGAGCGGGTTTATGCAACGGGTCATTAAACAGCAGCCGGATGATGCCGGTCAGCAGGATCAGTGGCAACTGATAACAGAGCTGCCGGCAGGCTTCGTGCCCGAACCGGGAACTGAATACATATTACCGCTCAGTGACTGGCAGTTGCTGGCCCCGGCGTTCAACGGATTTGGCCAGACACCGGGGGTCTGGTTTGAGGCGGATATCGAACTGGAGCCGCTGGAACCGGTGTTTACGGCGGCCCCGATTGTTGCGGTGGCATTTCCGGCGTTTACGGATGGCAGCGGTTTTTCCACCGGATCGCTGATCCGTGAGGTGTTCGGTTATCAGCGGGAACTGCGGGCGTTTGGCAGTTTGCTGAGTGATCAGCTGGGATATTTACGCCGCTGTGGTTATGACAGCGTTGTGTTGCCGGAAGATCAGGATATGGAAACCGGCCGCCAGCAGTTCCATGCTGACATGGTGAGTTATCAGGGAGACATTCTGCAGCCGTTTACGCCTTTCCGGCGCAGGGTGCGTCCGGCTGAAAAGTAACGGCATCCGGCAAAGGATTGCCGTTTTGCTGTTTTCAGCGGCCTGATAAAATCTCTGTCTGAATTTATATGTAAGTAAAATCAATTGCTTACATTGTAATGCTGTGTCCGGGAATACATCTTGCTTGGTAACTCCTCCCTGAAATAAAGGAGGCAGTAGCATGAATGTCGGAACCATAGGCAATGCCGTTGTTGAGTTTTTTGGCGGTGCACCGGCACGTCCGCAGCCAAAAGATATCGCCGCGGATCTGGCCACCCGGGTTGAACGGGGGGAAATCGACGCGGCTAAGTTCGCAGAACGTCTGGAAGGCCGTTACGGTGACCGTGCGGTCGGCATTGTCAGAGAAGACGGCAGTGTTGATGTCAAAGGGCTTAGCGCACTCCTGGAAAGTTCAGCACCGGTCCCCCGACGTCAGCCCGGAACAACCCCCGCTAATACCGTACCTGCCGGTCAGGAAACCCTGCAGACCCAGCTGATTAACGAGTTCGGTAATGATGCCGCAGCAAAGGTGTTTGATGCGGACGGCAAGGTGGATTTCGGCGCGCTGGTTGATCTGGTTAAAGATGCGCCGCCGGCCCGTTCCGGCCCCGGATATCTGAACGAAAAAGTCTGATGTGCTGATCGCCAGCCCTGTTCTGAGGCTGGTGGTTTTCCCTCTTCTGTTTATCTGCTGTTACCCGTCTCCGGGTGCGCTTCTGTGATTGCTTCTGCGGTTTCTGCTGTGGCCGGCAGACATTTGCCGCTTCAGCGCTGGCTGAATCGCTGCACTCAACTTGCCGTGGGCTGAATGTAAAGATTGTCTTAAGAAAGCGTAAATGTTGTGTAAAAAAGCAGTAAAAACAAGCGCTTTACCGATATCTGGAATGCCCTTTGCTGAATGCTTCCGGCACTCTTATATAAGGAGATAATAATGAATATAGATACAGCAGGTGCTATACAGCCGGGTATCGCCGGAAGGCAGCGCCCCCAGGCGAGTGATATCGCCGGCCGGATGGCTGAAGGTCTGGAAAGCGGGCGTATTGATGCGAATGCCTTCGCGGCACGTCTGGAACAGCGGTTCGGTGACGCAGCCACCGCCGCCTTCAATGAAGATGGCAGTGTCAGTGTTGAAGGGCTGACCGGGTTGCTGGAAACCGCCGGACCGCGGGCACGGCCTGACGGTGCCGGCCGTTCGGAAGGGCTGGCTTCGCCGGAGAAATTACAGGCTCGTCTGGCCGCAACCTTTGGCGACGAAGCCGCCGCCGGAGTGGTCAGTGAAGATGGCAGCATCAACGTGGATCAGCTGAAAAGCCTGCTTGGCGATGATCTGAAAAACGCCGGCAGCAGCGGTGTGAGTACCGGTTTGCTGGCAAACTACAGCGCCTGACAGCCGTTATAACAGCGATACATTTCGTTGCAGTTCCCCCCTGAAATGTATTGCTGTTTTTTGCCTGAGTCAGGCCGGGAACCGCGACGGCTGTTCGGTCAGTGCTGTGCTGTGGGAACCGCCGGTGACAGGCTGGCGGTATGCCGCCGGAAAAAAGCGCCGGCAGCCAGTAAAGCCAGCAGAACAGCATTGGCGGTAAGCACCCAGTAAGCAATGTCCAGTGATCCGCTGGATTCGCGCACCCAGCCAACCATCATATTGCCTGACGCGCCACCCAGCCCTGCGGTGATCATACAGACACTGCTGATCTGCATGGTGACAGTGGAGCTGTACACCTTGCTCAGCCAGCCGGAAATAATCCCCCAGATCGGGAAATACATGATGCCGTAGCTGATGCCGGCGATCAGGGCAAAGCTGCTCTGGTCATAGAGAAAAGCCATCAGCCCCAGTGCAAAAATGCCACAAATCAGCAGTAAGGCTAACTGGTAGCCGAAACGGTCTGCCAGCCGGCCAACGGTGAGCCCTGCAACCATGCCGGAAAGGCCGATTGCACTCCAGGTATACCCACCCAGATCCCCCGGTAAGCTGAGTTCCGCCAGATAGATATTCAGCCAGTTGGCGAACGGAATGGTCGAGAAGCACACACAAAAACAGATCAGGCAGGTAAAACGCGCCAGTGGCTCAAACATCACCGTATTAAGAAGAGCCGGGATGCTCAGGCTGTTTTTGACCGGCTGTTCGCCGGTTGCCGGTTGCCGGGAAGCGGCACCCATTAATCCCAGTTTTCTGAGCAGTAGCCAGTTAGCAATGATGACACAGATCCCGAAGGCTGCGGCGATCTGCCAGCCGGCCCGCCAGCCCAGCTGGGGCACAATGAACAGCAACAGCAAGCCGTTAAAGCTGCAGCACCAGGCAGTGCCGCTGGCGGCCGCAGACAGGTAAGTGGCACATTTTTCGATGGGGCCACAGCGGCTGATTACCTCAACAATGGTACTCCAGCTAATCGACGCACTGGCAGACAACAGCGCCAGCGCGATCAGAATCAGTAGCGGGTCGGACAGGACAGAAATGGCGAACAGCATGAGGGTGATATTGCTGGCGGTGAACATAGCCAGCCGGGCGGACCCGATACGTTCCCCCAGCGTGCTGATCAGCATTGCACCGCCAAGATACGCCAGTTGCGAAAGTGCCCCAATGGCCGCGATATGCCAGTTGGTGAAGGCAATTTCCTCACGCATCAGCGGCGCCAGGCTGGCAAACAGAAATATGCCAAACCCGTGACTGATGAACTGGTTCATACCAAAGACGAATGCCATGTGCATGGAGGAAAAATCCTTTAAAAGACCTGATTGTGAAGCGATATGGCTATAAATGTGGGCATCCTAGTCCCATGAGGAAACAATGGCAAAACAAATTTCAGAAATAATATTTATCGTTGATAAAGGTTATTGTTTCCGGAAAGTTTCGGCCGGAAAGCGGGTGTTTTTACGGTGATTAACGGCACAGATTATCAGGCACTTATTTGACTGATATTGATGTGAATGGTTTTTATTTGCATTTTCATCCGGTAAGCTTGCGGCCCTCAGACGGAGGGGATCATTATGCAAGCTTCAGTGGCACAGCGGCCGCATATATTAATCATTGAAGACGACCATGGGCTGAGTGATGAGCTGGCCATGCAGTTGGGGGCGTCCGGCTATCAGGCCCGGCAGTGTTATGACGGTGACAGTGGGCTGAATACGGCACTGAATGATCAGTTCAGCCTGATTTTACTGGATGTTCTGCTGCCCGGGCTGGATGGCTTTGCGCTGCTTAACCGCTTACGCAAGTACTGCTCAACGCCGGTGATAATGCTCACCGCCCGGGGGGCTGAAGAAGACCGGATCAGCGGTTTTCAGTGTGGCGCGGATGACTACCTGCCCAAACCGTTCAGCATTACCGAGCTGATGTTACGGATTGAAGCGGTTATCCGCCGCTCTGCCGGTCACCGGGCTGTTCCGGCCGCGGCCACTGAGCAGCTGCGGTTTGATGCCTTAACGCTGGATAAAACCGAACAGCAGGTGCGTTATCAGGATCAGCAACTGGTGCTGACGGATATGGAGTTTCGGCTGTTATGGATGCTGATTGAATGCCGGGGGGAAGTGCAGAGTAAATCTCACCTGTACCAGCAACTGATGCAGCGGCCGTTCAGCCGCTATGATCGCAGTATCGATATGCATATCAGTAACCTGCGCCGCAAGCTTAAACGGACCGGCTTTGCCGCCAGCCGTCTGGTGACCATGCACGGTCAGGGGTACTGTCTGAAATGAGCCGCAAACTGTTCTGGAAACTGAGTCTGATTTTATCGCTGGGGAGCATTGTGCTGGTCTGGCTGGTCTCCTCCCTGAGTCTGAACATTGAAAGAAATGCCAGCCGGATTGCTGCGGAACATAAAGCGGAGCTGCGGGCTTTGGGGCAGCAAGCTGAAAAGCTGATACAGCAGGGTGACCGGGCGGCCGCCAGCCGCTGGGTCAATGCGCTGCGGGCCGAGGAAGGTGTGTTTGTCAGCATTGTCCGGGTGACTGAAGAGACGCTGGTGGACTTTGACGTTGAGATGCCCCGGGGGCAGAACATTGAACTGGGCCGCAGCGTCGACTGGGGCATTCACCTGTATCACGACAATCCCCTGATGGAGCTGCCGTTCAGTGATGGCAGCGCTTCACTGGTGATCGAATTACCGCAGCGGATGCGCCCGGGACAGTGGTGGCCCTATATCCACTTTTCCCTGCATACACTGGTCCCGCTGTTACTGATGATTGTGATCAGCGTGTTGCTGTACCGGCACTTCATGCGCCCCCTGCAACAGCTGGAACATGCGACCCGGCAGTTTATGGCCGGGGACTTTGCAATCAGGGTCGGGCCGCAGCTTAAGGGGCGCAGCGATGAACTGGCCCGGCTGGCAGCAACCTTTGATGCTATGGCGGCCCGCATCGGCTCCCTGATCCAGACCCAGCGGCACCTGATTAATGACTTATCCCATGAGTTACGGACACCGTTACAGCGCCTGAATCTGGCGCTCAGTTCCGTCCGGGAGGATAAAGAACAGCGGATCTACCGTGAAGCGGGGCTAATGCAAAAACTGGTGGAAGATACCCTGTCGCTGGCCTGGCTGGATAATGCCGCCTATAAACCGGAGCCCGTGCCGGTGGATATCCGGGCCCTGCTGGAGGTGATTGTTGACGATGCCCGGTTTGAATATCCCGGCCGGGACATTCATTTGCAGGTGCCGGATCAGCAGATCTGGGTGGCTGGCAGTGAACGCAGTCTTGGTCAGGCCTGTGAAAATATTATCCGCAATGCGGTTCGTCACTCACCGGACGGGCCGGTCACTGTCCTGCTGATCCGGCAGGCTGAAACCCTTGAAATAACAGTGCGGGATCAGGGGCCGGGGGTGCCGGAAGGCTTGTTGGATGCGATATTCAAACCTTTCTTCCGGGTGGATAAATCCCGGGAACGGGAAGCCGGTGGCTTCGGGCTGGGGCTGGCGCTGGCCCGGCGTCAGTTGGAGAGTATTGCTGCACGGGTTAGCGCACAGAACTGTGACGGCGGGCTGGAAATTATTATCGACCGGTTACAGATAATCGCTCCGGAACGGCTGTAAACACGGGCAAACAGTTAATATGTAAAACATGTAAAGCTACTGTCAATTTTACTCAGGTTAACAATAATCGTTCGCATTCGTTTTCAAGTTAACCGGAGTAACACCTTATGTCTCTCAGATTGCCTGTGAACCGGCTGGCAACAGCTGTTGCATTAGCAACGGCCATGCAGGCCGGCGCTGTCTCTGCACAGGACGCTATTTTGATCACCGGAAAACCGGTCGATCCTAACCAGACCACTATCACCCAGCAACAGCTGGAACAGTATCAGGCCACTGATCTTGAAGATATCTTCAGCCAGGACCCTGATATCCGCGTGGGCGGCAGCTTCGGCATTGCCCAGAAAGTGTATGTTCGCGGCATTGAAGACACCATGCTGAACGTTACCGTAGACGGCGCGACTCAGGCCGGTTACCTGTTTCACCATCAGGGACGTTTATCGGTTGAACCTGAACTGCTGAAACAGGTAGAAGTGAACGCCGGGGCGGGCCTGGCGACAGACGGTCCGGGTGCGCTGGGCGGGGCGATCCGTTTTATCACCAAGGACCCTGAAGACCTGCTGCGTGAAGGTGAGGACGTCGGCGCGCTGGTGAAGCTGAGCTACTTTGATAACACCGAAGGCGGTAAAGCCAGCACCAGTATTTTTGGTCGCCTGAGCGATAATGTGTCTGTGCTGACGTCATTCTCCAAAACCGATACCGGTGAAATTGTCGACGGTGACGGTAATACGCTGGATAACACCAAAACCGAACAGGAAAACGGTTATGTGAAACTGGTGGCCAAACTGGATGAAAGCCAAACGCTGCGTTTTAGCCATGAAGCCCGCTATGACGATGGCCGCCGCAATGTACGGCCGCATTTTGTGGCTGCCGGCTGGAACCAGGCGAACCAGCAGCAGAGCCGCCGCAATACCAGCAATGTGCAGTACAACCTGAATACGGATAATCCGCTGGTGAACCTGCAGACCAACCTGTATTACACCAAAAGCTATCTGACCCAGAAGCCCGACAGCGGTGCCAAAGACGGTGCCGGCGTAAAGAGCATCGGTATGAATGCGCATAACACCTTTGATCTGGGTGCGCATAAGCTGGTGTTGGGCACGGACCTGCGCCGTGATACCGGTTACTACATCAACAACACCAGTACCACCGGCCCGAGTCAGGATGAAGTGCTGGATCTGGTTGGCCTGTATCTGCAGGACCACTACCAGCTCAGCGATACGGTGTTGCTGACGGCCGGACTGCGCTACGACAACTATCAGCTGAATGACACTACCGGTCAGGACATTAACTCCGACGGTTTCAGCCCCAATGTCGGGGTGCGTTACAGCGTCACTGAGAACCTTGATCTGCATGCCAGCTATGCGCAGGCCTACCGGGGCGTGGGGATCAAAGAGGCTTACCTGCTGAACTTTGCCACCTACGGAGACAACGTCAAACCGGAAGAAGCAGAAAACATTGAATTCGGTTTTGACTACGAAAAGGATGATCTGACCTTCAGTGCCACCGCCTTTTACAGTGAAATTGATAACCCGTTACGCCGCACCAGCCGCAGCGTGATTACCAATGACGGCAAAGTGAAGAACAAAGGCGTGACTGCCCGTGTGGGCTATGACTGGGACCGTACCCGGGCCAGCCTGGGTTACAGCCACATCCGTCCGACCCTGAACGGTGAGCCGCTGAGCGACGGCACCATGTCGGTGGGTACCGCGGTTGGCGATACTGTCAGCCTGAATCTGGAACATGACCTGCCGGATTATGATTTGCAGTTGGGCTGGTCATCCCGTCTGGTGCAACGCCTGGAGCGGGTTGAATCCGGCCGTGCCGAAAAGCCGGGCTACGGTGTGCATGACGCCTTCGCCAAATGGTTACCGACCGGTAGTGAAGATCTGGCCCTGACCGTCACGGTGAAGAACCTGTTCGATAAGCAGTATCTGGATCATGCCAGCTACGGTGTCAGCACTGACAGTGGCGACATCATCGGTTTGCCTGAGCCGGGCCGGGACGTTCGCCTGACGCTGGCGATGCGCTTCTGAATAGGTTTTAACGGCTGCCAGAGCGTCTGGCAGCCTGCATGATGAATTTTGTATCCGGCTGTTTTGCAATGAATTACCGAATCCTGCGTACCCTTCATGTGTACAGCTCCGTTGTGGTGCTGGCGCTGGTACTGTTTTTTGCCGTTACCGGTATCACCCTGAACCACCGGGACTGGTTTACCGATCGTGGCAGTGCAGTGGAAGAGTTTCTGCCGGTGCCGGATACCATCATGCAGGCAACGGACTGGCAGGCCCGTCCGCTGGATGGCGCCGATGCACTGCGCCGCTGGCTGACAGATCAGCACGGTCTTACAGGCGGTACCGTCATTTATGACTGGGACACTGATGAGCAAATGCTGCTGATCGATATCAAGCGGCCCGGCGGTTACAGCTCAGTTGAGTTTTCCCCTTTCTCGGCTGAGGTAACTGTTTTTCATCAGCGTAACGGTCTGGTCGCCGTGATGAATGATCTGCATATGGGCCGTTATTCAGGTATCTGGTGGCGTCTGTTACTGGATATCACGGCGCTCATCATGCTGGTGTTCATTGTTACCGGTTTGTGGCTGGTGGTGCCGCAGAAAAAGCGCCGGCGCACCCTGTTTAAAGTTGCTGCTGCCGGTACCGGGGTGCTGGCAGCCGGTTACTGGATTGCCCTGCTTCCCTGAGTGATTTTTAAGGAATAGCGATGAGAATTATCCCTTTTCTGGGGCTGTTACTGTGCTTCAGTCAGCCGCTTTCGGCCGCATCACAGGTCGAAATTAACGTCAGTTTGCCGCAGCAAACCAGCCATGAATACCGCCGGCCGTATGTGGTGATCTGGGTGGAATCCGGCGGGAAGGCTGTCCGCAATCTGGCGTTGTGGATTGATGAAGAAGACTGGCTGAAAGACCTGCGCCGCTGGTGGCGCAAGAGTGGCCGTTATCTGGATTCGGTGGATGCCTTCAGTGGGGCAACCCGTAAACCGGGTAACTACCGGGTTTACTGGGACGGTCTGGATGATCAGGGGCAGCCTCTGCCGGCCGGTGAGTATCTGATCGTACTGGAAGCCGCCCGGGAACACGGTAACCGCAGTGTGCAGAAACAACGGATTCAGTTAGGCGGCGAGCCGCAGAGTTATCAGTTAAAGCCCGGCGCAGAGCTGGGAGAAGGTTCAGTTAATACAGGAGTCAGTCGATGACTGCAGGAAAGAAATTACGCACCCTGGCAATAGCAGCCGGGACTCTTTACGTATCGTTAGCCGGTCAGATCGCACAGGCCCATGATTACTGGCTGCTGCCCAATGAGTATGTGGCATCCTCAGATACCGCCAAATGGGTGACCGTGGATGTAACCGCGTCGAATACTATTTTTGTGGCTGATAAAGGCTTCAGTCTGGAAGATCTGACGATCACGTCGCCTCAGGGTGAGAGTGAGCGGTTAGCGCATTACTTTAAAGGGAAGCGTAAGAGCGTTTTTGATCTTAAGCTGGCTGACGAAGGCACCTACCGTTTGCGTCTTCAGGATACCCGGTTCCTGACATTTTACAGCCTGCCGGGCAGTGACAGAATGCACCGTATAGAAGCCGATAAGCTGCAACGGGATGTACTGCTGCCGGAGGGGGCCGAACATGTAGAAACCCTGGCAATACAGGGTAAAAGCACCGCTTATGTAACCCGTCGTGCACCTTCATCTGAAAATATTGAACTGCAGAATAAAGGTCTGGAACTGGACTTTGAAATACACCCGAATGATGTCGTCAGCGGTGAAGCATTTAGCTTTAAAGTGTTGCTGGATGGCAAACCGGTGACCGCTGAGATGCTGCTGGAAATCATTCCGGATGGCACCCTGTACCGGGATCAGCGCGGTGAAATTCAGCTGCAGCCGGACAGCACCGGCGCGGTCAGTTTCACGCCCCCTCAGGCGGGCCGTTACCTGCTGAAAGCGGAACTGCTGCAGGATACGGATTCACTGCGGGCAGACGCTCAGGAGCACGCCCTGTTCCTGACCTTTGAAGCTCAGCCAGGCTGAGCAGCACTGCGTTAAAAAAAACACCGGCTTTGGCCGGTGTTTTTTATTTCAGATCGATTTCTTCATAGCTGATTCTTGTCATATCGGTGATTTTCTCCGCCCGCTGTTCAAAGCAGCTTATAAACTCTTCTGCCAGTGCTGATATCTGCTTATTAAACGGAGTAATAAAGGCAAAGTAGAAGGGAATATCGGGCCGGAAATTCAGGCTCTTACCGCCGTTTTCGGTAAAAATACTGGCGGTAAAAGGGTCTATAACTGAAACCCCCAGACCTTCCTGAACCAGTGCCTGCACGGTAATGAACATCGGCGTTTCAACTGATTGCCGGGGGTGGATATGCTTCGCGTGTAATGGGGCGTCTATCCGGTAACGGGTTAACGGATTCTGTTCGCTGATGGCAATAAAATCCTGTTCATGGAGATCTTCCGCAACGACTTCCTGACGTTCAGCGTAAGGGTGATCAGCGTTGCAGATAAACCGGAAGCTGGTGCCATAGCAGCGCTGGAATGTCAGCTCCCCGGCGTTGACCGGTAGCATGACAATTCCCAGATCGAATTGCTGAGAAGTAACCATTTTCGCGACGTTTACCGAAGATGCCGGCGTCAGTGTTAAAGAAACAGCCTTCCGGGTTCGCATGAAGTGACTGACGATCCGGGGCAATACACTGTATGCCAGCGCCGGTATCGCGGCGATCCGTAAACGGCCGGTGCGCAGGGTTCTGATTTGTTTAACACTTTGGGCCAGCTGATCCATCCCCATGAAATGTCGCCTGACTTCTTCATAGAGGGATTCTGCTTCGGGGGTGGGAAACAGCCTGCTGCTGCGGCGTTCGAACAGTGCAAAATCACAGCTGTCTTCCAGATCTTTTATCAGGCGGGTAACGGCGGGCTGGGAGATGTAGAGCATTTTTGCCGCGCCTACTGTACTGCCGGAGGTCATCACTGCACGAAATGCAGCTATTTGCTTAACATTCATTTGCTTAAGCCATTTTTATGTATCACCTATAACATAAGCTGATAGATCGGACTTTGTAGAGTATTGGAAATTATTGACCCGGATGTAAAGAATATCAACGTGACATCGTTGCATAGCATGTGTACAGGGGGCATGGATGGGCTCTGTGACGAAGCGGGATATCAGGGTATCGCACTATGTGAGCCGGGCAGCCACCGCAGCACTGATAACAGATCTGGTCAGCGGTGTCCGGCCGGGTGTTGAGATGCCGCCATTCAGTATCAGCCGTTTTCGGGGGGGCAGAGATTGTCGTGGTCGGCGGCAAAAAAGTCCTGCGGGTTGTTGCTGATCACTGCATCGACCCCCCAGTGCCAGAGGGATTTAAAGGCTTCCGGATCGTTGGCTGTCCAGCAGAAGATCGGGTAGCCGGCGTCTTTGACTGCCCGGGTCTGGTTGTAGCTGAGGTTTTGCCAGTCCAGGTGGATACTGAAGGCATTCAGCGCCCGGGCCTGATCCTGCCAGTTGTCCGGCAGTTCATCGTATAGCAGCCCCAGTGGCACCTGAGGGGCCAGCCGGTGGAAACATGCCAGTAATTCGTAGCTGAAGCTGGAGACGACCAGCCGGGAATAGTCGTTAAAGTTGGCTTCCAGCTCGGCAATGATCGGACGGATGATATCTTCAGCAGGTACGCCGTGATCCTTGATTTCCAGATTCATACCCAGATCCAGCTCATTGAACAGATCCAGAACCTGACGCAGGGTCGGCACCGGCTCTGCCGGCCAGTCCGGAAACAGTGCCGCATTGTTGATCCCGCTCAGTTCCGCGGTAGTCAGGTCGTCCAGTGATGCCTGCCGGTCACTGCAGCGGTCAGTGCTGTTGTCATGGTGGACAACGGTGGTGCCGTCTCCCAGCAGGGACACATCCAGTTCGATCCAGCGGGCGCCCAGTTCGGCGGCTTTTCGAAAGCCTCCGAGAGTGTTTTCCGGTGCCACACTTGGGGCACCCCGGTGGCCCATGATTTTGCTGAAATTAACCGTGACTGACGCTGACATTTTTTATTGTCCTATTTTTTATAGGTTCTTGGGGTTACAGAATCCGGCTATGGTTGTCTGAAACTGTTTGTGAATCAAGCCTGTTTTGCATGAAGGGAGAACGCGGGGGGATCTGTTCGGTTAATCTTGGGTGGCTTAAGACCGGCTCCCGGGCGGGCAGGCGGATGTGTCGGCGGGATTATGATTGAGGGGATGCACTTCAATGGCGGTAAAGGTGGTGTCGTCATGATTGAAGTTTGACTGGCAAGTGTGGCGGCGCAGGGCGGCAAGGACTGTGTGTTTGAGGGTTTGCGGGCTGGCATTCCCGTGCTGGTCCAGCAGTTTTATCAGCCGGTCTACGCCGAAGCATTCACCGTCGGGGGAGGGCGCTTCGATCAGTCCGTCGGTGTACAGGAAAACCTTGTCGCCGGCATCGAAAGGAATATCGCACTGGCTGTATTCTGCATCTTCATCAATGGCCAGTGGGCAGTCAGAAATGCGCTCAACCAGCGGCAGTTGTAGTTCATGCCAGTTAGAATCCGAGGCCCGTTTGATCAGCACCGGATGGTGGCCTGCATAACTGAAATATAAACGGTCGGTATTGAGGTAATAGGCAATGATGGCCGCCGTGGTCATGGCTTCATAACCGATAGAATTGGCTTGCCGGTTCAGCCGTCGCAGAATGTGGCTGCCATCAATCATATTCATATTGTCGTGCAGTGCCTGGTACAGCCAGGCGCTGGTATCGCGGGCCGCTTTGCCGTGGCCCATGACATCGGCAACCACAATGCGGGTCAGTTTATCGGTAGAGCAGACACTGAAATAATAGATGTCTCCGCCACTGTCTCCGTCGGCGGCGCTGCTGTATACACTGGCTTCCACTCCGCAGGTGCGGATATCTTCGTCGATATTGCGGATGCCACCCCATACTTCCTTACATTTGATGTCATGCATGCTGTGTTCTCAACTGATCACCGGTACAGACTGCAGCTAATATCTTCAATGATTCTCTGCGGGTAAACAACCTGTTCGGGTCTCATTGTGAACAGGGTATCGCAGGACAATGCTCTACCTTGCAGTGTAGATGGTTATTACGCCTTGATGCAGGTCATCCGGCCGGCATTTTCCGCATTTTAGTGACCCGCCAGTAAACCGGTTGACTGAATTTCCGGCGGCGCTAAGGCCGGTGTGCTGCCTGAAAACCGGCCATCTGCCTGTCAGATATCGGGGCTGTGCGGGTACTTTTGCGCAGCGCTGCCGTCCGCAGCGTTGTCAGGTTTTTCCTCCGCTGGCTGTTTCGGCGGTGCCGGTGAAAAATAGCCGACAACCAGTAACAGCAGGCCCACCACGATGAACGACACGATGCGTTCTACCGTGCCACGGTCAGACAGGTCAAAAATAAACAGCTTGGCAACCACCACGCCCATCAGCGCGGCACCGATAATCCATATCTGACGTTTCAGCAGCCGTGAGGCGGTGACCATCAGGCTCAGGCCGATGATGGTCCAGCTGATGGAAAGGGCCATTTGCACCCGGGCCGAACCGAGCAGGCTGTCCGGGCGATAAGCTACGCCACTGTACACATGCAGGGTTTTGCACAGCATCACATTGAACCAGATGAAGCAGAATGCCCCGAGCAGATAGCCTGCCAGCGATGTGTCTATGTTCAGAGTGGTGGCCGGATGGCTGTGGCGGTACCAGTGCAGGCCGCTGAGCAGAACCATTAGCTGAGCCAGATCCACTGGGTTCAGGAGCGGCAGATACGGCAGCGGCGCAGCCAGATTAACTTGTAAGAAATTATCGATGACTGACCACCAGGCCAGTATCAGCATCAGGCCGCAGGCGGCGACAGTTGCGTATGCCAGCGGCCAGCGGTTAAAGGGCCAGCGGGATCTGGCGCTGATCAGCAGCAGTGCCAGACTGAGGATCACCGCCGGCAGGCTCAGGGTCCAGGCATCAGCTGTTTCTCTGTCATTCAGCAGCCAGTAAACCTCAAACGCCAGAATCAGGCTGCCCAGCAGGTAGCTGATACTGTGCAGGCCGTTCGGCCAGCGCAGGCTAAAGCCCCGTAACTCGCTACAGCGCAGACCGGAATAGAGAACAGTGAATGCCAGCAGCCAGGCATCGAAATTATTCAGGCTGAGGAAATGATACGCCGGGCTGTTCCACAGGTAGGAAATCAGCGTACTGGCGGCGCAGAGCAGCAGCGGAATAATCAGCAACCAGAGGGCAAAGCTGAACAGTTGCCAGCGCAGCCAGAGTGTCATCGCTAACCAGAGCAATGCCGAGAGGCCGAAAAACAGCACCGCAATGCGGATCTCATCAAAACTGCCGAATGTTTCGGTTTCAATCAGGCCGCCGGCATACCACCAGACTAACCCCCAGATCAGATAGCCCATTGCGGCTGGCCGCCGGATTTTATCGGAAAGTCCCAAGGATTTCGGTTGTGTCTGGCTGAGTAACCAGGCAGAAATAATACCGGGCAGGGCGACCATGATAATGCTCAGGAAGTGGCCGTTGAGGAACGGCATATCCGCATAGTTGTAGTGATAATCTTCCAGCAGCAGTGCGCCACCGGCCAGTTGGATAATGCAGCCAAACAGTACTGGTGCCCGCCGTTGCTGGCGTAAACCTATCCAGATCAGTCCACAGCCTTCAACCGCCCAGACGGCGGCACTCCAGCGGCCATCCAGTTCAAATGCAATGCTCAGTGTGGCGAATACTACACCGGTGGCGAGGAAAGCCTCTGCCAGCAGACGCATGTGCTGACGCTGCCACAGCGATTTGGCCAGCGTCAGATACACCAGTGCCAGCACCAGCGCACTGAGGCTGAGGCCATGGGCAAAGTCACTGACAATACTGGCCTGTAAACTGAAGGCTGCTATTGGCAAACCAAATACCAGGCTGCCATCGATCAGGCCGCGCAGTTTGGGCGGCTGCTTCGTCGCAAACAGCACGGCGATGGTCAGATAGATCAGGAAGAAAATGATCAGAAAAGGCTCGACGCTGCTGAACATCTCCGGGCGGTAACGGTCCACGCCCCACAGCAGGCTGATGGCAAAGGTAAAGTAAAAACCGGTGACGTTCAGTAACCGCCAGGATTTCAGCCAGGCAACGGCAAAAATGGCCAGATTCAGTACGCTGTAATAGCTGAACAGTGCCACATAGTTGCCGCTGCCGGTGGAAGCCAGCACCGGGGCGGCAAAACCACCGGTGATGGCGGTGACTGCAAGGGCTTTTGAGTTCTGAATAACCGCCAGTGACATGCCCAGAATGCTCAGCATAATTAACAGGGGGAAGGCCAGGCTGGCACCGATAATGGCGTACATTTTGAAGCTGGCAAAGCTCAGCAGATACAGAATAGCGATGGCACCGCCCTGCATAATCAGGCCGTAATCAGGTCGTTTCAGGCGGAGTTTCCAGCCAATGGTCAGCATGATTATTGCGCCGGCGGCGGCAGCGGTAAGACGGAATTCGATGGGCAGCAGGGCGTTGTCGATGGAGTATTTAACCAGAAAGGAAATGCCGAAAAACAAGACGATGATGCCGATCCGGATACTCAGGTTACCCTGGGTGAAATAGTTAACAATTCCCTGTTGTAGCTGGGTAAACAGATTTCCCTGCGGGGGCGCGTCTGTAGCGGTATGTGTTGTTGCTGTGGCAGTGTCTTCAGCGGCCGGCCGGGATTGTCCGGTCCAGGGGTCTGCGGCTGTTGTTTCAGTGGCGGGTTGAGCCGGAGCCGTTTCAGTAACGATAACCGGCGTGGTGTCAGGTGTTTTCGGTGTGACGGTAATCTTGTGTGCCGGTATTTTGGCCGGCGCATCCAGAACAACCGGTGTTGCGGCTGCTTCCGTATCAGCGGCCGGTTCGTCGGTTTCAGCCTGATCGGCCGGGTGCGGGATAGGCTGAGGCTGGGTTTTCTGCTGTTCTGCCGTCAACCGTACCACATGCTGTTCCAGCGTTTTGATCCGTTTACTTTGCTGTAACAGGCTGGCAAATAAATAACCGATGAGTGCACCGATGACCGCACCGGGAATCTCCAGCATTAACAGCCCCAGCACGGCGCCGCTGATCAGCAGTATCCATAGCATCGTTATTCGTCCTGTGTAACGGTTTTATCCTGCGTGTGCCGTTCAATATAACACTTCGCTGGCCGGCGGGGGATTATCCCTGTGCAAGCTGTTGTTATGTCGATTGAATCTGTTCATGTTATCCGGGGAAATATTCATACATAAGGATGAGTTTTTGCGTATTTTCCCGGTGGCAACCGCTATAATTATGCCGCGCTGTGAGTAGGGTCTCAGCGCAAACCTGAATGGTCAGGTTCAGAGCGTTTGCGGTGACTGCTTAATCACCGCAAAGCGGTTCTTTTAGGATCTTTGTGTGGTGAAAACTGGCAATTTTGCTCCGATTAATTGTCGTATTTTATCCATACCGGAGGTTCAGCCACTAAGGCCATTTGCTTCGGAACTGTCCCTGAATATGTTTTTGCCGTGTTTTGTCCGGTGCTGCAGACCCTTCGTATTGCCCCGTTTCTGAGGGCGTTACGGCGGGTGTCGTAAATTCGCACCCGGGCGACGTGTACAAGCATATGTTGAGGCGTGAGGGCGTTAATATTGGCAGCATTGGGAGTTGTCTTCGATGTCCTACCACTGATGCTACGCAGATTATGCTGTGTTTATCTCCCGAAAGTCGCCGAATTGCTCAGCCATGAGCAGGGGACAATAAGAATAAATTAAAATTTGAGACGTATTCATTTCGCTGAAGCGGAAGGTGCTCTCACTGTTACTCGGCTGTAAGGCTAGGAGACTTCAATGTTTACAAAAGATGACCAGATTCAGGGTTATGATGATGTTGTTTGGGCGGCGATTGAGAAAGAGACTCAGCGTCAGGAAAATCACATCGAACTGATTGCTTCAGAAAACTACACCAGCCCACGCGTGATGCAGGCTCAGGGTTCTTCTCTGACGAACAAATACGCTGAAGGTTACCCTGAGAAGCGTTATTACGGCGGTTGTGAATACGTTGACGTTGTTGAACAGGCAGCGATCGAACGTGCTAAAGAGCTGTTTGGTGCTGACTACGCGAACGTACAGCCGCACTCCGGCTCTCAGGCAAACGCAGCGGTTTACATGGCGCTGTGCGAGCCGGGCGACACTGTTCTGGGTATGAGCCTGGCACACGGTGGTCACCTGACTCACGGTTCTCACGTAAACTTCTCCGGTAAGATCTACAAAGCGGTTCAGTACGGCCTGAACGAGCAAACCGGCGAAATCGATTACGATGAAGTTGAAGCGCTGGCTATGGAGCACAAGCCTAAGATGATCGTGGCTGGCTTCTCTGCGTACTCCGGTGTTGTTGACTGGGCGCGTTTCCGCGAAATCGCTGACAAGTCTGGCGCTTACCTGTTTGTTGACATGGCACACGTTGCCGGTCTGGTTGCTGCTGGCGAATACCCTAACCCGGTTCCTTACGCTGACGTTGCAACGACAACGACTCACAAAACCCTGCGTGGTCCACGTGGCGGTCTGATCGTTGCCAAGTCTAACCCTGATCTGGAGAAGAAGCTGAACGGTGCTGTATTCCCGGGTGGCCAGGGCGGCCCGCTGATGCACATCATCGCGGCGAAAGCAGTTGCTTTCAAAGAAGCACTGGAGCCAGGCTTCAAAGACTACCAGCAGCAAGTTAAGAAGAATGCGTCTGCCATGGCTGAAGTATTCATCGAACGTGGCTACGAAGTTGTTTCCGGCGGCACGCAGAACCACCTGTTCCTGCTGAGCCTGATCAAACAGGGTCTGACCGGTAAAGATGCAGATGCTGCGCTGGGCCGTGCTCACATCACTGTGAACAAGAACGCTGTGCCTAACGACCCACAGTCTCCATTCGTAACTTCTGGCCTGCGTATCGGTTCTCCGGTAGTGACTACCCGTGGTTTCGGTGAAGCTGAATGTCGTGAACTGACTGGCTGGATCGCTGATCTGCTGGACGTTCTGAACCAGCCTGAAGCACTGGAAAAAGAAATTATTGAAGTTCAGGGTAAAGTAGAAGCTCTGTGCGCTAAATTCCCAGCGTACAAGTAAGCTCTCCTTACTCTTCATGCCGGCTCCTGTTCTGGAGCCGGTTTTGTAATCTAAGAGGCCTGGCGCAGATCCCTGCGACCGACCAGGCAACAAATCGGAGCTGATGATATGCAGCATTATTCAGGTTTCGGGCTGTTTAAGCACAGCTTGAGTCACCATGAGAACTGGCAGCGCGCCTGGCGCAACCCTACGCCAAAGAAGAAGTATGACGTCATCATTATCGGTGGTGGTGGTCATGGTCTGGCGACGGCTTATTACCTGGCGAAGAACCACAATGTGACCAACGTAGCGGTTATCGAGAAGGGGTATCTGGGCGGTGGTAACACTGCGCGTAACACCACTATCGTACGTTCTAACTACCTGTGGGACGAAGCAGCTCACCTGTATGAGCACGCCATGAAGTTGTGGGAAGGTCTGTCACAGGATCTGAACTACAACGTCATGTTCTCCCAGCGTGGTGTACTGAACCTGGGTCATACCCTGCAGGATATGCGTGATATCGAGCGCCGGGTAAATGCTAACCGTCTGAACGGCATTGATGGTGAAGTGGTTGATCCGCAAACCATTAAAGAAATCGTGCCACACATGGACTGCTCCGATAATGCCCGTTACCCGATCATGGGTGCTTCCTGGCAGCCACGCGGCGGTGTTGCCCGTCACGATGCGGTTGCATGGGGCTTTGCCCGTGGTGCGGACTCGTTCGGTGTTGATCTGATTCAGCAGACCGAAGTGCAGGACCTGATTATTGAAGATGGCACCATTGTAGGCGTGAAGACCAACCGCTACGGTGACATCATGGCAGACCGTGTAGGGTCTGTTGTAGCCGGTAACTCCGGTGTGGTTGCCAAGATGGCCGGCTTCGAGCTGCCACTGGAATCTCACCCGTTGCAGGCAATGGTATCCGAGCCGATCAAACCGATCCTGGATACAGTTGTAATGTCTAACCACGTACACGGTTACCTGAGCCAGTCCGATAAGGGCGATCTGGTTATCGGTGCGGGTATCGATGGCTATGTTGGTTACGGCCAGCGCGGCTCTTTCCCAACCGTTGAGCACACCATGCAGGCGATTGTTGAGATGTTCCCAATCTTTAGCCGGGTCCGTCTGAACCGTCAGTGGGGCGGTATCGTAGATACCTGTCCGGATGCCTGTCCGCTGATTACACCGACACCGGTTAAGAATCTGTTCTTTAACTGTGGCTGGGGTACCGGTGGCTTTAAGGCGACACCGGGTGCGGGCCATGTCTTTGCAGACATGCTGGCAACAGGTGAAGCGAACGAAATGTCCAAGCCGTTCGATATGCGCCGTTTCCATAACGGTGCACTGATCGACGAGCACGGCGCTGCCGGTGTGGCGCACTAAGGGGAGAGACCTGATATGTTTTATATCTACTGCCCGCATTGTGGCGAGCACCGCGAAGAAGAAGAGTTTCACCCGAAAGGTCAGGCACACATTGTGCGTCCGTTAGATCCGGATAACTGCACCGATAAAGAATGGGGTGAGTACCTGTATTTCCGTAAGAACCCGCGTGGTCTGCACCACGAGCTGTGGGTACACGCTGCCGGTTGTCGTAAGTTTTTCAATATGACCCGCGACACCGTGACTTACGAAATCAAAGAAATTTATAAGATCGGCGAACAGCCGTCTGTCGTTGCTGACAGCTAACAGGAGCGGATTCATGACACAGAAAAACCGCCTCCAGTCCGGAGGCCGCATCGACCGTTCCAAGTCCTTAACCTTTTCCTACAATGGTCAAGAATTCAAAGGTTTTCAGGGCGATACACTGGCATCTGCGATGCTGGCGAACGGCATCGACGTAATTGGTCGCAGTTTTAAATACAGCCGCCCGCGCGGTATCGTTGCCGCCGGTGCTGAAGAGCCGAATGCGGTAATGCAGCTGGGTGCAACTGAAGCCACTCAGGTACCTAACGTACGTGCCACTCAGCAAGAGCTGTTCCACGGCCTGGTGAGCAAGGCGACTAACGGCTGGCCGAACGTAGACACCGATATCATGAGCCTGCTGGGCAAGGTCGGTGGCAAGATGATGCCTCCAGGCTTCTACTACAAGACTTTCATGTATCCGCAGTCTATGTGGGATACCTATGAAAGCATGATCCGTAAGGCTGCCGGCTTAGGCCGTTCGCCACTGGAAACCGATCCGGATACCTACGATAAAGTTAACCAGCACTGCGACATTCTGGTTGTCGGCGCAGGCCCTGCGGGTCTGGCAGCTGCGCAAACCGCTGCACGCAGTGGCGCCCGCGTCATCATCGCTGATGAGCAGAGCGAATTCGGTGGCAGCCTGCTGAGCAGCAAAGAAACGCTGAACGGTAAGCCGGCAGCTGAATGGGTTGCTGAAGTGACGGCTGAACTGGAAGCGGCTGATAACGTAATGGTTCTGCCACGTTCTACTGTGAACGGTTATCACGATCAGAACTTCCTGACGATTCACGAGCGCCGCACCGATCACATTGCTGATCTTGCGCCAGCCGGTCAGGTGCGTCAGCGTCTGCACCGTGTACGTGCTAAGTGGGTTGTCCTGGCAACAGGTGCGCACGAGCGTCCGCTGGTATTCGCGAACAACGATGTACCGGGTTGCATGGTTGCTAATGCTGTCTCTACTTACATCAACCGTTACGGTGTAGTACCGGGTAACGAGCTGGTACTGATGGCTACCAACGATAACGCTTATCAGGCGGCAATCGACTGGGCTGAAGCAGGCCGTAAAGTGGTGGCGATTGTTGATACCCGTCAGTCGCCTGCCGGTGACCGTATTGATGCTGCCCGTAAACTGGGCATCAACATCATTACCGGTTCTGCAGTGATTGAAGTTCAGGGCAGCAAGCGTGTGTCCGGCGTCAGCGTTGCACCGATCAGCAGCGATGGCAGCACTATTTCCGGTTCTGTGCAGCGTCTGAGTGCAGACACTGTGGCAAGCTCCGGTGGCTGGAGCCCGGTTATTCACCTGTCGTGCCACACGGGCAGCCGCCCGGTATGGAACGAAGAAGTTGTTGGCTTCCTGCCTGGCCCGACTGTTCAGAAGCAGCTGGTTGCCGGTGCAATTAACGGTAGCTACAGCACAGCGAAAGCACTGGGTGAAGGTGTTGAAGCCGCGAACAGCGCGATTGCTTCCCTGAATCTGGATGCGGTAGCGGTTGAAGTGCCTGCGACTGAAGACGTGGCTGAAGGCCCTGTTCAGACGCTGTTCCACATCCCGCATACCAAGCCGACTGCCGCTGCGCCTAAGCAGTTTGTTGACTACCAGAACGACGTAACTGCGTCCGGTATCGAACTGGCGTGTCGTGAAGGTTATGAATCTATCGAGCACGTTAAGCGTTACACCGCGATGGGCTTCGGTACTGACCAGGGTAAGCTGGGTAACATCAACGGCATGGCCATTGCTGCCAAGACGCTGAACAAGAGCATCCCGGAAACCGGTACGACTATCTTCCGTCCTAACTACACGCCGGTAACCTTCGGTGCGATGGTTGGCCGTGACTGTGGCGAACTGTTTGATCCGGAACGTTACACCGCGATGCACAAGTGGCATCTGGAAAACGGCGCTAAGTTCGAGGACGTTGGCCAGTGGAAGCGTCCGTGGTACTTCCCGAAAGCGGGCGAGACCATGCAGGAAACGCTGAACCGAGAATGTGTGGCGACCCGTGAAAGCGTGGGCATTCTGGATGCATCCACACTGGGTAAGATTGATATTCAGGGTAAAGATGCCCGTGAATTCCTGGGCCGTGTTTACACTAACCCGTGGGCCAAGCTGCCTGTCGGTAAGTGCCGTTACGGTCTGATGTGTGGTGAAGACGGTATGGTCTTCGATGACGGTGTAACCACCTGTCTGGGTGAAAACCACTTCCTGATGACCACTACTTCCGGTGGTGCAGCGCGGGTATACGAGTGGCTGGAACTGTGGCATCAGACCGAATGGCCTGAGCTGGAAGTTTACTTCAACACGGTGACCGATCACTGGGCGACGATGACTATTTCCGGTCCGAACAGCCGTAAGCTGCTGGAAGAAGTCTGCACCGATATCGACCTGTCCAACGAAGCATTTGCCTTCATGGACTGGAAAGCAGGCACCGTTGCCGGCGTACCTGCACGGGTATTCCGGATTTCCTTCACCGGCGAACTGTCTTACGAGATCAACGTTCAGGCGAACTACGGTCTGCAGGTTTGGGAAAAACTGTTCGAACACGGTGAGAAGTACAACCTGACACCTTACGGTACTGAAACCATGCACGTGCTGCGTGCTGAGAAAGGTTTCATCATCGCCGGTCAGGATACTGACGGTTCCGTGCACCCGCACGATCTGGGTATGAGCTGGTGTGTGTCTGATAAGAAACCGTTCAGCTATATCGGTAAGCGCGGTATGAAGCGTGAAGACTGCGTCCGTGAAAACCGTAAGCAACTGGTGGGTCTGAAGACTAAAGATCCGATGGTTGTGATTCCGGAAGGGTCGCAGGGTGTCTTCGATAAGAACGCACCGATTCCGATGCCAATGGTTGGTCACGTAACGTCCAGCTACTACAGTGCCGTTCTGGGTCACAGCATTGCCATGGGCTTTGTGAAAGGTGGTCTGAACCGTATGGGCGAAACCGTTTACTATCCACAGGCGGATGGTAGTTTCATTGAGGCTGAAATTTGCAGCCCGATCTTCCTTGATCCTAAAGGGGAGCGTCAGAATGTCTGATAACGAAGTATTTGCAGCGGTTATGAACCAGCTGCCGGATGCCAGCATCCCAGGTTACTCGCCGTTACATCACGCGGATCTGGAATCACTGGCTAAGCAAGGCCCGCAACAGGGCGGTGTACACCTGCGTGAACACGCCCTGTTGGGTCACCTGGTATTACGTTGCAATCCGGAGAACCCGGAGCACCTGGCAGGCGCTGAGCGCGTGCTGGGCGTTGCACTGCCGCTGCAGCCTATGTCTTCAGTGACCGCCGGCAACGTATCCGTGCTGTGGACCTCTCCGGATGAGTGGGTAATCATGGTTCCGGGTCTGGAAGCGTTTGATTACGAAACTAAATTCCGTGCTGAAATGGCCGGTCACTACTCGCTGGTTAATGTCAGCGGTGGCCAGACTCTGGTTGAAGTATCCGGTGCGAACGTTGTGGATATGCTGAAAAAATCCACGCCGCTGGATTTCGATCTGAGCGTATTCCCGGTTGGTAAGGTAGCAGGTACTGTGTTCGCGAAAGCGGGTGCAGTGGTGCGCCGTACCGGTGAAGACCGTTTCGAAATGATCATCCGTCGCAGCTTTGCTGACTACCTGTGGCTGTGGCTGCAGGACGCCAGCCGCGAATACGGTCTGGTGATCGAAGCGTAACAGGCTTTAGTTGCTGCTAAAGAAATGCCGGGCTGCTTGTTTTGATATAAGGGCCCGGCATTTTTGTTTGTGGGGCTGATCATCCGTCGCAGCTTTGCACTTTTTAACAGATCTTATCCTGTGGCTGTGGCTGCAGGACGCCAGCCGTGAATACGGTCTGGTGATCGAAGCGTAACAGGCTTTAGTTGCTGCTAAAGAAATGCCGGGCTGCTTGTTTTGATATAAGGGCCCGGCATTTTTGTTTGTGGCAGATCATCCGTCGCCGTTTTTCAGCAGAGCTCTTCAGTCGAGCTTTTCAACAGAGCTTTTCAACAGAGCTTTTCAACAGAGCTTTTCAACAGAGCTTTTCAACAGAGCTTTGCCTGTGGCTGTGGCTTTTATTGTGGTGACAGCATGCCTGCTGCGAATATGGGCAGATTCTGGCGAAAGAGTATCGAGGCGTAATGCGCTTCAGTTTCGCTGCTAAAGACATGCCGGGCTGCCTATCACAGCCCGGCATTTTTGTTTGTGGCAGGCAGCGCTGTTGCGACGAAAGAGGGAGTGAACGGGCCTTTGCTCCTCAATCTGAGATCAAAGGGAGGTATACGTGCTTGATCCGGCTTTTGTCTCTGCGGTAGCGTAGTTGCGGGCTGTCAGAAACGGTGAAAGGTAAGCGTCACTTATCGTGTTTTGTACGTATCATTCTTCGCCGGGTCAGGTTGAACCGGGAATGAGTTTGATGCCCGTATAACAATAATATGCTGTCGCAAAGTTAAGAGGTCGGACAAAGAATGTATAGCCATATCTCGGGTGGAATCGACAAAGGACTGAGGCTTCTGGGGGCCAAAACCCTGAATGCTCAGTTTATGTTGTCGTATGCGCTAATTTTTTTACTGGCAGCAACCGCTGCTGTTTCTCTGTACATGAGTATGGCGATTAATCCGGAAACGATTAATGATGCCGGCCGGCAGCGTATGCTGAGCCAGCGTATTGCCAAAGAAGCTATGCTGGTGGCCGCCGGCATTGAGCAGCAGACGGCACTGGCAAGCACGATTCAGTTATTTGAAAGTTCACACCGTACCATTCTGGATGGCGATAACAGCCGTGGTATGAATCCCATTACAGACCCTGCCATTGTGGCGCAGATGAAGCACGTCGAAGGCCTGTGGAAAACGTATAAAGCCGTCATTAATCAGCATGTGGCAAATCCCGGTGATCAGACGCTGAAACAGATTCAGCAACAGTCACCGGTGGTGCTGAAAGAAATGAATAAAGCGGTGGGCATGATGACCGCCACAGCCAATGAAACCGTCAGAACTCAGTTGCTGATCGCCTTTATCTGCATCATTGTGATTCTGGTGTTGGTGGTACTGGGCCGTCAGTTTGGTCTGACCATGCTGATGAACAATATCGAGCGTCTGCGTAAACGTATGTCTGAAGTGGGTAACGGAGATTTCTCCCACCGCTTTAGCGTGGACCATGTGGATAACGAAGTAGGCCAGTTGTTTAACTCCTATAACGAGATGCTGGAGCATGCCAGTGAGTTGCTGGATGTGGTGCAGCGGGTATCTTCAAATACCGAAAATCATATGGAAGAAATGATCCGGCTGACCAATGCGGCCGATGAAGGTGTGGCCCGTCAGTATGAAGATATCGAACTGGTTGCCACCGCGATGACCGAAATGGCTGCGACCGTTCAGGAAGTGGCCAGTAACACCAACGAGGCGGAGAAAGCAGCCAGTACAACCGGTGAGCAGGCTAAGCATGGCGGTGATGTGGTGAGTCAGGCGGATGCGCAGGTTCAGCAGATGCTGCAGAGTATTCAGCGTACTTCTGAGCAGATTCAGCAGCTGAAAGATGAAACCATCGAAGTGGGTAAAGTGACGTCGGTGATTGATGACATTGCAGAGCAGACCAACCTGCTGGCGCTGAATGCGGCGATTGAAGCGGCCCGTGCCGGTGACCAGGGCCGTGGCTTTGCCGTAGTAGCAGATGAAGTCCGTACGCTGGCGCAGCGTACTCAGGAGTCCACTACGCAGATTCAGAATATCGTGGGCGAATTGCAGCGGATGGCCGAGCAGTCGGTGAAGACCATGGAAGAGAATAACCAGCTGGCCCAGCGCAGCAGTGAGCTTTCTGTGGCGGCAGCGGATTCTCTGCGGGAGATTATCTCGTCGACGGATACTATTTCATCGATGAACGTGATGATCTCCAGCGCAACGGATCAGCAAAGCAGCGTAGCCAATGATATTGATCAGCGGGTGGTGAATATCACCAATGTGGCGGCGGAAACCAAAACTGAAACCCAGATGGTGGTAACGGCCATTCAGGAAGTGCGTGAGAACCTGCAGGAGCTGAATCAGCTGACGCAGCGGTTTAAACTGCGCAACTGACCGATACTTGCTGTTATAGTTAAAAAAGCCGGACTCTGATCCGGCTTTTTGCATTTTGGGCGGCCGGGGTTTTCAGGATGACAGAGAAACAGGTAAGGCAGTGTTTTGTTCGCCGGAGCAGCTTTGCTGAGCTGCTGGACGATCTGAGCCCGGCACAGCAGGCAGTATGCACAGCGCTGCGCCAACAGGTGCAGGCATTACCTGTACCCCTCAGTGAAGTGGTCTGGCGGGCGCAGAAACGCGTAACCTATGGTGTGATCAGCGGCGCTGCTGCGGTGGCGGATAATTTTGTCTATATCAGTATTGATCACGCGGTCCGGCTGGGATTCTATTATGCCGGGGAACTGGATGATCCGGCGGGGTTGCTCAGTGGTGATGACACTGTGGTGATAGCCGCCAGTGAAATACCGCCGGAGGGTGCACTGGCAGATTTGCTGATGGCCGCCCTGTTACAGAGGAAAGGTTGATGAGGATATTATTGTGAACACTGCTTTATTGCCGGATTTATCGGCGGCCTGCGACTGTGTAGCGTTTTTACTGGTGCGTGATGGTCAGATGTTACTGGAGAAACGCTCCATGCAGAAAACATCCGGGCCGGGGCTGCACACGATCCCCGGCGGTCATGTTGATCCCGGGGAAAGCAATGAGCAGGCGTTGTTACGGGAAATGCAGGAAGAGCTGGGAATACAGCCCTTAGGCTGGCAGTACTTCTGTACCCTGTATTATCAGACCGAAGAATTACAGCGTAACCATTATTATCTGGTGGATAGCTGGCAGGGAGATATTCAGTGTTACGAGGCGGAGTCTCTGCACTGGGTGAGCCTGAATGATACTGACCGGCTGGATGTGCAGGAAGACCGGATGGCTCTGCAGGCCTGCCGGCAACTGATGGCAACCGTCCGTTAACAACAATGAATAATGGAGCAAGGAGAACACAATGGAGCTGATGATTGCGCTGATACTGATTGCGGGCGCATTGCTGTTAGGGGCGATGAGCCCGGGGCCAAGTTTCATTGTGGTTGCCCGT
The DNA here is from genome assembly GCF_024347195.1 of Aliamphritea hakodatensis. NCBI lineage: Bacteria > Pseudomonadati > Pseudomonadota > Gammaproteobacteria > Oceanospirillales > Oceanospirillaceae > Aliamphritea > Aliamphritea hakodatensis. Next base: position 340,696 of record NZ_AP025281.1, read on the forward strand.
GCTGCGGTTAGCAGTAGCCGTCAGGCGGCGCTGGCGACGGCTATGGGGGTTGGCGTGGGTGGACTGGTCTTTGCCGTGCTGGCGTTGCTGGGGTTGCAGGTGGTTTTACAGAGCGTGCCACAGCTGTATTTGTTGCTGAAACTGCTGGGGGGCGTGTATCTGCTGTATCTGGGCTGGACTATCTGGCGGGGCGCATCCCGGCCATTGCCGGTACAGACTGACGCCGCAGATCAGCATCGGGGTCGCCCGTGCCTTAAAGCATTTGCAACCGGCCTGCTGACACAGCTGAGCAACCCGAAAACAGCACTGGTATTCAGCAGTATTTTTGCCGCACTTTTGCCCGCTCAGCAGCCTGGGTGGTTTTCTGCCGCACTGTTAGTGCTGGTGGGTACACTGGAAATCGGTTGGTATTGTCTGATGGCACGGGTGCTGTCAGCACCGCTGTCACAGAAAGGTTATCTGCGGGGCAAGCGGTATTTTGACCGTATCGCCGCCGCGATGATGGGGGCGCTGGGCGTCAGGTTACTGACGCACAGCGGGAGCTGAATTAAACCGCGGCCTGAGGTTTGGCAGGTTTTGGCAGATAGTGCATGACGTAGCGCAGTGCAACATAGCTGACCACTGCGGTGGCTATCCACAGTTCACCCTGAGCAATCATTTCTACCTGCCGGGTCAGGGTCGCATCAATATTCCGTTCGGCCAGAAAGCCCGCTGTTTTGAACAGCGCGGTTGCGCCTATCACTACAGGGAAGGTGAAGGCTGCATACGCCGGGCTGAACGGTAACCGTAACAGGACAAAGAAGGCGATATAGACCACGGCGGTCATCAGCAGGGCGATGCCCAGCATGAAGAGTACAAACAGCATTGACGGTTCGGGTGTCAGGGCCAGGTAACCGGCCAGACACAGATTGGGCGGTGCGGCGAGAATCGCGATTGTCGGTTTGGCTGTGTCCATCACCGCTTCACTGAAAATCAGCCGGAACAGCATCAGTGGCACCATAATCAGATAGGTGATGATACCGAACTGCAGCAGCAATTCTGCGGTAAACATGCAGTTTTCACCGGGGCAGGTCAGGGCGCCGACAACCAGACCTACCGGCGGTACAAACCAACTGGGTAACATGTGAGATATATGGAACCGTCTGGCCCGGTTGACGATGAAGATCAGTAAAAAGCCAAGGTGCATGGCAATGGCCGAGTACCAGACAAATATTCCCAGGGTTTCATCCAGCATGCCCAGCGTTTTACTGATCACCATCCAGGTCATCGCCAGTGTCGGAATAACCGAACCGACCACCGGATGGGCCAGTTCATTCCAGAGCACAGCCGGATTGAGCAGGAATTTTACCAGCAGGGTCAGGGCGATCAGCATGGCAATATAAGCAGCACCGGCCTGCACCAACCCTCCGGCGGGCATCATGGAAGTCTCCCAGCACCATCCCAGGCTGGCAATGCCCAGGGCAAGGCCGGCGGCAGGTGTGGGGAAACTGGCTAAGCGCTGACGGGTTGCAGTAACCATGAAAAATGTCCGGTTAAATTTAAGTTGCAACCATCATAGCCCGCTGGCTAGTATTAATAATATCTAAACATTTTCTACCTTAGGTTTTAATATTTTGAACATTAATGCGCTGACGTTTAAGCAGTTAAGGGCCTTTACCAGCGTTGCCCGGCTGGGAACGCTGACGGCGGCGGCGGAGGAGCTGTCGCTGACCAAGGGCGCGCTGTCCGTTGCCCTGCATGAACTGGAAAAGCAACTGGGACATCCGCTGTTCGACCGGGTTAAAAACCGGTTGGTGATGAATGCTTACGGCCAGCAACTGCGGCCGCTGGCGGATGAGTTGCTGCAGAGAACCATGACCATAGAAAGTCTGTTTGGTCAGGGAAATCTTGCCGGTACTCTGCACATTGGCGCCAGTTATACTGTCGGTGAACACTTACTGCCAATGCTGGTGGGTAACTTTATGCAGCGCTATGAATGCCAGCGCCCGCATCTGATTGTGGAAAACACTGCGCATCTTAGTCAGTTACTGGAAAGTTATGAGCTGGATCTGGCGTTGGTAGAAGGGCAGATCAATTCCCCACGGCTGACGGCCCGTCCCTGGTTGCAGGATCAGATGCTGGTGGTGGCCGCGCCGGGGCACCCACTGGCACAACAGGCTGATTTGCCGCTCAGTGCGCTGGAAGGTGAAAACTGGGTGGTGCGGGAAGCATTTTCCGGTACTCGCGAACAGTTTGACCGCCGGTTGGCTCCGTTACTGGATAACTGGCAACTGGGGCTGGAATTTAACACCAATACAGCGGTGATCAGTGCGGTTGCCAGTGGCATAGGGCTGGGGTTTATTTCTGATCTTGCGGCGGCGGATGCCCTTTGCTGCGGGCGGATTGTACGTCTCGATTTGCAGCAGAGCTGGACCCGGCAATTGCAGCTGGTATGTGCGGCAGACAAATATCAGACCCCGCTGATGGGCACGTTTATGGAGTATGCGCTGCAGTGGCAGGGCCTGCAAAGGGCCTGAGCCGGGCCATGATACAGCTGGATGACTGGTTGCTGTAAGGGCCGGAAAGTGTTCCGTTTATGTCGTATCAGGCGATAAGTTGTCTGATTACGACGCATACACAAAGTAAGTAGTAAAGCCCGGTGAATTGCTTGTATTGATTCTGCTGCGACTTTAGGCTGATTTGCAGCGTGTAGTGAGTATTTCAATCGAAATTGTTCTCTGCTACGCCCTTGAGGTAAAGGAAAGACGCAGTGCAATACAACAGGAAATAAACTGGCAGATCCCGTTACAGGCAGATTCTGAGGTGCCCCCGTCCGGAAAGTCATCCGGCTGGAAATCAGATCGCTCCGGTACAGGTTCAGGTAGGTTAAAGCACGCTCAAGGTACTGATTTTTCAGAGGGAAAAAGTCAGGTATTTAACCCCGTCGTGAGTCTGACAGGAGAGAAGAATGTTTTTTATCCGTAATCTGCCGATACGTGTAAAGATGACACTGCTGGTGCTGATACCACTGCTGCTGAGCATCAGTTACATTGCACGTGATCTGTACGGCAACTATGAGATCTACAAGGTTTTAGAGCAGGCTGAGGAAGTTGCAGATGTTGCTTTTGTAGGCGCGCAACTGGTACACGAGTTACAGAAAGAACGTGGCCTGACCACGGTCTATGTAGATACAAAAGGTAAAACAGACACAGCACCTATTCAGACTCAGCGACAGTCAGTTGATAACAAAATTGCCGAGTTTCAGGCCATCCTAAAAGCGGATGAAGCGTCCATTATCAGCAATGGCCTGAAATCCAAAACTGATCTTGTCAATGAGCAGTTGGCAACGCTGGGAGAGTTCCGCACCCGGGTGGATCAGGTGGCTCAGGTGAAGATGAAGCTTAAAGAGCCCTTCGCTTTCTATGATGGTCTGAACCGTTCTTTGCTGGGGGTTACCGCAGCCCTTTCCAACTCAGCCAATGATACTCAGATCAGCCGTTTAGCCTCCGCGTATTATTACCTGCTGCAGTACAAAGAAGCCGGTGGTCAGGAGCGGGCGATGCTGGCGATTACCTTCGGTAAAGATAAGTTTAAGCCGTCTTCTATTCGCAAGAGCTTCAATCAGAACCTGGTAGCGCAGGAATTCTACCTGTCGACCTTCAAAGAATTTGCCCCTGAATCTGACATCACGTTGCTGAATGACACCATGGCGGGTCCCAGTATTGAAAAAGTTGCTGAACTGCGTGAACTGGCAACCTATCAGAGCCGCAGCTTTGGGGTAGATCCTAAGGTCTGGGTGGATGCATCCACTGACCGGATTAATCTGCTGTATGATTTTGAAAAGCAGATCGAAGCAAACCTGCATTCTGAAATCGAACGCAAAATCGATGCACAGGTTGCCTGGCTGATTACGCTGGTTGCGATTGCGGCAGTGGCGTTACTGCTGACCATTCTGCTGAGCGTCTATCTGGTGCGGCTGATCATTAAACAGATTAATCTGATTTCTTTTGCGGTAAACCGCATCAGTAAACATTCCGATCTGACACATGTATGTGAGGCGATCAGCACTGATGAGCTGGGCGGTCTGGCCAATGAGTTTAATCAGATGACCTCGCATCTGGGTCAGTTGACCCGCAGTGTCAGTGGCGCAACCGAGCAGATTACCAGTGCGGTAGGCGGCATGCAGTCGATTTCTACCCAGGTGGATGACCGGGTGAGTGAAGGGATGCGTGAAACTGACAGCATTGCGGTGTCGGTGCAGGAAATGTCTTCGTCAGTGATGGAAGTCTCTGAGAACTGTAATCAGGCGGCGGAACAGTCCAAACATGCGGTGGAGGCGGCCAATGAAGGCAGCACCCGGGTGAATGATGCCAATCAGGCCATGGGTGATCTGAATGCACATATTAACCGTGCGGTAACCGTGATCAATCAGGTGGCGGATGACAGCAGTGAGATCGGCGGCATTCTGGATGTCATCAAGAGCATTGCCCAGCAAACGAATCTGCTGGCGCTGAATGCTGCGATTGAGGCTGCCCGGGCCGGTGAACAGGGCCGCGGTTTTGCAGTCGTGGCTGATGAAGTACGCAATCTGGCGCAGAAGACGCAGCAGTCCACTGAGCAGATCGAAACCATGATCGAACAGTTGCAAACCGGCAGTACTGAAGCGGTTAAGACCATGGAGCAAAGCCATCAGCGCACCACGGCGACAATGGAAACGGTGACATCGATTCAGGAGCAGCTGGAAAATATCATTAAACAGGTCACGCTGGTGAATGATATGAACCTTCAAAACGCAGCTGCCACTGAGGAGCAGAGTGCCACGGTTAACGAAATTAACCGTAACATCGGCATGATTCAGGAGCAGTACAACAACACCAATGCGTCAGTCAGCGACCTGCGGGAGACCACGGAATCCATGCACAGTTTGTCTGATCAGCTGAGTGGTGAGGTGAGCCGCTTTAAGATCTGATAATCCGGCATGTAAAAAAACCGCGCCATGGCGCGGTTTTTTTGTGCCCGGTAAGCGACGCTAAAAGTCAGTGGTATGGTGTCTGGCCGTTACCGGACCAGTGTTACCGGCACTCTTGTACTTTTATTGGCTACCGACACTTTTATTGGCTGCCGCTAGTTGAGAGCAATCAGGCCCTCGTTGTCGACGCGGAAGTTGCGGCTGTGCAGTGGAGTGTATACGGTACCGCTACGCAGCAGAATGATGGTGAGTTCCGGCATCAGATGGCGAATGCCTTCTAACATTTCCAGTTGTTCATCCGGCGTTTTGTGTTCCAGAGCATCATGCAGGATCAGGATTTTTGGCCGTTTCACCAGGCAGCGCAGCAACTGGATATTCAGTTTGGCTGCCAGCGGCAGGCGTTCACCCCGGATACCTACCGGAGAAAGGCCGATGGTGATCAGCACCAGTGATTCCGCATCATTGGCGATCAGTGCCTGTTCGACAATTTCCACCAGTTCTTCATGGTTACCGTTATTATTCGGCGACACCTCAATGCCCCAGATGAGGTTTTCCATCACGCTGAGTCTGGCGTTAATCCGGTTTTCATTCAGCGGTTCAAGCTCGGTGAGCAGGCTTTGTTTGTCCTGTTCGATCAGCCAGTGCCGCAGGGCGACCACCTGCTTCTGCAGGTCGGCGTGGATGTGCTCTTCGCCGGCGTCTACCGTACGTACCTTCAGAGCCATTTCCAGCAGGAACTCACAGGCCGGCAGATAATCCGGTCGGCCGATACACTGGGTCAGCTGGTCACGGATGCATTCACTGTCATACTGGCTCAGGTGGGGCTTTAGCTGGCCCTCAGGGCCGACTTCACAGAGCTCTTCAATAATGTGCTTGGAGACCTGTTCACCGGCATCCCGCAGGGGTTTATACAGATCTTGCTGCTGCAGAACGCGGATAAATTCCTCGTTACCGGTCAGGGTACGGATCAGCGGCACTTCATCTTCTGCTTTAATCAGGCCGAAACCGATATTTTCCAGCACGGACAGGTGCGGATGGTAGCTGTTGATATCAAAGCGCTTCACATAGTGGTCCAGCTGCTGGCTGTGCCACTGGTGGGTCAGATCGTTACGGGTCTCAATAAACTTCTCTTCGATCACCGTAGGCATATCCGTCGGATCGAAATAGTCTTTCAGGCCCAGCTCAAAAACCATCCGCCGGGAACCGATGGCGACCATCATTTCCTGCAGCCAGTTGCGCATTTCCCGCCAGTTTTCCACCCCGGCCATATCGAAGTCGGTCCAGATATCGTGAGCGCTGGCCGGGTTGTTACCGGAGGCTTCTGCTTCTTCGATTTCTGTTAAGCGTGCCGGCGTCAGGTCTGCGCTGTCTTCCTCAGGCGGTTTACGGCGCAGGCCATAGTTAATGTTTTGCAGAATAGTACCGTCAAACAGGATAGGCTCCGGCCCGGCGTAGCTGACATTGCGGGTCAGGCGTTCGGTGGATATCTGGTTAATCTCTTCGTCACCGTAGTTGATATAGCCTGCTGCCGGGTGGTCGGTCCGCATCAGGTTCTGGGCCATTTTACGCAGCAAAAACGGGCTGTTGGAGTGAATATTAACCAGCTCCCCCGGTTTAACATCCAGGCTGATGTTCTGTGCAATATATTCCCCCCGGTCATTCTTCAGATACAGGTTATTCAGGCTGACGGCACCGTTAAGGCCGTGTGGTTCATCTTCAATGGCCTGTATGGGCTGAATAATATCCGGCGGATCAAAGTTTTCCAGAATCTGTTCGTAACGGATTTTGGCATCCTGATATTGCTGGTAGTACGCCAGCAGTTCTTTCCAGGGGGCTACCAGATCTTTGTAGGCTGTCAGGGCGGCCACCAGTGCGCCCATGCTCAGGTGACCCTGAATGACCAGCACGCCGCCCACTGCATAAAACATAATCGGCGGCAGCTGGTTGAGGAAGTTATTGATGAACTTCATCAGGAATTTTTGCTTAAAAATATCCAGCCGGATGGTGAACAGCTTACCCAGAATCCGGGAGAAATGTGCCAGATGATAGTTGTGGGTACCGTAAATTCTGACTTCCCGGTTACCGTCGACGCTTTCACCGATCTGGCTGGCCAGTACCCGCACCTGCCGCACCCGTTCTTTTTTCAGGACGTTCAGTTTCTTCTGCATGCGGGGAATGATGTAGGCCTGCAGCGGGATCATGGAAATAGCCACAATGCCAAGAATCGGATCCTGAACAAACATAAACGTCAGGATGGTGATCATGGTGCCGCCCTGGAACAGGGGCTGGGCCAGGCTGTCGCCGATAAAGCCTGCCAGTGGCTCGGTTTCAGAGGTGACGGTGGCGATTATTTCACCCTGAGATACCCGCTGGAACTGGCCGGGAGGGAAACGCAGTACACGTTCCAGCAAAAGATAACGCAGCCGGCGCACCATACGTTCACCGATCACGCCCTTGTAGGTGTTGATGCGCATTTTAAATGCACCGCTCACCAGCACCGTCAGCAACAACATACCGCTGAGTAACAGGAGGAATTCGACAGGCTGCCATTCCATGCCCAGAAAGGTGCTGGTTTCGGCACCGTCGATGGCACCGTTGATAATGGTCTTGGGCAGTTCGAGGGACAGATAAAGGATCGGGAAAAATAACAGGGTCAGCAGCAGCACGCGCACCTGATCGCGCAAACTGTAGCGATAAATAAACTGAGTTATACGACGATCCATAATGATTTCCCGGTGGCTTCGGCCCATAGATGGGGGCTTAACAGTCAGCCTTCAATGGCAGGCTGGAAAAATAACAGTCAGTTTCTGAAGATTGGTCCATATAGCCTAGCAGTGAGTGCCGGCGAAATGGACCTGTCTTTTAAGTTGTGACACGAAAAATTCTAATTTGTGCCTTTAACAGACGTGGCTGAAGCGCAAGGGATGCCAGCACAGGTATCAGTTGATACAAAAGCGCTGGCTGTTGGTTTGTAGCTGACTGGCCAGTACCGCGAGTTCCTCACTGGCGTGACTGGTTTCCTGGGTAGAGCTGGAGGTTTCTTCGGCAACTCTGCGGATATTGGTGATATTGCGGCTGATTTCTTCCGTGACCGCGCTCTGTTCTTCTGCGGCACTGGAGATCTGGATATTGAAGTTGCTGATCTCCCGGACGGCACCGGCGATGCTGTTCAGCGCCTGGCTGGCGGCATCGCTTTGGGTCAGTACTTCGTTGCTTTGCTGCTGGCCGGCTTCCATTGCCTGCATGGCAGCTTCAGAGCCCTGCTGCAGGTTTTCGATCAGGGTGCGGATCTGGTCAGTCAGGCTCTGGGTCCGGGAGGCCAGTTCGCGCACTTCATCGGCAACCACCGCAAATCCCCGGCCGGCTTCTCCGGCCCGTGCAGCTTCGATGGCCGCATTCAGTGCCAGCAGGTTAGTCTGTGCTGCTACCGACTGGATGATATCCAGCGCCGCAGAAATGCCCTGTGAACTCTGGTTGACGCCGGAGATGATGCTGGCGGTCTGGTTAACCTGCTGTTCGAGTGCCTGCATACCGCTGAGGTTATTGCTGACGACCCGGATTCCCTCGTTTACCGCATGAGATGCGCTCTCTGCAACCTGGCTGGCATTTTCGGTAACATTCGCCACATCACTGGCGGCACAGGCTAACTGATTGATGGCCGTGGCGATCTGATCGGTTTCATTATATTGCTCACTGACCGCGGCATTGCTCTGGGTCGAAATGGCCGACAGTTCCTCAGAAGCCGACGCCAGCTGACCGGACGCCATACAAACTTCTTCAATACTGTTGCGCATAATGCCGAACAGGTTATCCAGATCACGGGACAGGTGCCCCAGTTCTGTATTGCCGGAAAGGTTAATGCGGCGGGTCAGATCCAGATTGGTGGCGATATCATCAATGGTATGGCGTACATGGTTGATACTGCGGATGATCTGGCGACCGATCAGATAGCTGATCAGCAGAATCAGCAGGGTGGCAGTAAGGCCAACAACCAGCACCAGCGTGATAGCCTGTGCTTCATGGGCCTCGGCCCGCTTGCCGGCTGCTTCTGTGAAAGCTCCCAGCGCCAGTAAGACCGTTTCAACTTTCTGATTCAGAATGTCTTCTTCCTGTTCCACTTTGCGGCTTAGCTGATCAGCTTTTGGCAGATCGTTGCCGGCCAGTACGGTGAATACTTCACGGGCATGCTCTTCGTAGGCGCTGTGCATCTGCGCGATCTGGGCAAACTCGGCTTCAAACTGCTTAAGCTTGAGAAGGTCCCCGGGGTTGGTGGCGTGTTCTTCTGTCACCAGGACGAAGCTTTGTGCCTGCTTCAGGGTATCTTCAACTGTCTGGCTGAGGCTGTTGAAGTGCTGGCGGGCTTTATCAAAACTGGCCCGGGCATGGCTATCCCCCTGTAAAGCCATCAGGGTGCCGTAGTGCAGGCTGCGTTCAAACTCGACGGACTGTTCCAGTTGTTTGAGGGCCATTTCAGTGACCATGGCGGTCATGGGTATATCTTCTTCAGCGACCGCAACCAGCTCATCTTTTATGTTCAGAAGCTGATAGGTGGTGCTGCTGATAACGGTCAGCAGGGCAATAATCGCCAGGGATGACAGGGTGATGAGCTGGTGTTTGATCGAGATATTTTTCAACAGGCTTTGCAGCATGACTATAGTCCTTTACGGTCAGATACAGTGTGGTCCGATAAATACGGGCCGTATTAGTCTTACGCTACAGCGTAGTAGGGATTTTGCAGCCGTCAAAAAAAAACAGAGCGTATTAAATTAAACGATACTCAATTTGTGGAATGTTGTGATTCAATCTTTGAAATCAGACGGTTAGGGGAGCCTGAATAGGGTGTTGGCAGGCCGCCAACACCGTGCGAAGGGTTATTGCATTTCGTTCAGGAGCCAGTCGAGCAGGGCCTTGGCATTAGGGTTAAGCGGTTTATGTTCCGGCGCAATGATATGAAACGGCTGATTGGTGGCAATCTGCTGTTCGAACGGGGCGACCAGCTTGCCCTGCTGGATCAGCGGCCCGACGATGTGCTGCCAGCCCAGCGCCAGCCCCTGACCTTCCATGGCCGCCTGCAGAACAATGGAATAATCGTTATAGGTTTCATCTCCCCGGGCGCTGTGTGGGGAGAGGCTGCAGTCATCAAAAAAATGCTGCCAGTTATACCGGGAGTTATAGCGTTCCTCGAGATGAATCAGGGGAATGTCATTAATGGCGGAGAGATGCTGTAACTGATGCCGGTAGGCGAATTCCGGACTGCAAACCGGGGTCAGTACTTCTTCCGCAAACTGCCAGCGCTGAAAGCCGCTTTCCGGGGCGAGCCCCAGCGGAATACACAGGTCGAAACGGCTTTCCTGCAGCCCCTGATCAGTGTCCTGGGTAATACAGTGCAGCTGCACTTCCGGATACAGGTGTTTAAAGCGGGCAATCCGGGGCATCAGCCAGTGGCTGGCGACAGAGGTCGATACCAGCAGGGTAATTTTTTCCGGCTGGGTATGGCTGAGTGTTTCTTCAAGACCCTGCTGGATTTCAGCCAGCCCGCGCTGAATCCGACGGGCCAGTTTTTCACCTATTTCAGTCAGCACGACCCCCTGCGGATTGCGTTCGAATAATTCGACGCCCAGGCGTTCTTCCAGTTGCCTGACGCCATGGCTAATCGCAGGCTGGCTGACATTCAGGGTATCTGCGGCCTTGGTAAAACTGTTTTCCTGAGCCGCCAGATGGAAGGCCAGAATGGATCTGCTGGTGAGCAGGTGCATATTAATTTTTTTCATATCGGGCATTATCACAAGGGTAGTGGCTCGCCCAGTCTAGCGCTGATAAATTGGTTTCACAAATCAGGAATTAGCGGTCAGTGCCATGAATTCAAATAATAATGTACGCCCATCCCGTAACAGTCGCCGGCGCCGCCAGGCCCGTCAGGAAAACGTTCTTCAGCCAGCCGCTGCTTATATCCAGCGTAAGATTCCCCATTACAATTTGCTCAGCGATGAAGGTCTGGAAGCGATTGAGCAGCATGCGGAAATAATTTTGCATGAGTTTGGCATTCAGTTTCGTGATGACCCGGAAACCGTGCGCTTATTTGTTGACGCCGGTGCGGAAGCGAAAGGCGATATTGTGCACTTTCCCCCGGGGCTGATCCGTAAGCTGATCAGCACGGCCCCCGCTGAGTTTACCCAGCATGCAAGAAATCCGGCCCGCACGGTACAGATCGGCGGTAATAATACGGTGCTGGTACCGGCTTACGGGTCACCATTTGTGTATGACCTGGAAAAAGGCCGCCGCTACGGATCGCTGGAGGATTTTCAGAATCTGGTGAAACTTGCCTATATGAACCCGTATCTGAATCACAGTGGCGGGACGATTTGTGAGCCGGTAGATGTGCCGGTGAATAAGCGTCATCTGGATATGCTCTACAGCCACATGCGTTATTCGGATAAAGCCTATCTTGGCTCAATTACGTCTCCGGAGCGGGCGGCAGATTCGATAGACATGTCGAAGATACTGTTCGGTGAAGAGTTTGTGGATAACAACTGTGTGGTGATGGGCAATATCAACGCGACTTCGCCCCTGGTGTTTGACGGCGATGTTACCCGGGTGATCCGCACCTATGCCGCTGCCGGACAGGGCATGGTGATTTGTCCCTTCGTGCTCGGGGGCGCTATGGGGCCGGTTACACCGGCAGGGGCTGTCGCCCAGGCGCACGCTGAATCACTGGTCGGGGTTGCTCTGACCCAGATTGTTCGTCCGGGTGCGCCGGTCATCTACGGAAATTTCCTGACCACTATGTCGTTACGTAACGGCTCCCCGACCTTTGGCCAGCCGGAAGCCAGTCTGGCGTATTTTGCCATTGGCCAGCTGGCCCGCCGGGCCGGTTTACCCCTGCGCTGCGGCGGTTCGTTTACGTCATCGAAGGTGTCTGACTTTCAGGCCGGGCAGGAAAGTGCTGATGCGCTGATGCCAGCGCTGCTGTCAGGTGCTAACTTTGTGCTGCATTCGGCGGGCTGGCTGGAAGGCGGCCTGACCATGGGCTTTGAGAAGTTCATGCTGGATGCCAACCGACTGGGCATGATGACGAAGATGATGGGCGGCATGGCGCTGGATGAAAATGCCTTTGCACTGGATTCATACCGCCAGCGTACGGGACATAATGAGCACTTCCTGGGAACGGCTCATACCATGGCCAACTACACGGATGTGTTTTATGAGTCGAACACGGCGGATGCCAATTCCTTTGAGCAGTGGGAAATAGAAGGCAGTAAAACCGCTGAGCAACGTGCCCATGAGTTGTTTAAGAAGCAACTGAGCGAGTATCAGGCACCGGCGATTGACCCGGCGGTGGATGAGGCTTTGCAGGCATATATCGCGACTAAAAAGGAGTCGATGCCGGACCGCTGGTACTGAGCAGGTTATGGGCACAGCTAGCAGATACAAAAAAGGCTGATCCGGTAACGGGTCAGCCTTTTTTATGCGGTACAGCGGGTATTACATGCCGTACTCTTCGTAGATCTCTTTCAGACCAGGCTTGTTGGTAATCGCCTCTTCGCGGGTCAGACCCTGAAGTTCGTGCGGGAATACCAGCCATTCGGAAGATTCGTGAATGAAGTAATCCGGCACCAGACCCTCGGTCTTGTTATTCGCCGGCTTGTACCATGGGGTAGCAATGCGGATGTCGTGTGGCGTGTTCAGACGGGCTTTTTCTTTCAGCGTCTTGATCACGGCCTCAACACTCAGGCCAGTATCGAATACATCATCGACAATCAGCAGAGAATCCGGCGCGTTGACGTTACGGATCAGATAATCCAGACCGTGTACGCGGACTTCTTTGGCACGGGAATCGATCCCGGTGTAAGACGAGGTACGGATCGAAATATGGTCGGTTTTTACATCCATGGTTTCCAGCAGTTCCTGTACCGCGATGCCCACCGGAGTACCCCCGCGCCAGACACCGACGATGAAGTCAGGACGAAAACCACTGTTGTACACCTCAATTGCCAGCCGGAATGAATCTTCCAGCAGCTCCTGAGCGCTTAAATATACTTTGTTAACCATAATCGGGCCTATCTTCTGCTGACCGGGGATCGTCCCGGTACTGCTGAATTTTTAAAATGGGGTTCTGCCGGCGTCAACTCTGCCCGGCGGACTGTTGTCAGACAGTTGCCGTTACTGGTGCCAGTAAAGAAAGAGTATCAGGGGTGAACGAATACGACATTATAGTGAATAACCTTTGCACTGTAAGCTTGATGTGGACAGTTTTTCTGATTTTTTACCATCTGGTATGACCAACAGTCTTGTATCTCTACAGCACTCCCTATAGCCTTAGCCGCTTTTTTCGGGCAGTGCTTTTGGGGCAGGTAATAATAACCATAAAACCGGCTGCAAACTGACGGCAATAACAATAATCAGCCTTAAGCGACACCATTCACCGCGACGATAAAATTTTCCATTTCTGAGAAGGATGACTGAGCATGCAAGCTCTGATGAGTTATTTCAAAATCGCTGAACGTGGCAGCGATATTAAAACCGAGATCCGGGCAGGTGTTACCACCTTCCTGACCATGTCTTATATTCTGTTTGTGAACCCGCAGATCCTCAGTCTGGCGGGCATGCCTGCCAACGACGTGGCGATTGCCACAGCACTGGCGGCGGCGATCGCCACCATGATCATGGGGGTTTTTGCGAACTTCCCGTTCGCACTGGCACCGGGTATGGGCCTGAATGCTTATTTCACCTTCGGGGTGGTACAGGGCATGGGCGTTGACTGGCAGATCGCACTGGTGGCGGTATTCCTGGAAGGTCTGATCTTTATGGCGCTGGCGATGACCGGTGTGCGTACCAAACTGATCAATGCGATTCCCCAGTGTATTAAGATTGCCACCATGACGGGTATCGGCCTGTTTCTGGCGATTATCGGTTTTCAGGGGGCGCAACTGACGGTGGATCACCCGGCAACACTGGTGACTCTGGGCAACCTGCATGATCCGGGTGTGCTGTTGGCACTGGCCGGTATCGTGCTGATTTCTGCGCTGATGATTCGCGAAGTCAAAGGTGCAATTCTGATCGGTATCGTCACCGTGACGCTGATTGCCTGGTTTACCGGTCTGGCACCGGCGCCTGAGAGTATTGTTGCCATGCCGTCTCTGCCGAAAGAAACCTTCATGGCGCTGGATTTCTCCCAGATCTTTAACGCCACGCTGATTACCGTGGTTATCGCCTTTCTGTTTGTGGATATCTTCGATACCGCCGGTACCCTGATGGGGGTTGGCCGGTTAGGCGGTTTCCTGAACCTTAAAGGTGAACTGCCCGGAGCGGACCGTGCCTTCATGGCGGATGCCACCGGTACGACTGCCGGTGCATTAGTGGGTACCAGCACGGTCACCACTTACATTGAATCGGCTACCGGCATTGAAGAGGGTGGCCGTACCGGTCTGACGGCCGTGGTTGTATCCATTCTGTTCCTGTTATCGCTGTTCTTCACGCCGCTGTTTACCGCGGTACCGGCGCTGGCAACTGCGCCTGCGCTGATCGTTGTCGGTGCGATGATGATGTCTGCAGCCCGTGAAATGGACTGGACCAAACTGGAAGATGGCGTACCAGCCTTCCTGACCATCATTGCGATGCCATTCACCTATTCAATTGCCCACGGGATTACCCTGGGTGTGATTGCTTTTGTGCTGATCCGTATGCTGACGGGCAAGCAGAGTGAGATCCATCCGCTGATGTGGGGCCTGGCGGTTGCGCTGGTGGCTTATCACGGGTTTATGTAAGCCGGTGAGTGTTATTAAAAATCCCCGCTGCGTGCGGGGATTTTTTTGGATGCTTTCTAACAGGGCCTTTTAACAGGGCCTGGTTGAGCGGACCGTCTAATAGGGCAGGGAAGAGCTGATCAGGTCGAGACGGATGCGGCGCTTTTCGCCGTCCGGCGTGTCGGCGATCAGATACTCTTCGCTGTTACTGACTTCAATGTCCATAAAGCGGAGTGTTTCGATGTGTTCTCCGGCATCATCATGCCAACTGACGATATGCTCGGCCCGGCGCATGCAGGCCAGTTCATAACCGTCGTGCAGTTCACACTGAATGGGCTGATAGTCTTTCATAGCGTTCCTTTGCTGATCCGGGCTGAGAAATGGGCTCAGAGCCGGTAGCCTACTTTGAGGGTTACCTGATAGTGGCCAACTTTACCGTCAACGATGTGCCCGCGGGTTTCGGTGACTTCGAACCAGTCCAGGTGACTGAGGGTTTTGTTACATTCGGCCAGCGCGTTTTCAATGGCGTCTTCAATGCTGGTTTTGGACGAGCCGACAACTTCTACTTTCTTATATACATGATCAGACATCTGTGTCTCCTCAGGTCAGGGAATCTCGAAAACCTGATCTCAGTGTACGCAGAATTCTGCCATATAGGCAAGGCGGCTCCCACTGCCGGACTGGGGGGATGGCAGGGGAGCCGCAGACCGGTCAGACGACCATGTCAACTTGCTGAACCGAGCCGGAGTCCCCCGCTTCCGTCAGATAAAAGCCGGTGGCCCGTACCCGGCCATTGGTCTGGTTATCACTGCCTTTAATGTCGAACGGGGTGTCGGCTGATCCCAGATAAATAGCTCCGATACCCCGGTCTGCCAGTGATTCGAGCTTGTCTTCAGAGGTGGTTTTGGTCCACAGCTGGAGGCTGTCGAAGATACTGTCGTTTTCATCGATGTAGCCGTTGCCGTCTTCATCGTACTGGGCAAGGTCGGCAAAACCGTCACCGCTGCGGGCGCCGAACAGCTCGGTGCCGTCGTTAATGACGCCGTCGTTGTTTTTATCCAGCGCCAGCATGGCGCTGTTGCCGTTCAGATAGCTGATCATTTCAGCATCACCGTCGGTATCCAGATCGAAACTGTATTTCTCGTCGCTCAGGTCGGCGGCTTCCCCCTGGAAGTTGATAATCAGCGGGTCTGCAAAGGTGACTTCCTGAGTCATTTCAAATTCCCGTGTTTCGGTGTAGCTGCGTTCCATCTTCAGCTGCATGGAAAGGTTGAATTCACGGCCATCGGCGGTTTTGACGATACCGCAGCTGGAAAACTCCGTGCATTCATATTCAGAAACGGTCTCTTTCATTTTGACCGTCACCTCAAGTTTAGTGGGCTGCATCTCAGGCATGTCAGGCAATTCGCTGGCATCCGCCTGCTTCACCTGGCTGATCAGCGCCATGATGTCGCTGTTATCTGTTGTGGCGGTCACCCGCTGGCCACTGACAGCCTGCAGCAAGCCCTGAAACAGTCTGTCCTTTGCTAACTGTTGCTGGTCGGTAACCTGCTGTTGCTCTGCCGGGTCACGAAAGCGAAAGCCTTCGTCGGTCATAATCAGAATCGACGGGGTCGTATTCTGGTCGGCATCATCTGCCGGGTTGTCATCTGTGGTTGCCGGCGGGCTGGTCTGGTTAACGGACTCCAGGAAGTCTTTTGCATCGAGAAATAGTTTGCCGAACTGCAGCTCACTGCTCAGTGATGCGCTGAAGCTGCGGGATTCGGTCTTTTCATGACTTGCACTCAGGTTGATGTAACTGGTGTCGATGATCATTGTCATACTCCGTGTCGTGCTGAAAATAGCACCCGTTCCGGTCGTCGCTGTCAGCCTTATGGCGGTCACCATTACTCCCTGGTTCCCTTCATTTAGCGCGTCAGTCCCCCTGTGCCATCAAATGTCTCTGATAGCGGAAAACTGCCTGCAGGCCAGACGCCGGACGAGCATACCCCTGGGAAACGGAATGCTTGCCGGCCGTTTGCCGACAGATTCAACTGTTCCCATTTCTTCGGGCAAAGGGGGTCTGTGACATCTGAAAACGCAGATACCCTGGCTCGAAACTGTGCACTGAAAATGTCAACCGGCGCGTGACATACTGCTGCAGTCAGTTTTCTGGCTGCAAAGGGGCGCCTGCCTGTTTGTGCAGTAAGTCTGTAAACCTTACCGACAATGGCCTAATGCGTTGATTTTCAATGTTAAATAACTGCTGCTGTCAAAATCGTCGTATCGCTTACTCCTGTGTGGATAACCTGTGCCGGCTGATAGCCCAACTGTCGGCGTCGCCTGTGGCTGCCGTTAGTTCGTTCATTTCAACCGGGCGTGCAGGTCGAAGTTAAAAACTGGCAAAGGGAATAAAGCAAAAAGCGGGCCTAAAACGTAAATTCTGTTATGCAAGAAAAATTTCTTATCGTGAAAACGATAATGTGAGAGGCCCGGAATGCTTTTCTGGAACCAGACAGGTCGATAAGTTGGCCTTATCTGTGTCGATATTTGTCTAAAATGCGGCGATATTACGCATTTTTGGCTGAGACGATTCGGTTAGTCTGTAGGCTGGCGCTATTCACTATATGAAGATTGGTATTAGTCGCGCCGGTACAAAAAATATACATTTTTTGTTTACGAAGCTTGCCTTTTAAAAAGTCTTAAGGCAGCATCGTGAAAAAATAATTACAAATTTCACGAAGAGCATAATAATGACTAATATTTCATCTCCGGTAGATCCTAACGGTCTGCTTGAATATTCCGTGGTTTATACCGACCGTTCCCTGAACCACATGTCCAAATCTTTCCAGAGCGTGATGAATGATATTTCCCGCACTCTGAAATCTGTTTATCAGGCTGACGCTGTTGCTGTGGTACCCGGTAGTGGTACGTTCGGTATGGAAGCGGTTGCCCGCCAGTTTGCTAACAATAAGAAAGCGCTGGTTATCCGTAACGGTTGGTTCAGCTTCCGCTGGACGCAGATTTTTGAAATGGCTGACCTGCCATCCAGCTGTACAGTGATGAAAGCCCGTCAGACTGAAGAAGGTAGCCAGGCGCCTTTCGCACCGGCACCGATTGATGAGGTTGTGGCTGCGATTCATGCTGAAAAGCCGGACGTAGTATTTGCACCTCATGTAGAAACCTCTTCTGGCATGATCCTGCCGTCTGATTACATTCAGGCTGTCGCTGAAGCCGTACATGCTGTCGGTGGTCTGTTCGTGCTGGACTGTATTGCGTCCGGTGCCATCTGGGTCGATATGAAAGCTCAGGGTGTTGATGTCCTGATCAGTGCGCCACAGAAAGGCTGGAGCGGTTCCCCTTGCTGCGGTCTGGTGATGATGAACCAGCGCGCGCTGGCGGTACTGGAAACCACTGAAAGCAACAGCTTTGCCTGTGATCTGAAAAAATGGCTGCAAATCATGAATGCCTATGAAGGCGGTGCACACGCGTATCACGCGACGATGCCGACCGATTCACTGGCCGCTTTTGCCCAGGTAATGAAGGAAACTGAAGAGTACGGTTTCGATAAAGTCTGTGCTGCTCAGCAAGAGCTGGGTGACAAGGTCCGCGCGCTGCTGGTCAGCAAAGGCATTAAGAGCGTTGCTGCGGAAGGCTTCCAGGCACCGGGTGTGGTGGTTAGCTATACCGGCGATGCCGGATTCCAGAATGGCAGCAAGTTTGCTGCTGAAGGTATGCAGATCGCTGCGGGCGTACCCCTGCAGTGTGATGAACCGGCAGATTTCCAGACCTTCCGTCTGGGGCTGTTCGGCCTGGACAAGCTGTACGATGTTGATGCAGCTGTTGCCAAGTTTGAGCAAACTCTGGAGAGAGTCCTGTAAAGGGCTGGAGTTTGTTCTACCGTCGCGGCGCTCATAGCTGAGCGCTCCGGGCACCTGCGGTGATCCCGCAGGCTGGCCCGGGAATCAGCGTTTTGTCACGCATTGCGGAATCTGCCGGTAGGTTACAACTGGTACGCAGATTTCATATTAGGGCACCGAAAAAATAACAAATGTAGTGAAAAACGATACCGGACGTCAAAACCCGGTTATGATGTTTTTCAAACAAACTTAATATGGTGAATCAAATGAGAATGATGCCGAAGCTGACGTTGCAAGATGCGCAACTGATCATGCAAGCCTGCGTTGCAAAAGCAGAAGAAATTAACGTTGATATGGACATTGCCATTACCGATGACAGTGGCAACCTGCTGATGTTCCAGCGTATGGATAATGCCCGCATTACCAGTATCGATATCTCGATGGGTAAGTCTTTTACCGCCTCCGCTGCCCGTAAGTCCACCCGTGAATACGGTGAAGTAAGCGTGCCGGGTAAACCTGCGTTCGGTATTAACACCAGTAACCAGGGCCGTTTTTCCATTGTTGCCGGCGGTGTACCGATTTTTGCCGGTGAGCACATTGTTGGCGGTGTTGGCTGCAGTTCCGGTACCCCGGACCAGGATGAGATCGTCTCTCAGGCCGGTGTGGACGCGTTTCTTGCGTCACTGAAGTAACCCCTTTTTTGAATTGATTCCGGGCCCGGTTTTGCCGGGCCTGTTTAGTTGCCGGTGCCTGTTTACCGGCAAGAGGTAAGAAAAATATGTTTAATAAACAAGACCGTATCGATGCCTTTGATGCAGAGCTGTGGACCGCAATGCAGGCTGAAGAAGCCCGCCAGGAAGAACACGTTGAGCTGATTGCATCTGAAAACTACACCAGCCCGCTGGTTATGCAGGCACAGGGTTCAGGCCTGACCAACAAGTATGCGGAAGGCTATCCGGGCAAGCGTTATTACGGTGGTTGTGAGCACGTTGATGTGGTTGAGCAACTGGCAATTGACCGTGCTAAAGCACTGTTCGGTGCCGATTATGCAAACGTACAGCCGCACTCCGGCTCTCAGGCTAACTCTGCTGTCTACATGGCGCTGTGTGAACCGGGTGATACGGTGCTGGGTATGAGCCTGGCCCATGGCGGCCACCTGACCCACGGTTCCAAGGTGAGCTTCTCCGGTAAGATCTATAACGCCGTTCAGTATGGCCTGAACGATGCCGGTGAGATTGATTACGCAGAAGTTGAGCGTCTGGCGAAAGAGCATCAGCCAAAGATGATCGTCGCCGGTTTCTCTGCGTACTCCCGGATCATCGACTGGCAGAAGTTCCGCGACATCGCGGATGCGGTAGGTGCTTATCTGTTTGTGGACATGGCACACGTGGCCGGTCTGGTGGCGGCAGGTCTGTATCCGAACCCGGTACCGGTGGCGGATGTTGTCACCACGACGACTCACAAAACCCTGCGTGGCCCCCGTGGCGGTCTGATCATTGCCCGTGAGAATGCGGAGATTGAGAAAAAACTGAACAGTGCGGTATTCCCGGGTGGCCAGGGCGGCCCGCTGATGCATATCATCGCTGCAAAAGCGGTCGCATTCAAAGAAGCACTGGCGCCTGAATTCAGGGATTATCAGCAGCAGGTTCTCGATAACGCCCGTGCCATGGCTGAGGTGTTTATCGAGCGCGGTTACGATGTTGTCTCCGGCGGTACCGATGATCATCTATTCTTATTAAGTCTGATCAGACAGGGCATCACCGGCAAAGACGCCGATGCTGCACTGGGCCGGGCCAACATTACCGTGAATAAAAACTCGGTACCGAATGATCCTCAGTCACCCTTTGTTACCAGCGGTCTGCGGATCGGTACGCCGGCGGTCACCAGCCGTGGTTTCAGCGTGGATGACTGTCGTCAGCTGACTGGCTGGATCTGCGATGTACTGGAAGACATGGATAACCAGGCGGTTATCGATGATGTAAAAAATAAAGTTCTGGCGCTGTGCGCAGAACATCCGGTTTACCGCTAAGCGATAAGCCACTTACGGGCAGGGTATTCAGGCGGTGAGGGCCTGAATACCGGAGGGCAAAAAGATGAATATCAGCGTTTTTGATCTGTTTAAAATTGGTATCGGACCGTCCAGTTCACATACTGTGGGGCCAATGCGTGCTGCACTGGACTTTGTGGCTAAGCTGCGTGAACGCGGCTGCCTGCAACAGGTCAGCGGTGTGAAAATTGAACTGTTCGGTTCACTCGGTGCGACCGGGGTGGGCCACGGTTCAGGACCGGCGGTGATTCTGGGTCTGGAAGGTCAGGCCCCGGAGACCATTGATCCTGCGTATATGCAGCCCCGGCTGGATGAAATTAAGCAGCAGGCAAAGCTGTCACTGGATGGCGAGCATGAGATCAGTTTTGTCGAAGACAATGACCTGCTATACATCTTTGCGCCTCTGCCACAGCATCCGAACGGTATGCGTTTCAGTGCCCGTGATGCAGCCGGCATCTGCCTGTATACCCGGGAATATTTCTCGGTGGGCGGCGGTTTTGTTGTGGATGAAGATGAAATTGAGTCTGCAGAACAGGCGGTCCATGACGATGACGATACCGTATTGCCGTATCCGTTCGAAACCATGGAGCAGTTGCTGGGCCACTGTAAATCCAGTGGTTTGTCGATCAGTGAAATTATGATGGCCAATGAGACTGTGTACCGCAGCGCTGATGATGTCCGTCAGGGCTTGCTGGATATCTGGCATGTGATGCAGGCCTGTGTGCAACGTGGCTGTGACATCGAAGGTACTTTACCCGGTGGTCTGGATGTTAAGCGTCGCGCCCCTGAGCTCTATAAAAAACTGATGGGCCGTCCGGAAGCTGCCTTGCGTGATCCGCTGTCCGCGCTGGACTGGGTGAATCTGTACGCGCTGGCGGTGAATGAAGAAAACGCTGCCGGTGGCCGGGTTGTCACCGCGCCGACCAACGGGGCGGCGGGCATTGTGCCTGCTGTGCTGCATTATTACATGCGCTTCTATTACTCCGGCAGTGAGAGCGGTGTGGTGCGCTTCATGCTGACCGCTGCAGCGGTGGGCATGTTATGTAAGCGCAACGCGTCGATTTCCGGTGCAGAAGTGGGTTGTCAGGGTGAGGTAGGTTCAGCCTGTGCGATGGCAGCGGCCGGTTTGGCGGCAGTATCCGGCGGTACCCCTGAGCAGATTGAGAACGCGGCTGAAATCGGCATGGAACATAATCTGGGGCTGACCTGCGATCCGATTGCCGGTCTGGTGCAGGTGCCCTGTATTGAGCGTAACGCCATGGCGTCCATTAAAGCGATTAACGCCAGCCGTATAGCCCTGAATGGTGATGGTGAACACTTCGTCAGCCTTGATAAAGTAATCAAGACGATGCGGGATACCGGTGCCGACATGCAGAGTAAATATAAAGAAACCTCGCAGGGTGGTCTGGCGGTTAACGTAATCGAGTGTTAAAACGCGACCTTTGACGACGCATTTGGCTAAATATTGGACACTGGTCTTATTGCGGCTACGATGTGTCGTTTTTAGTATGTACCTGAGAGTGAAAAGTCGTAAATAATACCGCTTTCCAAAATGCTGGCTTTATCCCTGTGGATAAGGCCTTTTGCGGAAGCAAATAATAAACAATAAAAGAGCCAACCAGCTTAATAGAGGTAGTGAGTAATGGAACGCGAATCCATGGAATTTGACGTCGTCATCGTCGGTGCCGGACCTGCAGGTCTGTCCACCGCTTGCCGACTGATGCAACTGGCCAATGAGAAAGAGCAGGAACTGACCGTCTGTGTGGTCGAGAAAGGTTCCGAAGTCGGTGCTCATATTCTGTCCGGTGCGGTGGTTGAACCCCGCGCACTGAACGAACTGTTCCCGGACTGGAAAGAGCAGGGCGCTCCGCTGAACACAGCGGTCACCGAAGACCAGATTTTCATGCTGAAAGATGCTGAAAATGCCAAGAAAATTCCTAACGCACTGGTTCCAAAAACCATGCACAACGAAGGCAACTACATTGCCAGCGTTGGTAACCTTTGCCGCTGGTTGGGTGAGCAGGCTGAACAGCTGGGTGTTGAAGTATTCCCGGGCTTCCCTGCTGCCAACGTCATTTACGGCGATGACGGCCGTGTTGCCGGTATCGGTACCGGTGATATGGGCCTGGATGAAGAAGGCGGTCAGAAAGATTCTTACATGCCGGGCATGGACCTGCTGGCCAAGTACACCATCTTCACTGAAGGTTGCCGCGGTCACCTGGGTAAAGAACTGATTGCCAAGTTCAACCTGGACGAAGGTAAAGATGCCCAGCACTACGGTATCGGCATTAAAGAGCTGTGGGACATTGACCCGGCTAAACATCAGCCAGGTCTGGTTGTGCACGGTGCCGGCTGGCCACTGACAGATGCCAGCGGCGGTTTCTTCCTGTATCACACGGATAACAACCAGGTGGTTGTGGGTCTGATTACCGACCTGAACTACTCGAACCCGCACCTGAGCCCGTTCGATGAATTCCAGCGTATGAAGCACCATCCGGAACTGAAACAGTATCTGGAAGGCGGTACCCGTGTGTCTTACGGTGCACGTGCGATTGCTAAGGGTGGCCTGAACTCCCTGCCGAAAATGACCATGCCAGGCGCGCTGCTGCTGGGTTGTGATGCCGGTACTCTGAACTTCTCCAAGATCAAGGGTACGCACACCGCAATGAAGTCCGGCATGATTGCTGCCGAGACCCTGTTTGATGCCCTGAGCGCCGGTGATGAAGGCGGTCGTGATCTGACTGCTTACGCTGAGAACTTCAACGATTCATGGTTGTACCAGGAGCTGTATAAGAGCCGTAACTTCGGCCCTGCGATGCACAAGTTCGGTACGATTCTGGGCGGTGCGTTCAACTTCATCGATCAGAACCTGTTCAGCATTCCGGTTACCCTGCACGACAACAAGCCTGACTATGCAGAAATGAAGCCGGCCAGCGAGTGCCCGGTGATTGAATATCCTAAGCCGGACGGTGTCATCAGCTTTGATAAGTCTTCTTCTGTGTTCCTGTCGTTCACGAACCACGAAGAAAATCAGCCATGCCACCTGAAGCTGACCGATGCGTCTATTCCGATGACATCTAACCTGCAGAAGTTTGCGGAACCTGCGCAGCGTTTCTGCCCGGCGGGTGTTTACGAAATCGTTGAAGACGATGACGGCTCACAGCGCTTCCAGATTAACTCGCAGAACTGCGTTCACTGTAAGACTTGCGACATTAAAGACCCTGCCCAGAACATTACCTGGGTAACCCCTGAAGGGGGCGGCGGTCCTAACTATCCAAACATGTAAGCTTGCAAAAAGCTTGGAGAGCGTGACAAAACCCATTGGTCACGCTTTCTTCGAGACCAGTTTTGGCTCAGGCAGCGTAGGGATACGTTGCCAACTTTTTTACCTTGTGTATTAACATGTGTAATAAACCTCTCCCGGTTTGGGCAGAGGTTTTTTTTTGCCAAAAAAAAGAGCAGATGAACTGCTCTTAATACTTGAAGCATAAGGGAGGACTGCCGTCAGGCAATGGTCCGGTTGACGGTGGCAGCCACCATCCGGGTCAGGCTGGTCAGGTCGAATACCGGCAGTGCAAAGCGCTTTTGTAAGGCCGGTGCGAAATGCGACAGGTCGGTACATTCCAGCACAATTGAGCCTACATCCGGATTGTTGTTCAGCATGTTTTCAACGACGGCGCATAATTCCTGTTCGAATAATGCCATATCAAGATCATTGTATTTTGCCTTGAGGATGACATCACTGAACTGTGTCTGTTCCTGCATGCCGGCAACCACAATCGCTTCATCCCCGATGCCCACGCCGGTGAGGTGATCTGCTGTCAGGGCGTCGCTGTTCGCAACCACAACGCCGACTTTCTGATCAGATCTGAGCATGCGCGATACCAGAGGCACCTGAATCAGGCTGGACATGAATACCGGAATGTTAACCGCATCAGCCAGTGCTTTCTGGTGCAGTGCCAGGAAACCGCAGCTGCCGGTAATCGCTTTAACGCCTTCGCTTTCCAGCTCTTTGGCCGCGTCAATAAAAGGTTTCAGCAGTTCCGGGTCCCGCTCGCGGATTAAGCGGTCAATCGTTGCACCTTTAACGGTTTTATACAGAATCGGGAAATCAAAACAGGCAGGGTGTTTGATGTGCCCGTTTGGTTTGGGAAAGTAAGATTCCAGGGAGATGACCCCGACAGGAACGTCACAGATGTTATAGCCACCCTGTAAAATCATAGTGATACCTTTTAGTTAATGGTGTTGTACGAAATAAAGTTTATGCACTGCCTGTGATCACCGCCGGATCCAGTTAGCCCATTGCTGTCAGTTGAAGCGCTCAGGTGCAAAAGGCGTAAGGTCTACAGCGCCGGGTTCGCCCTGTATCGCACAGGATATCAGCTGACCGGTTACCGCGCCGAAAGTCAGCCCCAGATGGCCGTGGCCGAAGCCCAGACTGATCTGTGGATAACGTTGCAGCGGGCCGATGACCGGCAACGAGTCCGGTGTTGAAGGCCGGCTGCCGACCCAGGTGGATGTGATGTGTGGCGTTTCGCCCAGCATGACCTTGGCGTGTTCCAGCATGGTTTGCGCCTTGGATTCATCCAGCGGTGCATCGGCGGCAGCAAATTCAGCAGTCCCGGCGAGCCGGACACCACCGGCCATCGGTGTCAGGAATACGGATTTGTCCAGCCAGCCGACCGGACGCTGCAGCTGTTTTTCACCAAGATCCAGCGTTAAATGATAGCCCCGCTCGCTGACCATCGGCATTTTAACCCCCAGCGGCGTTAGCAGTTCTTTGGATGCCACGCCGGCACAGATAACCAGATGATCGAATTCAAGGGTTTCATCTGTCAGCTTTACACTGACTCCGGGAATTTTCGGTGTAACTGATAAGGCCTGATCGCGTAGGATTTTACCGCCATTGCCCGTAAAGTGCTCCGCATAACGGCGGCACAGGCCCAGCGGGCTGACGGTAAAGCGGGTATCCGGATAGAAGACACCGCCGGCATGAAAGGCCGCCAGATCCGGTTCCAGATCTGCTACCTGTCCGGCATTCAGAAATTCAAGGTTAACCCCTTGCTGCCGGCGTTCAAGCAGGTCTCCCTGCTGGGCGTTCTGAAAGTCCTGCTGATCAGCAAACAGCCCCAGACAGCCTTGCGCTTTGATCAGATCCTGCGCACCGCTGATTCTGAGCAGGGTTTCATCGGCCTGTACGGTGTGCTGGTGTAACTGGGATAAGGCGATCTTGCCTTTGGCATAATTGTCGGCGAAACAGGCTTTGAAAAACCGCCAGCCATACGGAAGCAGTTTAGGGATATAGTTGCTGTGCATTGAAAGCGGGCTGGAGCTGTCCATGAGCAGCCCCGGCATTTTCCGCATCATGGAAAAGCGTGCAAAGGGTAAGCGTGCATAGTCGGCAAACAGGCCTGCGTTACCAAAAGATGCCCCCATGCCCGGTAATTCTTTGTCGATAAGGGTGACCTGGTAACCTGCTTTTTGCAGCCATAACGCCGTTGATAAACCCACGACGCCGGCGCCAATAATGCCAATCTGAGAATCTTGCATAATCACGTAACCCGCTGAAAGACAGGCCCTAAATAGTCTTATCGTCTCTGGAATTAACCCGCTGCAGGCGGGCTGTAAAAAGCCTGCTGGTCTGCAGTGAGCATCGACAGTGAACACCCGCGGGAACCCCCGGCTCAGGCGGACACTTAAGGTTTTAAAATGACAAGGGCAAGGGACGTCACGACTTAAATTTAAGTGGGACTGGATATACCGGCAGCTGAAATTTAGCGTTTTGGTTTTGCACTTATTGTTATTTTTGGCCTGCTTTTAGTTGGGCCTAAACCTTCACGAACTTATTATTTGCGGCAATCTTTATAATCGCAAATCGTATTTTTTTAAGATTTCATCAGTTTTATTTATATTTTAATAATGCACCCGTTTCCGGGCTGTAGAGCGTGTTACCGGTATCGCTTACGGCTGAACCGGTAGATGAGTTGTCGGCAAGCTGATACTGGATATACGCCGGATGCCGGCAGCCAGAGCCGTTTATCCGGGGATTCCGGCGTGTATCAGCCATATAAAACTGCTTAATTTTGCAGAGACTAAAAACATAAGCAGAATTTATATAATCAAATATATTTTCGATTTGTATCTATGAACGGTTGAATTAGACTGGTTAATAATCGCGCATTGTTACCAGGGAACATACATAACAGGATTTCAGGGTTTGTTACCCGTCAGTCCACTGTTACTGAGAGATTTACAACGACACAGCGGATGTCAGAAAAGCGCCAATAATTAAATAAATGCCCGTCCTTAAAATTACCGAGGCATATAACAATAAAAATTCGGAGGACCAATGGACAGACGTAAAGTCGATGTCGTACTTGCGACCGTACTCATTATAATTTCCCTGATCATACTGACCAGCGATCAGCTGGTGGAAGGCGGCGCCGAAACGGACTTAGGTTCGATGTTCCTGCCCCGCATTGTTGCAGTACTGATCATCCTTTTCTCCGCCACTATCGGTATTCAGTCTCTTAAAAATCTGCTTCAGCGCAAAGAGATGGAAGATAAAGAACTCATCGTGACCAATGGTTACGGCGGCATCTTTATCTATATCGGTATTTTCATTGCTTACTGGTTGCTGGTGCCTGTCTTCGGATTTCTGGTGACGACTCCTTTTGTCATGTTCAGCGTTGCGCTGCTGCTGGGTGGCCGTAACTGGATCCCAATGACGGCCGTTTCGGTGATTACACCGATCCTGATTTTCTATGGTTCCAGTCAGTTCCTGCGGGTGTTTCTGCCCACCTGGTCGCTGTAAGTAAGGGGTGTTGTAATGTTTGACAATATTATTAGTGGCTTTGGGGCAATTCTTTCTGTCGGCCCGATTCTCGGTATTATCGCCGGTGTCATCATCGGTATTATTTTCGGCGCGATTCCCGGTATTTCCGGCATCATGGCCATCGCCATTATTCTGCCGCTGACCTTTTATGTTGATCCTATTATCGGTATCACGATGTTGCTGGCGGTGTATAAGGCCGGTATCTATGGCGGGTCTATTTCAGCCATTCTGATCAATACGCCGGGTGCGGCCGCGTCCTTTTTAACCGCGGTGGATGGTAACGCGCTGACGAAGGCCGGTAAGGCCGGTAAGGCGCTGGATATATCGCTGTTTTCTTCGGTATCCGGGGAGATGCTGGCGACCCTGGTACTGATCCTTGTGGCGGCGCCTATTTCGGCAATTTCCCTGCAGGCCGGCCCCATTGAGAAAGTCTTCCTGCTGCTGTTTGCCTTTACCGTTATCGGCACGCTTGCGGGTGAGTCTATTCCCCGTGGCTTGCTGTCCTGCTGCTTAGGGATGCTGTTTGCGATGGTGGGGATGTCCACGATTACCGGTGCTTCCCGCTTTACCTTTGGCTATACCGAACTGATGGCAGGCTTCACCTTCACGCCGATGCTGATCGGTATTCTGGTGATGCCGGAGGTGATCAATGTGATTCGCCGGCGCCGGGTGCCGCATCATGAGATGATGATTACGCACTCGCCTGATCCGGCTGATAACCGCATCAGCTTTAAGGAGTTCCGTTCTGTCTTCCGGACGATCCTGAAGTCCAGCGGCATCGGCACATTCATCGGTGCATTACCGGGCCTGGGTTCCAGTACCGCTGCCTTTATCGCGTACGGTGAGGCTAAGCGCACCTCGAAGAAACCGGAGGAGTACGGTAAAGGTTCTGTTGAAGGTATCGCGGCTGCGGAGTCTGCCAATAACGCGGTGTGTGGTTCCAGTATGATCCCGATGCTGACCCTGAGTATTCCCGGCGATGACGTAGCGGCGCTGCTGATGGGGGCATTCCTGATCCATGGTTTAACGCCGGGTCCGTTAATCTTCTTCGAACACACTGAAACCATTTATGCGATTTTCGCCGGCTTCCTGATCACGGATCTGTTCCTGCTGGGGATCGCCAAGTCGGGTTTCCGCTTCTTTGTGAAGATTGCCTCACTGCGCCGTTATTACATATTCCCCTGTGTCACGGTATTTGCTTTCACCGGTGCCTTCACTGCGGGCCAGAATATGAACGACATTCTGATCCTGATTGCCTTCACCATCATGGGCTACTCCATGCGGGTGTTCGGGCTGAATCCGGCGGTGTTCATTATCGGCTTTATTCTGACGCCCTTCCTTGAACAGAATCTGGATCAGGCGCTGGCGATTGTCGGTACTGACTACCACCTATTCTTTGCTTCACCTTTCTCCTGGGTATTTATCGCCCTGTCGGCTTTCTTCGTTTATTCGAGCATTCGGATGCGCAATAAGGCCGCCAGAACCCCACAGGAAAAAGCTGTCTAGCCAGAATTATGAACCCCAAACTTCACACCGACTAAAGCTAAGGGCAGTCCGGTGCGGATAAACACTACTTAAATAAAAATAACGCTAGGAAATAAAGTATGAAAAATACCAAAAAAACCTTATTAGCCTTGGCCGGTGCTTTAGCGGTTTCTTTCTCTGCAGGTGCGATGGCGGAATATCCTGAAAAGCCGATTAATGTCATTGTACCTTACGGTGCCGGTGGTGATTCCGACCTGACAACCCGTATCTGGGCGGATGCTGTTGAGAAAGAGCTGGGCGTACCGGTTGTTGTTATCAACAAAGCTGGCGGTGGCGGTGTGGTGGGGACGTCTTTCGTTGCCAACTCCAAGAATGATGGCTACACCCTGATCAATGCCGGTCTGGGTAACATGCTGGTAACCCCTAACTTCAGCAAGACACCTTATGACTTCGGCAGCTTCGAGCCGGTTGTTAAGATGACGGCAGTGCCGCTGGCGGTTGTGGTTGCAGAAGACAGCCCGTACACCAACTTTGATGAGTTCGTTGCCGGTGCTAAAGCCAACAAGCTGACCCAGGGTTCATGGGGTGCTTCATCTTCCGGCACCATTCTGGCCAACATCATTGCTGACCAGGCCGGTTACAGCGTTAAGTATGTACACGCGAAAGGTGCTGCAGCATCCATGGTATCTGTGATCGGTGGTCACATTGATTCAGCGGTTTCCTTCCCGCCGGCGTTCGGCCCTCATGTGAAGGCTGACCGTGCCCGTGCACTGGTGATGAACCAGAAGATGGATGCTTTCCCGGGCGTGCCTACTTTTGCAGACTACGGTATCGAGGGCAGCTTTGAAGGCTGGTCCGGCGTTTTCGCACCTAAGGGTGTACCTCAGGAAGTTGTGGATAAGCTGGTTGCTGCGACGACTAAGGTAATGAAAGACCCTCAGGTGATGAAAGCTTACGAAAACATCGGTGCGGTTATCGACTTCCGTCAGGGACCTGAGTGGGTTGCTGATATGAAAGTCACTTATGACATCATGAAAGATGCGGCTGCTAAGGTGAAGAAATAAGCCATAGCACATCGTCCGGCAGCCTGACAGGCTGCCGGATACTCCTGCAAAAAATCTGTTTTATTCCCATCCTGTTATATCTTTTTGTCTGAACCTGCCGGTTGATTCTGCTGGGCTGTGCTTTCTGTGCTGTGCTGTCTGCAATGCGCTTTGTAAAGGTCTCTGCAGATGACTGCTTCTGTATTTTTAAACATCATTTTCAGGCTGTTTTTGACAGTGTCCATCAGATAGACTGATATTGCTGCAAGCCGCCATGCTGATGGCCGTATGAATTTAATGCACTTCTGAGGAGAGACGATGAACCTTAACCAGATGGAATCTTTTCGTGCGGTGATGCTCACCGGCTCTGTCTCTCAGGCGGCCAAGCAGCTGTACCGGACTCAGCCGGCGGTCAGTATGGTGATAAGCTCGCTGGAGAAGCAGATTGGTTTCCAGTTGTTTGAACGCCGCAAAAAGCGGTTGTATCCGACCCCGGAAGCCAATTACTTATACGCCGAGATTGAGGCGATTTTCTCGCGCATCAATGACGTCAGCCAGACTCTTCAGGATATTCAGAACAAGCAGTACGGGTTCCTCCGAATTGGCTGTATGCCGGGGCCGTCTAACTTTTTTGTACCGGATCTGGTGGCCGACTTTCTCGAAGAGCACCCTAAGATTCAGGCCTCTCTGCAAACCCGGACATCCGAAGGGGTGCGTGAGTGGGTCGCGTCAGATCAGTATGATATTGGTCTGACGGAACTGACGGAGCGGGATTCTGCGATCGATAAAGAGGTGTTTTCCCTGTCCTGCCTGTGTGCCTTACCGGCGGATCATCCGCTGGCGGTGCATGAGGTGATTACCCCGGAACATCTGGACGATGAGCCGATGATTACCCTGCATCCGGATCACTCCACCTATTATGCCCTGCAGCAGTTATTTGAGTCTTCAGGTTACCGGATGAACGTACGCCTCCAGACCCGGTTCTTCATTCCCGCCCTGCGGTTTATCGAGCGGGGGCTGGGGGTTTGTATTATGGACCCGATATCTGCGGCCAGTTATTGCTCCTATGCGCAGCCCGGCAAGGTGGTGTTTCGCCGTTTTGATTCTGATGTCTGCTTAAAGCTGGGGATTATTTATCCGGCCAACAAACCCCGTTCTCTGATTACCCAGGATTTTGCCGACCAGTTACGTGAGCGTATTCAAGCGCTGGATGAACATCCGCAAGCGCTGTTTGCCTGGGGAAAAGATGATAAGTCCTGAAGGAATGTCAGAAGAATCTCACTGCCACGCTTATCCCCGCAGAGGATAAGGTGGCAGCAGGATATCTGCGTGAGTCAGCCTGGCTTATTTGCCCGGCTTATACAGCCGTAAACGGTTGGCGTTACTGATCACGCTGATGGATGACAGGGCCATGGCAGCACCGGCTACCACCGGGCTGAGCAGAATCCCGGTGAACGGGAACAGCACACCGGCGGCCACCGGAATGCCCAGCGTGTTATACAGGAAGGCCGCAAACAGGTTTTGTTTGATGTTGCGCAGGGTTGCCCGGGAGATATCCACCGCGTCCGCGATACTGTCTACAGAGCTGTGCAGCAATACCATGTCGGCGCTTTCGATAGCGATATCCGTACCCTGACCGATAGCCAGGCCCACATCTGCGCGGGCCAGTGCCGGTGCATCATTGATGCCGTCTCCGGCCATGGCAACTTTGCAGCCCATCTTCTGGAATGCCACTACCTGTTCAGCTTTGTCTGCGGGCATCAGACCGGCATAAAAATCATCCAGTTCCAGCGCAGTGGCAACCGCCTGAGCGGTCTGAGGATTGTCTCCGGTCAGCATGATGACTCTTAAACCCTGACTTTGCAGGCGGGCAACGGCTGCCCGGCTGTCTTCACGAATCGGGTCGCTGATACTGATCATACCGGCCAGTTGGTGGTCAACCGCCAGAAATACCGGCGTCTGGGCGCTGTCCATACCCAGGGTCAGACTGTACATCTCTGCCAGTTCAATGCCCAGAGTCTCCATATAGGCTTCATTGCCAAGATGCAACTGGCGGCCGGACTGCTCGCCGGTGACGCCGCGGCCAACAACGGCGCTGAAGTTTTCCACCGGCAGTACTTCGGTCGTATTCGCCTGGCAGATGGCGGCTGCCAGCGGGTGTTCCGAATGCTGTTCCAGTGAGGCGGCCAGTTGCAGTAACTGGCTGTCGTTAATCCCGCGGGTTCTGGTGAGGGTTACCTGGGGTTTTCCTTCCGTCAGGGTGCCGGTTTTATCCAGCATTACCGTATCAACGCCGGCAGCGCTCTGCAGGGTTTTCGCGTTCCGGATCAGGATGCCGTAGTCGGCCGCCTTGGCAATGCCCCGCATCACGGCCATCGGCGTGGCGAGCCCCAGTGCGCAGGGGCAGGCGATAACCAGTACCGTGGTGGCGGTAATCAGCATATAGGTGAGCTGAGGCTCAGGGCCGAACAGATACCAGAGCAGCGCTGTTACCGCGCTGATGACCAGTACTATGGGGACAAAAATCGCAGAGATACTGTCCGCCAGCCGGGCAATTTCCGGTTTACTGGCCTGCGCCTGCTGCACCATGTCGATGATTTTGCTGATGACCGTATCAGCGCCTACTTTTTCCGCTTCGATCAGCAGACTACCGGTCTGGTTCAGGGTGCCGGCGATAACCTGATCGCCGGCGCTTTTGCTGACCGGAACCGGCTCCCCGCTGAGCATGGATTCATCCACCAGACTCTGGCCTTCGACAACCCGGGC
Organism: Aliamphritea hakodatensis; assembly: GCF_024347195.1. NCBI lineage: Bacteria > Pseudomonadati > Pseudomonadota > Gammaproteobacteria > Oceanospirillales > Oceanospirillaceae > Aliamphritea > Aliamphritea hakodatensis. The sequence goes on from NZ_AP025281.1 coordinate 373,402, forward strand.
ATCCACCGGAATCTGCTCGCCGGGGCGCAGCTGGATATGATCCCCCACCTGAACCTCTTCAAGGAGTACTTCCTGTGGCGAACCTTCACGGATCAGCCGGACCTGTTTGGGTTGCAGGTTGAGCAGCTTTTCTACTGCGCTGGACGTCTGGCGCTGGCCACGGATTTCGATAGCGTTGCCCAGATTGATCAGGCCGACAATCATGGCAGAGGCTTCAAAGTAGACGTGGCGGGAACCGTCAGGAAAGAGGTCAGGAAACATCACCACAGCCATTGAATATAGCCATGCGCTGCCGGTACCCAGCGCGACCAGAGAGTCCATGGTGGCACTGCGGTGCTTAAGAGCTTTCCAGCCGCCGGTAAAAAAGTGTCGGCCGGGGAACACCAGTACGGCCAGTGTCAGCATGCCGACCGCCGCCCAGATCAGCTGATCCTGCATGGTTGTGATGCGCATGCTGTCGGTTAGCCAGCCAATCAGCATCAGCGGCAGGCCCAGACCCAGCGCCAGTGCGGCACTGCGTAGCCGCAGCCGGTAGGTCTTGTCTTCCTGTTGCTGCAGCAGGGCACGGTATTCAGGGCTGTTCTGATCTACTTTGGCACCAAAACCAATGTCTTCGACCGCGTGGATCAGATCCGCTTCACTGATATTACCTTCCACACGCAGACGGCGCTGGGGAAAGTTAACCCTGGCCTGGCTGACGCCGGGCGTTTCTGCCAGCCCCCGCTCTATTTTGCCGACACAGCCGGCGCAGCGGACTCCTTCAAGAATAAGGGTGGTAGCCATGTTAATGCTCCGGAGTTTTTCACTGATGGACTCTTTGGCAGGGAGTGTAAAGCTTCCCCCGGGGGGAAGGTCAAGCGAGATATTGAGCTGCATCAAAACCGCAGGGTAATACGGAAATTCCCCTTGATTTTCCGGCCGGAAGCAACGAATCTATAAAAGAAACAGCATAACTGAAATTGCTTTCAGATGATTAAATCCATACATAACAGCTTTATATCACAACGCCACTGGCTGCTGATGTTGCTGACACTGATATTCCTGACGGGTCAGTGGCTGGCAACGGTACAGCCGGTGTCTGCTGCTGTGCCTGTGACAGGCATAGCAATGGAGGTGAGCGACTGTGATGGCAGCTGCGGGCATGAGACCGCTGACTACTGTGACAGCATCTGTGCGATGGGCACGGGGTGCTCACCACAGATCGGGGGAAACACAGTACTGGCGTTGTCCCGGGCCGGGTTTGTGCGGGTTGATTATCAGACAAGCTATCAGTTTCGGTATGCTGAACCTATCTATCATCCTCCCATACAGATCCATACATAGACTCGTTAATTTTTTGTTTGTGGATACTGATGTATGAATATTTCTCAGGCCGCAGCGGCCACCGGACTTAGCGCCAAGACAATCCGTTACTACGAACAGCAGGGTGTCGTTGCACCCGCTGAGCGTTCTGATAACGGTTACCGGACGTACTCGCCGGCACACATTGATGAACTGAAGTTTATCAAACGGACCCGCAGTCTCGGGTTCTCGCTGGAAGAGGGCCGTGACTTGCTGCGCCTTGCTCAGGATCCCAACCGCACCAGTGCACAGGTAAAAAGCAAAGCACTGGAGCACATTGAAAAGATCACCGAGCAGATCGAAGCATTAGAAGCAATGCGCGATGCTTTACTGCCGATTGTTGAACAGTGTCAGGGCGATGAATCCGTTGAATGCCCGATTATTGATCAGTTGAGTGGTCGTACCCAGTAACAGATTTTCCGGTATATTTTCATACCTGATCTGGAGTGATGATGAAGAATTTTTTTCGGGCCGGCCAGCGTGCAGCCCTGATGTTTGTAACTGTTTTAATGAGTGTGTCCTTTACTGCTGTGACTCAGGCGGCGGACCCTTTCTGGAAAGAAAGTACCGATAATACGGCGTATCCGATAACGGTTTACCGCAGTACTACCTGCGGTTGCTGTAAAGACTGGGTAGACCATCTGAAGGACCATAACTTCAAAGTGAAGGAAATCACCGATTCAGAAATGAATACGGTGAAAAAGGCCTTCGGTGTGCCGCAAAATCTGGCGTCCTGCCACACGGCATCCATCAACGGTAAGATCGTTGAGGGACACGTGCCGGCTCAGGACATCAAACGGATGCTGGAAACCGATAATGATATCCGCCTGCTGACGGTGCCGGGCATGGCTTCCGGTACACCGGGTATGGATATGGACGGTGCTGAAAAGCATGACTTCAGAGTCTACGCTGTCAAAACCAACGGTGATCAGTCTGTCTTTAACACCTATACGGATTACTGATCCGGCATAACCCCCTCCTTTTCCATGGTTGCCGCCTCGCTTGCAGGCGGCGTATCATGGTCTGAACTGACATGAATCAGGCCGGAAACTGATGGAAAATTACCTGTTTTTTATACTCATTGCGGCGGCCGTAATCGCCAGCCCCGGGCCGGGCATTGTGCTGACGCTGAAAAATACCCTGCAGTATGATTTTAAAGGGGCTTTTCCTGGGATCGCCGGTGTGGCGCTGGGCATGTTGCTGATTGCGGTTTTGTCGGCGGCGGGTCTGGGCCTGTTACTGACCACCTCCGCACTGGCATTTACGGTGCTTAAATATCTGGGAGCCGCTTATCTTATTTATCTGGGTATTAAACTGTGGCGCAGCAGTGGCCAGGTGGCGGATTTGTCTGTCGGACGTCGCAGTTCTGTGCGCAGCCGTTTTTTTGAAGGCCTGGGGATCACGGCGCTCAATCCCAAACCGATCGTGTTTTTCCTGTCGCTGTTTCCGCAGTTTATTGACCCGGCAGCAGCCTATATACCGCAATTTGCTTTGCTGGCGCTGACTTTTAGCGCTTTGGTGGTAGTTATACACTGTGGCTATGCTGCAACTGCTACTCTGGCCCGTGATAAACTGCGTACACCCAGAGGCAGTGAAGTTATCAACAAAGTGAGCGGGGGAGTATTTGTATGTTTTGGCTTAGCTCTGACATCAAGCAAGTAAGTATTAAGAACGTTGCTATCGGTATTTTTCTGCTGATTCTGGCGGGATACGGGTATTTTGGCGACGGCTCAGGCTTGTTGCCGGAACTGAATGACAAGCAGAACATGCTGATCATTGCCGCGATCGGGCTTGGCAGCGTGTTTTACGGTGTGAAAGACTACTTTTTCTATAAACCTGAAGAAGAACCGGAAGACGGTCAGGATTCGAAAGGGAAATAATGTCTGTGAATAACAGGTGACGCCTGAAATGCATCACCTGTCACTCTGACAGGACAGTGTGTCTTACAGCTTCTCGTTAACGCTGTCGATTTTGTCCTGAATAGTCTGTGCCTTGTCGGTACGGGTACCCAGTTTCATGTGGCTGGTGATACGTACTGCACCCATCTCGTGAAGATCTTCATGGCAACGCTTAACGGCGGCCAGCACATCATCCCACTCGCCTTCAACGTTAGTGCCGTAGCTGTGCATCTGGTGGCTCAGGCCAGCTTCCTGAAAAATTTTCTGGCAGTGTGCCACGTACGGTGAAACGGATATGCCAACGCCACCCGGAGACACCATGATATCCATGATTACGAACATGTTAATTCCTCTCAGATTCAGTGATACCGGGCATAATAGCACTGCCGGGTAAGGACAGAAAATCACCCTATTTAGTCTAATGCAGCGATTCGCAAAGGTATACTGAATGATTTTTAAGTGATTAATATTTTCTTCAAAATCTTTGTTTGTTGAAAATATTAACAGCAAATGGCGTATTATTTTGTGTTTTTGGCTTGTCTGTTGAAGGTTGCTTCTCTATGATCTGTGGCAATCATTATTAAAAGAGGGGCCCCTGACGACAGGTCAACACCCCGATAGGAGTATCTGCCATGTTGCATAAACGCGATTTTTACATCAACGGTGCCTGGGTGGCGCCCAGCCAGGCGAATGACTGTGAGGTCATTAACCCGGCGACTGCTGAGCCCTGTGCGGTTATTTCGCTGGGCAGCCAGGCGGATACTGATGCGGCGGTTGCGGCTGCACGTCAGGCCTTCGACAGCTGGTCTGAAACCCCGAAAGAAGAACGCCTGAACCTGCTTAAGGCATTGTTGCGTGAATACGAAAAGCGTAACGATGATATGGCGGCGGCGATTTCCATGGAAATGGGCGCGCCGATTGATCTGGCTACCCGCGCGCAGGCCGGGTCAGGCAGTGAACACATTGAAGGTTTCATCGAAGCATTTGAAAGCTTTGAGTTTGAAAAGCCGATGGGCAATAACGAACAGCTGATTCACGAGCCGATTGGTGTGTGCGGCATGATTACGCCGTGGAACTGGCCGATGAATCAGGTCACCCTGAAAGTCATTCCTGCGCTGGCGGTTGGCTGTACTGTGGTACTGAAGCCTTCCGAGGTAGCGCCGTTGTCATCCATTGTATTTGCTGAAATGGTGGACGCGGCAGGTTTCCCGCCGGGTGTCTTTAACATGGTGAACGGCGACGGTGTCGGCGTTGGCAGTCAGTTGTCCGGCCATCCGGATGTGGACATGCTGTCATTTACAGGATCGACCCGCGCAGGCGCGCTGATCAGTAAAGCCGCAGCAGATACTGTGAAGCGGGTGACGCTGGAACTGGGCGGTAAAGGTGCCAACATCGTCTTTGCTGATGCCGATGCCAAAGCGGTGAAACGCGGTACCTTCCATTGCTTCAACAACACCGGACAGTCCTGTAACGCACCGACCCGGATGCTGGTGGAGCGTTCGGTATACGATCAGGCGGTGGCAGAGGCCACTGCGGCAGCTGCGGCCACTGAGATTGCCGATCCGGCATTGCCGGGTAAGCACATTGGCCCGGTGGTCAGTGAAATGCAGTACAACAAAATTCAGGAGCTGATTCAGGTCGGCATTGATGAAGGTGCCCGGTTGATTGCCGGCGGTACTGGCAAGCCTGAAGGTCTGGAGCAGGGGTACTTTGTAAAACCGACGATCTTTGCCGATGTGAATAATGACATGCGCATTGCCCGGGAAGAAGTGTTCGGGCCGGTACTGACGATGATTCCGTTCGATACGGAAGAGGAAGCCATCCGCATTGCCAACGATACGGATTACGGTCTGACCAACTATATTCAGACGCAGGACCCGGAAAGGGCCAAGCGGGTAGCCCGTAAACTGCGCAGCGGTATGGTGCGGGTCAACGGCATTGATTCAGCCGGCGCATCCCCTTTCGGTGGATACAAGCAATCCGGTAATGGCCGTGAAGGCGGTGTATGGGGGCTGGAAGACTTCCTTGAAGTTAAACACATTACCGACTGGCAGAGCTGATAAAGTTGACTGACCGGATTTAGAAATACCCCGCCAGTGCGGGGTATTTTTTTGTCTGAAAGATCGGGATATCGGTTTTTTCGATGGCTGCCTGCAAGAAAAGTCTGTTGTCCGTCCGGCAGTGATGTGCGATGTGTATATCAAGGGCTGTATCAGGGTGAACTGATTTACCGGAGGCAGAATGATGTCTGACTTAACCGCGCAACAGATAATTGATCATCAGCGTTATCCCATTGCTGATCTGAACAGCCCGCTCAGGGCAGATCTGATCAGTAATATTCAGGCTGATCTTGCCAAAGATGGCTGTGCAGTCATTAAAAACTTCCTCAGTGAGCAGGGCTTGCAGGATATGCTGAATGAAGCACTGGCCCGTAAGGATCAGGCCTATTATTCGGCGAAGAAACACTGCAACGTGTATCTGGGTGACGGCGACGACAGCCTGCCGGCGGACCATCCGCGGAACGTCTTTCTGCCCCGTACCAATGGTTTTATCACCGCGGATTTACTGACTGAGGATACCGCTGCCCGGATTCTGTATCACTGGCAGCCGCTGGCGGCCTTTCTGGCGGACTGCCTGGGGAAACCGGAACTGTTCATTTATGAAGATCCGGTCTCCAATATGATTGTGAATCTGGGCAAACCCGGCCAGCAGTTCAACTGGCATTACGATACCAATGAATTCACCATCACCATGCTGCTTAAGCCCGCCCTGTCCGGTGGCCATTTCGAATACGTGCCGAACCTGCGAACTCCGCAGGATGAGTGCTATGACGAGGTGAGAAAGGTACTCAGTGGCGACCGCAGCCGGATCACCCGGCTGGAACTGAATGCCGGTGATCTGCAGTTTTTTCTGGGGCGCTTTTCACTGCATCAGGTCACTGAGAATACCGGTGATGATGACCGTTTACTGCTGATTATGTCGTTCACTGAGAAACCGGGGGTGATTGGCAGCCTGTACCGGGTGAAAGATCTGTACGGTAAGGTGACTGACGCCCATTACGAAAATGAGCGTCAGCGGGTCAGGGCAGACGAATTGCTGGACTGAAAGCCCGTCAGCATGTCCGGCTCAGAGCCTGCAGTATTCCGCTGCAATCTGTGCCGCCAGGCGGGCGTTGTTCAGCACTAGCTGAATATTGGCCGCCAGGCTTTTGCCTTCGGTGACTTCAGCTACCCGGGCCAGCAGGAACGGGGTGCTTTCCTTACCGCTGACACCCTGTTCATCCATTTCTTGCAGGGCCTTATCAATCACACCGTCGATCATTGCCTGATCCAGTGCGTGGGCTTCCGGGATGGGGTTGGCAACAACGACGCCGCCTTCCAGCCCTAACTGCCATTTGGCCTGCAGTGCCTTCGCGATGGTGGCCGGGTCATTCAACTGATAATCCACACCGAACGGGCTGTGACGGGTGTAAAACGCAGGCATGGTGTCGGTCCGGTAGCCCACGACCGGTACGCCGTGGGTCTCCAGATATTCCAGCGTCAGACCAATATCCAGAATGGATTTGGCTCCGGCACAGACCACCGCCATTGAAGTGCCGGCCAGCTCCTGCAGGTCTGCAGAGACGTCCATGGTGGTTTCAGCGCCCCGGTGAACGCCGCCGATACCGCCGGTGGCGAACACACGGACACCGGCCATGGCGGCAATGATCATGGTGGAAGCAACGGTGGTAGCACCGTCCAGTTGCTGGGCAACGATAAAGGGAATATCCCGGCGGCTGGTTTTGATAACGGCTTTGCCGGTTTTACCCAGATAGGTGATTTCTGCTTCGCTCAGGCCGACTTTCAGACGGCCATTGATAATGGCAATCGTGGCTGGCAGTGCACCGTTTTCCCGCACGGTCTGTTCCACTTTTAAAGCGGTTTCAACATTTTGCGGGTACGGCATACCGTGGGAAATAATGGTGGATTCCAGCGCTACAACGGGCTGGCCGGCAGCCAGTGCGGCGGCAACGTCGGGATGGATATCCAGATACTGTTTCAGGTTGGCAGGTTGTGCTGACATGTTTCTTCCCGTGTTCTTACATTGATTCGGACAGGAGCTGTGCCACATTCAGGCGGGACATCTCCGGATTAATGGTGGTTTGGCTGGCCAGTGCCAGATTGGCGGCGGCCAGCGCAAAGCGGCAGGTTTTGTCTGCCGGCATCTGTTGCAGCCAGCTATGGCACAGGGCGGCCATCAGGGCATCGCCGGCACCGTTACTGTTAATGACTGTGTGACAGTTGAGCCGCTGGCGGCAGGATTCGCCGCTGCGGTGGCTGTAAAACAGCCCTTCACTGGCCAGGCTGATGAATAAGCGTTCAACCCCTTCCCGGTGAAACCATTGCGCGAGTGCCTGCAGGGCGCTATCAGAAATATCAGCCGGATCGGCGTGAATACCTGAAATGGCTTCGGCTTCTGCAAGGTTGGGCTTCAGGGTATGAATGCGGGACAGAAACGGTCGGATTTTCGGCGCTTTGCTGCTGGAGACACAGTCAACAAAAAAACGCTGCTCCGGTAGCTGGCCGAACAGGCATTCCAGGGTGCTGTTTTTAAGGTTGGTATCCAGCACCAGTAATTCAGCCCGGGCCAGTAACCCTAAATGTTTGCGCAGGTAGTCCGGGCCGAAGGCATCAAGAATGGCCATGTCGGCAATGGCTTGCTGCATTTCGCCCTGCTCGTCCACCAGTGACAGATAACTGGAGGTGGCATGGCCGGGGATGGTCACCATCTGGCTGGTATCGATACCCGCCTGACTGCTCAGTTCAGTGAGTTGCCGGCCGCTGTGATCATCACCCACGGGGGCAATCAGGTAGCAGTCTTCGCCAAGGCGGGCGAGGTTTTCGGCGATATTGCGGCCGACTCCGCCGGGGCTGTAACTGACAGTGCCCGGGGTGGAACTGCCCGGTGTCAGCGCCTGACCGGGGGTGCCGAGAATATCCATATTGGCACCGCCGATGACCACTGAATAGCGCCGTTCACTGAGGATATAGCCCCGGCCTTTAATGGCGCCCTTGGCGGTCAGGTTGGTTAGGTGGGTGGCCACGGCAGAGCGGCTGATGCCCAGTGCTTCTGCCAGTTCCTGCTGGCTGATCAGCGGATTTGTCTGCAGTAATTGTAATAGCTGACGTTCGCGGTTAGTCATTTTCTGGAACTTTGTCTGTAACTTGAATTTTGTCTATTTTATGCTTGTGCTGCAAGCTGTCAAGCTTTGTCAGTTGCTCAGCGGTGAATAATGAGGGCGCGGCATGGAAACCGCGGTTGCCGATTGCATTTACCGGCGGGCCGGGGGATGCTTGGTGGCTCAGGACCGGTAAGGATGATTCGTTTGAAACTTGACAGTAAAGATCAGCACATTCTGGCGCTGTTACAGCAAAATGCCCGGCTGCCCACCGCCGAGATTGCCCGGGCAGTAAATCTCGCCCGTTCGACGGTGCAGGAGCGCATTCGCAGGCTTGAGGAGCGGGGCATGATTGAAGGTTACAGTGTCCGGCTGAATGTGCAGTTATTGCCACGGCCGCAGTTTTTCAGCCGCGTATCGGTCAGCGTGCTGGCACCTTGTCAGGCGGCGGTTATCGGTAGCCTGGAGCGGATTCCTCAGGTGTATTGCTGTGAGACGGTCAGTGGCAGTGTTGATCTGATGCTGGAAGTGCGCGCCCATGATGCGGCAGAGCTGGATGCGGTTATTGAAAAGATCAGTGCGCTCAAAGGTGTTGAGCGCACTGAGTCCGGGATCGTGCTGCGGGAGTTTTTCCGGCGCGATCTGCCGTGATTCGGGGTCAGCTTTTCTGACAGTCCCTGAGCAGTAGCGCAGCAAGCTCTTTATAGAGTTTTGCACAGACCATGGCGGTCATGCCGTTGATATCCCGTGAGGGGTTATATTCAACGATGTCCGCCCCGATCACCGGTGCATCCAGCTGTTGCAGGATACTGAGAATATCCCGTACCGCCAGCCCGCCGGGCTCATGGTGTGAGACCCCGGGTGCAAAGGCCGGGTCCAGGGCGTCGAGGTCGATGGAGATGTAGACCGGCCCTTTAATGTCCAGTGCCGGTACGCCCTTCCAGTGACGCATTTCGTGTACTTCCACGCCAAATCTTTCCGCTTGCTGACGCTGGTGGTCATTGAGGGTGCGGATGCCAACCTGAATCAGCCGGTCAGCCAGCTGTTCTTCCATGATCCGGGCAAACGGACAGGCGTGGGAATGGCGGTTGCCGAGCAATTCGTCGTACAGATCCGGGTGGGCGTCAAAGTGCAGGATCGTCAGCGGATTCTTGTTGGTTTGTAATCCCCGGATCAGCGGATAGGTGATGGAGTGATCGCCTCCCAGGCTAAGCAACTTGTGCCCGCTGTGGCGAATGGCAGCGGCCCGCTGCTCGATACAGTTAAATGCACTTGCCTGATCGGGCCAGTCCAGCATGCCTGCATCCTGCAGGCGGGTATCTTTGCCAATATCCACCCCGCACTCACTGCTCAGGTTAGCCGAGCCGTTGTGCAGCACTTCCTGAATCACCGGCGGTGCTGCAGCGCTGCCAGTCAGGTGGGAGGAGTTAAAGTCGAGGGGAATAGCCAATACCGATACCGCCTGAAACGTCATATTTGATACCTGTTAATAAATGCTGAAAGGGAAGTAGCGGCGATTGATTTCGGCGTAGCGGCCGTCAGCAACGATGGCGCTGATGGCATCACTGAAAACCTGTTTCAGTGCTGAGCCTTTGCGAACGGCGATGGCGACTTTATCCTGAATGTCTATATCAGCCCCTTTAAATTCAAAGGCCTGGCCGTCGGCTGATTGCAGCCAGTCCCAGGCCGGGAATTTATCGGATACCAGCAAATCAATCCGTCCTGATTTCATATCCAGATAGGCATTTTCCTGGGTGTCGTAGAGTTTGATATCCACGGTGCCGCTGTAGTTGTCTTCCAGATACTGGCTGGAAACGGTGGAACGGTAAGCGCCGACAGTGAACCCCTTCAGGCCGCTGTCTGAGATGTCGAAACTACGGTCTTTCGGTCCCAGCATGACCAGCACATTGGAATAGTAACGGTCGCTGAAGTCGACCACTTTGGCCCGTTCTTTTGTGACGGACATGGAGGAAATAATCGCATCGAATTTCTTTACCCTTAAGCCGGGAATCATGCCGTCCCAGGGCTGGGAAACGATTTCGCAGTCGGCCTGCATTTCTTCACAGAGGGCATTGGCAATGTCCACATCAAAGCCGCTCAGCTGGCCACTGGCGTCAACAATAGCAAAGGGGGCGTAGGAGCCGTCAATGGCGATGCGGAGGGTGTCTGCCTGGCTGGTCAGGCTCAGGCTGCTGAGGGCTACTGCGCCCATCGACAGCCATTTTTTGATCCGGTTTGTCATAGGTTATTCCTGATTATTGTTATTGGTGTTTGTGAGTGTTTATCTTGCCGGGGCAGACGGGCCGGAAAAAACCGGCAAACTGCCGGAAATGATGCCTGTCACCGCTACATCGCCGGAACCGGGAGGGTTAGTGTGAATGGCTTACGAATCGTAAGTGATGGCGGCTGATAACTTTATTAATTAAAGTGTTTTGCCGTGACTTCGTTAGTAAATCCCTGTCGTGTGTCGGGGATTGCGGCTTAAAATAGCCGCCTGTCTGTCGTTTCTTATCTGGAGTTGGATGTAATGAGTTTTATCAGCCCTGCACATTTGTTGCTGATCAGTGTGGCTGCAATCTGGGGATTCGCCTTTGTCGCGCAAAGTGCCGGTATGGATTACCTGGGCCCGCACAGTTTTAACGCTGCCCGTTTTATTCTGGGTGCCCTGTCACTGGTGCCGCTCTGGATTCTGATGGGCAAACAGCGTTTGCCGCAGGGCAAAACGCTGCTGTATGGCGGTATTCTCGCAGGCAGTGTGATGTTTGCCGGTTTCAGTTTTCAGCAAATCGGTTTGCTGTATACCACGGCAGGTAATGCCGGGTTCATTACCAGCATGTATATCGTACTGGTGCCGATTGCAGGTATCTTTCTCGGACAGGCCACCAATATGAATACCTGGATCGGGGTCGTGCTGGCGGTTATCGGTCTTTATTACCTGTCTATCGGCCCGGATCTGAAGATCGGGTACGGAGATTTACTGGAACTGATTGGCGCGTTTTTCTGGACGGCACATGTGATTATCATTGGCTGGTTGTCCCGTAAGGTTGATGCAATCGGCCTGTCGATTACCCAGTTTATGGTGGCTGCAGTTTGGGCTACCGGTGCGGCAATGCTCTATGAAACGCCTGTGCTGGGGGATTTTCAGGCAGCCTGGTTACCGCTTCTGTATGCCGGCATTGCATCCAGCGGTATTGCCTGTACCTTGCAGATTATTGCCCAGCGTAAAGTAGAGCCGAGCACCACGGCACTGATTCTTTCAATGGAAGCACTGTTTGCTGTCCTGGGTGGCTGGCTGTTACTGGGCGAGCATATCGGTATTAAAGAACTGATCGGCTGCAGCCTGATGCTGGCGGGTATGGTGGTCAGCCAGTGGCCGGCAAAACGCAAACGTCAGTTGGCTGCACAAAGCTGATTCAGGACTCTGCCTCAGCGTTAAAAAACGTTCGGGGCAGAGGCCGTTCGACCGGGGTGGACAATATCATCATGGTGTTGGTATCGCTCAGGTCACAAAACTCTTCCAGAATGGCATCCAGATGTGACATGGATGCCACCGCCAGCTTAACCAGAAACGCCTGCTCACCGGTGACATTCTGGCATTCAATAACCTCATCATAACTGAGTACCAGTGCCTTAAACTGGCGTTCTTTGGTACGGAATACCTTGCATTGCACCAGCGCGACGATAGGATATCCGAGCTTATCCAGATTTACTTTCAGGCTGTAACCGGTAATAACTCCGCTTTGCTCTAATTTTCGAATTCTTTCTGCCACCGCCGGGGCTGACAGGTGTACCCGTTTGCCCAGTTCTGCATACGAAATGCGGGCATTTTCCTGAAGGGCGGCGATTATTTTTCGGTTTATTGCGTCAGTCATTTGTAGCTGCGAATCCTGATTCCGGGTAACTAACTATGGGTGTTTCCTGTGGGGCTGGCAAGGGGCATTTATCCTCTGTTCCGGCCGGCTTTATACAGCTGTTATTCAGGTGTTTGGTTTCTATATGGTTTATAGATCAATGGCCTATGGATATTCATAGGTAGATTATTGGTTACATTAATTCTAGTGTTTACAGAGGAAAAATTGTTTTAAACGGCGATGGCATTGGTTGTTATGGAGATTTCTGGCGCTGAACGTTCAGGGATGCCGGTCAGTACACCGGGTTCAGCGTTTACATGAATGGTTGCAATGCGTATGCGGTTAAGTGGTGTGGAAGAAATTCTGGTTGTGGATGACTCGCCAGATGATCTGCGTTTTCTGAGTCAGTTACTACAGGCAGAAAATTATCAGGTCCGACCCGTTTTGAGTGCCAGTGAAGCGTTTGTCGCACTGGAAAATCAGTTAGCAGATTTAATTTTACTCGACATAAGAATGCCCGGTATGGACGGTTTCGAACTGTGCCGGCAATTAAAAGCGAATGAGCGCACGGCAGACATCCCGGTTATATATATGAGCGCCCTGAATGAAACAGAAGATGTGGTCAGAGGGCTGCAGCTGGGCGCGGTGGATTATCTGGTAAAGCCGCTGAAGTCGGCAGAAGTGCTGGCCCGGATAGCAGTTCATCTGGAAATCTGCCGGGGATATTCTGAACTTGAACTGCGCAATAAGTCGCTGCGGCGTATTAATAAGCAGCTTGAAGGTATCATTGATAATTTTGACGGTGCGAAAGGTAATGCGCCGGTCAGCAAGGCTGCCCGTAAAACGAAAAAATCCGGTGCGGGTGGCACCGTTAAGCTCACCGCCAGAGAACTGGATTGTCTGTCCCTGCTGGCGCAGGGGTACCGGACGGTACAGATAGCAGATCAGCTGAACATTAAGCCCGTGACCGTGGAGTTTCATCTGGCCAATGTGCGCAACAAACTGGAAGCCAAAACACGGGAACAGGCTTTAGTCACCGCAATTATGCAGGGATTGATGGAACCTGCGTTTCATTAGCAGCATTAACCGCCGTGAATGGCTGTCAGAGTTGATGGCTGTCCGGCGGTTTGTCTGTACAGGGCCGGCAGGCGGATAATTTTTCAGGGAATGCGGTCGCCCCTTTTATCGGATTCAGGGTTTATGAAGGCAGTGCAGAAGCATCAGGTGATGGTGGTCGATGATAACCACGATGATCTGCGTTTATTAAGCCAGTATCTGGCGGAACTTGGGCTGGATGTCAGGGTAAGTGTCAGCGCTGAAACTGCGCTGGAGCTGTTAAGGCAGGCGCTGCCGGATTTAATTGTGCTGGATTATAAACTTCCCGGGATGGACGGTTTTTCGTTATGCCGTCAGCTTAAGGATGATTATCGCACCCGGCATATTCCGGTTATCTTTATCAGCGCGGTGTGCGGTAGCGATGAAATCGTTGGCGGTCTGGAGGCCGGCGCGGTGGATTTTGTCCGTAAGCCCTATATAAAAGCCGAAATTCTGGCCCGCATCAAAAACCATCTGAACCTGCAGCAGCAGACCGAAGTATTACGCCGTTCTCTGGAAGCCTGTCGTGATAAGGCCTGGCAGAACCGGGAGGGCTTCTTTCACCGTCTTATTGAACGGGTCAACAGTGTCTACTGGATTGTCAGCGGTGACTGGCAACAGATGCATTATGTGAACCCTGCTTATGAGTCTGTCTGGGGGGAAAGTGCTGAGCGTTTGCGTGCTGAACCGCTGGGCTGGCTGAGCCGTCTGGCCAGCGCAGATGTACGGACGATCCGCCAGTGTATTGAACGGGCGGTGAGAGAAGTACCGGATATGATCAGCCTGCCGGATTACCGTCTGATATCGCCTGACGGCTCAATGAAATGGGTGCAGACCAAAGGCTACCGGATAGATCCCGAGAACCATGAAGACGACCGTTATGCCTGGGTCAGTACGGACATTTCTGAACGCAAAAGCAACGAGCAAAACCTGAATTATCTGGCCAACCATGACCCGCTTACCGGGCTGCGTAACCGGCTGCAACTGGCGGAGCGGGTTGAGAACGAAATCGTCCGCTCTGAGCGGCACGGACACTCACTGGCGCTGCTGATTATTGATGTTGATCATTTTAAATCCGTCAATGACTGCTATGGTCATATGGCCGGTGATCTGGCGCTGTGTGCGCTGGCGGCGGTCCTTAAAGAACAGATACGGTCAATCGATTCGGTGTTTCGCTACGGTGGTGAGGAGTTTGTGGTAATTCTGCCGGAAGAGCCTCTGGAGCAGGCGCTGCAAGTGGCGGGACGTATCCGTCAGCGGGTGTCAGAACAGCCGCTGCAGCTGGAGAGCTGTGACGTAAATATTACAGTCAGTATTGGCGTGTCGGCGTATCCGGCGGATGGTGACAGTTATAACCGGCTGGTCAGTGTGGCAGACGGACATCTGCTAAACGCCAAGCGGCAGGGCCGAAACTGTGTTCAGCCAGCGCATGACTAACGTGCGGATCAGGCAGCACATTCATCGGGCCGTTTTAGTGTGTATGCTGCTGGCAGGGTTGCCTTTGCCTGTGTATGCAACGGCGGGGGCAGCCACGCCGGATATTTCGCCATGGCTGAACGCGCAGATTAACTGGCGGCAGTTCTCGGGTACTACTTTATCCGTGTTGGCGAATACTCAGCCGGCGTTTCGCGCGCTGGAGAAAAAACTCCCGTATTTTGAAAAACTCACCGGTATAAAGGTTGGCTTTCACGTTTTACCTCAGGCACGGATGCGGGCAGTTCGCCGGGTGGATCTGGCGGCAGGCGCGGGTATCTATGATGTTGTGCCGATCGGCATTTCATATTTGGGGGAAGCTTACCGCAATGGCTGGCTGGAACCGTTGCAGGCGTATTTTGATAACCCGCAACTGACGGATGCCTGCTGGTATGATCTGGCCGATATTACGCCGGGCAGTCTTGCTCTGAGCAGCATTAACGGTGAGATGCTGGCGCTGCCGTTTGATTTTTTTGCGCCGGTGTTTTTTTACCGTAAAGATCTTTTTCAGCGCTACGGGCTGGCCGTGCCGGATACCTATGAAGAACTGCTACAGATGAAAATTGCGTTGCAGACGGCGCTGGAACGGGATGAGATGCAAAACATGTATGCCTTTGCCTCCCGGACCCGCGCCGGTGCCGGCCTGAACACCTGGACGGTCATTCCGGTTATCCGGGCCTATGGCGGCGCAATGATGGATGAGTCACTGCGGCCGGTATTCAACAGCCCTCAGGCCAAGCATGCCGTGCGGGTTTACCGGGATATGGTCACCGGATATGGCAGCCCGCCCGGGGCGCAAATGTTAAATTTCCATGAAATCCGTGAACAGTTTAAGGAAGGGCGTCTGGCCTCTGTCATTGCTGCATCCGATTTATTTGCGGAGATGGACAGCCCGGAAGAATCCGTCATCTGGGATAAGTGGGAAGCGGCCCCCATGCCCCGGGGGCCGAGGACCAGAGCCACATCGCTCTGGTCCTGGGGCTTTGCGGTTAATGCCAGTGGTCAGCATAAAAATGCCGCCTGGCTGTTCCTGCAGTGGGCATCTTCCAAAGAAACCGCCATCTTGTTACACCATGACGATGCGCCCGCGCGAGCGTCACTGTGGCATTCTGACGTCTATGATTACCTTGATGCTCCCGGATTTATCAGCGTCAGCCGCTGGCTTCTGAATCAGCGGGATATTGATCCGATCCAGAACGGCATAGCGGAGTTTCCGCGGGCCGGTGAAGTTGCTTCTCAGGCGTTTAATGAGATTTTCTTCGGTGCGCCGGTTGCCGCCACACTGGATCAGGCGGTGATCCGGGTTGAGCAGATTATGCAATCAGGCTCCGGACGGAGTGACGACTGAGGTGCAGATGCTGGAAAGGATCTCTTTAAAGCTGAAGCTGTTGTTGGGGGTGGCGCTGATCATCATTGCCAGCTTTGCGCTCAGTACCTGGCTGCACCTCTATGAACTGCGCATTGCCTACCTTAATGAAGCCACCAACAATGCACGTACCTTTACCCAGGAACTGCCCCGGGAAATGCAGAAGTTACGGGAAAGTAATGACAACCTTAACTGGATCCGCAAGGTTCAGACGATCCGGTGTATTGAGTTATACCGGAGCGGGGAAGCTCAGGGGGTAAAGTTTGTTTCCCTGCTGGATGAGCAGGGGGTCGCGGTGGCACACAGTGATGTGAATCAGATCGGTGCCACGGTGACCGGCGTGCTGCCCGCCGGGCAAAGCCTGTATCGCGGAGCGGCCCTGCTGGGGGATGGCATTATTTATATTCTGATACCGGTTACGGGCAAAGATGGCAGTTATATGGGGACCATTTTTATGGGAGAAGATGCCCGGGGCCTGGAGAACAAACTGTCCCAGTCGCTGATGATATCGGTCCTGGTGTTCTTCCTGTGTATTTTGCTGGGCATTACCGGTTTGTATTACCTGTTAAAAATGTTTTTCCTCCGGCCACTGATGGTGCTGCATGAAGCGGCCAGCCGGATTACGTCCGGTGATCTCAATAACCCGGTGGTGCTACGGGGGTCCGGCGAGATCGTTGAACTGGCACGCAGCGTCGATCTGATGCGTATCTCCATTCAGAGTAAGCTGAATGAGCTGAGCAGCTACGGTGACAAGCTGGAAAAAGAAGTGGAACAGCGTACCGCTGAGCTGGCGGCCGAGAAAGAAAATGCCGAAGCGGCCAATCAGGCCAAGAGTGTTTTTCTGGCGAATATGTCCCATGAAATCCGCACACCGATGAATGCCATTCTGGGGTATTCGCAATTACTGCTGCGGGATAAAGGGCTGAGCTTTCAGCAACGGGAATCCGTTGATGCTATCAGCCGCGGGGGCACCCATCTGCTGGCGCTGATAAATGATGTGCTGGAAATGTCCAAGATCGAAGCCGGGCGGCTGGAGCCGCAGCTGGCGTATTTCAACATCCGTGAAGTCATTGGCGATATGGAGAGCATGTTTGCCAATAAAGCCCGTTCCAAACGGCTGCTGTTCCGGGTGGAAAATGACTCGCAGATGCCGGACTTTCTGATCACCGATGAAGGCATGTTGCGGCAGTTATTGGTCAATCTGATTGGCAATGCCATTAAGTTTACCCATCAGGGCGGGGTGACGGTCCGGACGGTGTTTCAGGCGGTGACAGAAGATACCGGGCGGCTGATTATTCAGGTGGTGGATACCGGTGTCGGGCTGAGTTCGGAGGAACAGGAACGCATCTTTGAACCCTTTGAACAGTCGGTCATGTCGAGCCGCCAGTACGGCCGCAGCGGCACCGGGCTTGGCCTGGCAATCTGTTGTCAGTATCTGGAGTTACTGGAAGGGGAAATGCGCCTGCAGAGCCATCTGGGGGAAGGCAGCTGTTTCTCGGTGGAACTGCCGGTACATATCGCTGATAACCAGACCCGGCGGCTGAGTGAGTATAATCGCCGGCCCGTCGCACTGGCTGCTGAACAGCCCGTGCCGAAAATTCTGATTGTTGATGATGTTGC
The DNA here is from genome assembly GCF_024347195.1 of Aliamphritea hakodatensis. Classification (NCBI taxonomy): domain Bacteria; kingdom Pseudomonadati; phylum Pseudomonadota; class Gammaproteobacteria; order Oceanospirillales; family Oceanospirillaceae; genus Aliamphritea; species Aliamphritea hakodatensis. The sequence continues at coordinate 391,204 of NZ_AP025281.1, forward strand.
CAGTAACCGGGACATATTCAAGGCATTCCTGCAGCCGCTGGGGTTCCGCCTGGCTGAAGTGGGGAATGCGACCCGGGCACTGGAACTGTACCGCAGCTGGCAGCCGGATCTGGTACTGATGGATAAACGGATGCCGGAAATGGACGGCATCATGCTCATGCAGCAGATTCAGTCTGCAGCGGCGGATGCCCGTCTGCGGGTACCGAAGGTGATACTGGTCACCGCCAGCGCCTTTAAAGATGAAGAGCGGGTTGCGATTGAAGCCGGTGCCGATGCCTTTTTACGCAAGCCGGTCAATGAGTTTGAACTGTTATCGTTGGTGGGCCGGCTGTTACGGCTGGAGTACGTTTTTGAACGTATTGCCAGCAGTGAAACCGTCAGTCTTCCGGATGATATCAGCCAGGCACAGCTGGACGCCCTGCCGGACGATTTACATCAGGGGTTGTTGCAGGCGTCGCAGCAAATGAACTTCACCCATTGTCAGCAGATGATTGAGGCGGTCCGCCGTCATGATTCTGCGATGTATGACATCTTGCAAAAGCTGCTCTGGCATTTTGAATTTGAGCAGATCAGTGAGTGTATGAGGCGGCGTAGCAGTTATTCTGACTGAACAGGGTTGTATTCAGCGCGTTTTACTGTCATTTAGTAGTTCAGTGAATTGGCTTGCCGAATGGCACATAACAGGGAAACAGAATGGATACACCGCAACGTCCGATGCTGGGAATAGGACTGATGATCGCCGGCATGCTGGTGGTGCCTTTACTGGATGTATGTGCCAAGGTCCTTGGCCAGAGCTATCCTGTGCTGGAAGTTGTCTGGGCCCGTTACTTTTTTCATTTCCTCTGGTTATTACCCTTGCTGGCCTGGAAGCGTCTTGCCTGGTGGCGCTGGCCTGAAAGTGCCGGTTCGCAGGGGCTGCGGGGGCTGTTTTTACTGGCCTGTACCCTGTGTTTTTTCCTGTCGATACAAAGCAATCCGATTCCTAATTCCCTGGCGCTGTTATTCGTTGCGCCGCTGATCATCACGGCGTTTTCGCCACTGATTCTGAGGGAGCGGCTGGACTTACGCCGGGCCGGTGCCGCAGGGCTGGGCTTTGTGGGGGTGCTGATTGTCCTGCAGCCGGCGGCGGATGATTTTCAGTTTTCCAGCTTATGGGCACTGGCAGCCGGTGTCTGCTATGCATTTTATATTATCTATACCCGGCAAATGTCACAGCGGGCCAGACCGTTAATGGGGCTGATGTATATCGCTATTGTCGGGCTGGCTGTGATGACCCTGCTGGTGCCGTTTGTCTGGGTTGCTCCGGACCTGAAAGGCTGGGGCATTATGGCGTTGATGGGGCTGTTCGCGGCGGCCGGACATTTCCTGATTATCAAAGCCTGTGAATATGCACCGGCATCATTACTGGCACCGTTCAACTACACCGAGATTGTCGGTGCCTGTACCGTCAGCTATCTGTTTTTTGCCTACCTGCCGGATGCGCTGATGTGGCTGGGAATCGGCATTATCTGCCTCAGCGGGATTTATACCTCAGTGTATGAATACCGGCGGCAGTCAGCAGCCCGCCGGTAAGTGATCAGGCCACTGCGCAGAGCGGCGCTGTTGCGGTCAGGTATTACTCCGCTTTTCCGACGGCGGTTCCCAGAATTAATCCGAATACCATGTGCCCCATCAGTGCGACCATTGCCCGGGGCATGCTGTCGAGAAACAGGCCCTGACCGATCAGTGGCATGACGACAGTCATCGCGAACAGGTAAACGAATAACAGGAAGATCACACCACGTATCGGAGCCGGTCCGGGCAGGCGGCGGGCTGCCAGTATCAGGTATGCCAGCGGAAAGGCCAGGGTGCCCAGCGCGAAGTGGGCGATCATGCCATCCAGATGTGAGCCGTTAAACAGCGGTGCCAGAATTGCGGCAACATCCATTGCGCGGCCGATCATCAGTGGGGCGATAAATTTTCCCATCAGCGTAAACGCCAGGGTACCGGCGAAGCCTCCCAGCAGTGCTCTCAGGAGATGGCTTTTGATGTAGGTACCGGTGTCACTAGAGTAAGCATTCATATATTGATCTCTGTTTGGTGGATAGCTTCTCTGTTCAGGTGTCTCTCTGTGAACAGGGGGGGGCTGAGTAAGTGTTAACTGGCTTTCAGGGTCTCAGGGCGGGGAGGCGAAGTATTGTGCGCTTGCCCGGTGCCAGTCTGTGGCGTAGTCAGGGGGAATGTCATCCCCCAGAAGCGCTTCAGGGGCCAGGTAGTTGTAGAGATCCCGGTAATTCTTTTCCCGTTCATCTTCGACTCGTCGCCAGATCTGTTCCGGCTGTAGCTGATCAGGGTGGCTGAGGCCCATCGCCCCCAGAATTTCCAGCATGCTCTCAACGGTCGCACCGTGGTAGTTAGCCACCCGCACATGTTTTTCTCTGATGTTAACTGCCTTGCCCAGTTTCGGATCCTGAGTAGCAATGCCGGTAGGGCAGGTGTTGGTGTTGCAGCGCAAAGACTGAATACAGCCCAGTGCAAACATCATGGCCCGGGCGGCATTACACATGTCTGCACCTAAGGCCAGCTTAGTGATGATATCGAAACCGGTGGCGACTTTTCCGCTGGCAATGATCCGGACCTGATTTCGCAGGCCGGTACCTACCAGACAGTTATGCACAAACAGCAGGCCTTCGTTGAGCGGCGTCCCAAGTCGGTCGGTATATTCAACCGGTGCCGCGCCGGTGCCGCCTTCAGCACCGTCCACCGTGATGAAATCCGGCACAATGCCGGTATCCAGCATGGCCTTGCAGATGCCCATGAATTCCGTGCGGTTACCGATACAGAGTTTAAAACCGACGGGTTTGCCACCGGACAAACTGCGAAGCTTTTCGACAAAGATCAGCAACTCAGTCGGCGTAGAGAAGGCTGTATGGGCAGGAGGGGATATAACGTCCTCACCGACCGGGACCAGACGGATATCGGCAATCTCCTGATTCACCTTCTTTGCCGGAAGCACGCCACCATGGGCGGGTTTGGCTCCCTGAGACAGCTTAATTTCGATCATTTTTACCTGCGGGAGTGCGGCTTTGTCTGCAAAAGCGTCCGGGTCGAAATTCCCGTGTTTATTTCTGCAGCCAAAGTAGCCGGTGCCGATTTGCCAGAAGATATCTCCGCCTTCCTGCTGGTGGTAGGGGCTCAGGCCGCCTTCGCCGGTGTTGTGGGCAAAGCCACCCAGCTTAGCGCCGGCATTCAGGGCACGGATTGCATTCGGACTGAGGGCACCGAAACTCATGGCTGAAATGTTCAGGCGGGAGGCTTCATAAGGCTGTTTGCAGTGTGTGCCGCCGACCTTGACCCGACTGTCGGCCTGACTGATGGTTTTGGGCGACAGGGAATGGTTCGCCCGGTGATAGCCATTGCTGGTGATATCGAACTGGGTACCGAAAGGCTGGGTATCATTGCTTTTTTTGGCGCGGGCATAAATCAGGTTTCTGATTTCCCGGTTATAGGGGCGGCCACTCTGGTTAGTTTCGATAAAGTATTGTCTTAGCTCCGGCCCGATGGACTGCAGCAAATAACGCAGATGGCCGATGACCGGATAATTGTGCAATACGTTATGTTTAGGGGTATTGATGTCATACAGGCCCACGAGTATGTAGGGCAGCAGGATGGCAAAGCCCCACAGTGCGGCGGGATGCAGCAGTGACAGGAGTAATATCAGCAGGGTGCCGGATACTGAGATCCGGAAGAATATTTTTCTGGCCATAACAGGTTCTTCTTGTCGTGAGTATTGGGGCGTGGCGGCAACTCTTAAGCACCTGAGGGCGTGCAGGGCACGTGACCTGTGGCGGATGTGAGGTTTTCCTCTGGCCGGAAAGCATCTGCAGGCGACTGCTCGGGGATTGCTGCCTGCTGACCAGATTAGTGATTGCGCTGCCGGGTGTTTGTCAGGCAGCTAACAGACAGACGATGGGGTGCTGCGATACAGGACGGGGCAAACTGCACGTAATGCGTGTATTTACGGACGCTCTGCACATCCGTTACGGAGGCACTCGGTGAGCGGACACAGGTGTCTGTGTATGAGGTTACTGAAAGTTGCCGTGATGGCGTAGTCGTTGTGGATAACGCTTTAAAAAGCAGGGGCATTAAGCCCCTGCGCACGGATCAGATCACCCGTTTCAGGTTAATAAAATCGCCACTCACTTCAAGGCTGAGGGTGACGTTCTGTTTGGTGCGGTTACGCCAGAACCAGCCGTGTTTGCCATCGAAAGCGGCTTTCAGTTCGCCGCTGTCGCCGGGGACAAACCGGCCTTTACCGTAGCCATGGTAAAAGCTTTTCGGGGCGTCATACGGGTCACCGTGGGTGTCGTAGTTCAGCTTACCGCCGTTGGCACTCCAGCTGTAATTCACCAGAGCATTTTGTTTCATCTCCAGTTTAATCTCAGCGCCCTGACCGGGCTTCAGCACAAAGCTGACCGTCCGGCTTCTGGCGGCAGGCTTAGCCGGTTCTGCGGCTGCCTGCGCCGTTTTGGCGGCGGCAATTTCCACAGGTTTTGCGGCAGGTTGTGGTTCGGGCTGCACCACTGGCTTAGCGGTGACGGTGACCGCCGGCAGCGGGGCGGTGCTCACAGCAGCCGTCGCGACCGGTACAGCAGCAGGTGCGGGAACCGCAGTGTCAGCAGCATCGGCAGCGGCTTCTGCCGCCAGCTGTTGCTTGATCTCGCCCATTTCGGTCAAGCCGAGGAAGCGGCCTGCGCCGGTCGGGTCAACGGCATATTCGGAGGGCAGCACTACGCAGATCAGCAGAACCGTGGCAACCACCAGTGCAGCAAGGGTAGAACGGACCAGCTGAGCCGCGCTGGGCTGGGGCTGGGATGAAAATTCACTGTTATACATCATTAGTTTTCCTTAAATCTGTCGGGTCACGGGGTGAGGATCAGGCCGCTGATCTGGTAGCCCATCAGCAGGAAGCCGAGGCTCATCATGGCGACGTTGGCGGTATAGGCATGACGCATAAAATTGCGGTTGCGCCGCCAGAAGCCCATCAGTATCAGAATGGCGGACAGGGCCAGTATCTGGCCGATTTCCACACCCACATTGAAGGCAATCAGGTTGATTAACAGGCCGTCCGGCGAGATGTCGAAGTCCTGAATCTTAGTGGCCAGCCCGAAGCCATGCATCAGGCCGAACAGAAGGGTGGCCGCTTTGGTATTCGGCTGAAAGCCAAACCAGCGGGGGAAAGCCCCCAGATTATCCAGGGCTTTGTAGACCACGGAAAAGCCGATGATGGCATCCACCACATAGGCGCTGACGCTGATGTTAGTCAGCACGCCTAACAGCAGAGTGACCGAATGGCCCATCGCAAACAGGGTGACATACAGGCCGACATCCTTAAGCCGGTAGAGGAAGAAAATAACGCCGAACAGGAACAGCAGATGATCGTATCCGGTGACCATGTGTTTGGCCCCCAGATAGATGAACGGGATGATCAGTACCCCGGAGCTTTCCTGAATATAGCCCTTGTCGCCGGTTGCAACGCCGTGCGCAAAGGCAGCATCAATGCTGCTGAGCAGCAGCATACACGCCAGTATAATAAGCAGCGTGTAGCGGCCGGCGGGCAAAGGCCGGCCGGCAGATAAATCACTAAACATAATTAGCCCTATGAGTTAATACACATCAGGCAGGCGCGGGCCTGCCGGTTTCAGACGTGCTGCAGAGCTCTGGGAGGGCGTTCGATCAGAAATAGCGGCGGATTAGGGATCCATTGTCGGTAGAATGACGGACGGGTATCTGTTAACGGGGCGTGATGGTTACTGCCATCCAGCGCCAGTTGCACCGAATCATGCAGATGATCAGCGGTTTGTGGCGGATGCTGGTGGGTAATATTGAACGTCTGATGGAATGACTGTTGCTGATGATCATGGTCGTGTCCGTGGTCATCATTATCGGCCAGCGTTTGTGTGTCTGTGACAACCGGTGCCGGCAGGTGAACGGTAACCGCCAGGGTAAACAGATGCCCGCCCCATGCATATAGCAGCATGAGGATCAGCGGGGCGATCAGAGGTTTTCGGGTGGCAGTGTTCACAGTCGGTTTGGTTGTCCGGGTCATCAGATGGCGGCAGCATAAAGGATGCTGCGGGGTTTCTCAATCCTGCTGTTATGAACCTGTTTTCTGTGCAGAGTTCCCGACGGTTTTCAGGTATCAGACAATCCGTGCCGACAGTTGCCGTGCTGCCTGAATCAGTTTTTTAGAATAGTCCCGGGCATCCTGCGGGTTAAGCATGTCACCGCTGATACCTGCGCTGATTGCCGCCACAGGTTCATTACGTAAATTCAGGACCGGGGCAGAAATACAGCTGATCTGGCTGTCGATTTCACCGTTGGTGACGGCATATCCCAACCGTTTAGCCCGGCTCAGATCGTCATGAATACGGGCGGTGGTTTCAGCATCGGCATGTTGCAGGCTGTCTTCACTGAGCAGATAACTGTGCTGAAATTCGTCCGGTCGCATCGACAGAATGGCTTTGCCGGAAGCAGATACATGCAGGGGCATGGTCTGGCCGATGTAAATATTGAAGACACTGCTCAGGGAGGATTCCACTTTGGAAACGACCACAACTTTGTTACCGACGGGAACGCAGAGAAAAATAGATTTATGGATTTCGTTCTTAAGGATTTCGGCAATCGGGTAAAAGAACGCAATGATGCTCTGTTTGTTGTAGATGGTGGACGCGATCTGGAAAATCTTGGATCCGATGCAATAGGATTTCTTCCGGCTGGGGTCCAGCGCCACCATCTGGTGATCGATCAGGGTGTTGATAATCCGGTGACCGCTGGCCGCGGCAATGCCGGTGGCTTCACATATTTCTGACAGTGTCAGCGGATAAGATGACGCGGCCAGTAAGTCCAGAATCATAACGGTATGGTCAACCGCAGGGGCTTTAGACTTGTCTTTACTCGGCATTTTCAGGCATCACTTTTTCTGTATATGGAAAAACAAACAGATTATGAAGGGTTATATCTGTCTTGAACAGGCCGAAAACGCGTCCTTAGGAGGGAATGCCGGAAGGCTGAAAAAAAGTAAAATTTTTTTAACTCTTCTTAAGAGGGCCTGATGGCGGTTTGTTCACCGGTTACTGCACGTTAACATCGCGGAAGCAGACCGAAATGGGTTTATGTAATTCATTGTTTTTGTTTGTTTTTTCTTATATGGAATTAATATTTCGGATATGGAAGAAAATTGACAGTTTCGCCCAAGCCTCCTAGCATTTCGCTATCAATAACAGGGTATCCGTCATGAAAATCGAACAAAACTTTATTGCCAATTCATTCACTGCGTCAGCAAACAGCGCCATGATTGCGGTGTATAACCCGGCTGATGGGGAGCTGGTTGCGCAGGTGCCTTCGGCCACCTCAGATGAAGCGATCGGGGCGGTAAACATTGCTGCACAGGCACAAAAAGTCTGGCGGAAACTGACCAGTGTCGAACGCGGCGCGTATCTTCATAAACTGGCTGATGCGCTGCTGGATCATAAGGATGCGATTGGTACAGCGCTGGCGCTTGAATCCGGAAAAAGCCTGGAAGACGCCACCAATGAAGCGGTCTATGCGGCAGATATCACTCGCTACCATGCGGAATGGGCGCGCCGTATTGAAGGTGAAATTATCCCGAGTGATACGCCGTCTGAGAACCTCTTGCTGCAGCGGGAGCCGATTGGCGTTATCAGTTGCCTGATCCCTTTCAATTATCCGGTGTACACCCTGTTACGGAAAATTGCCCCGGCGCTGATTACCGGAAACACTGTGGTTGTGCGTCCCAGTAACAATACCCCCTGTTCGGCCTTTGAAATCGCTAAAGCGGTACAGGCCGCTGGGATACCGTCCGGTGTGGTGAACATTCTGACCATGGATCATGCCACTGCTGAGATTGTCTGCACCCATCCTAAAGTAGGCATGATTACCCTGACCGGCAGTGTCGGTGCCGGCCGTAAGGTGTTGGAGTATTCGCAGGTAAACATTGCCAAGTCCTCTCTTGAGCTGGGAGGTAAGACACCGGCCATTGTGGAGGCGGATGCTGATTTGCAGCAGGCAGCCCGTGAAATCGTCGGGTCCAAGACCACCAACTGTGGACAACTCTGCACCGCGGTAGAGCGGGTCTATGTTCATGAAGGGGTCTATGACGAGTTTGTTGCATTGCTGAAACAGCATATGGAGGAACGTCAGTTTGGTGACCGTGCCAGCCATCCGGCTTATATGGGGCCGCTGGTAAATGATAATGCCCGGCTGAATATTCATCAGATGGTTGAACGCGCCATTGATGATGGTGCACAGCTGGAAGTGGGCGGCTATATTCCGGAAGGAAAAGGGCATTTTTATCCCCCGACTCTGTTAACAAACTGCCGTCAGGACATGGAAATTGTGCAGGAAGAGATCTTTGGGCCGGTACTGCCGGTGCTGAAGTACAGCGATGCGCAAGAGGCGCTGGAGCTGGCGAATGATCATCAGTTTGGCCTGGCATCGGTTATCTACACCGAGAATTACCGTACTGCGATGGGCATGGCCAATAATATTGAAGCCGGGGAGGTGTATATCAACCGTACGCCGGCAGATCCTTATCAGGGCTATCACGCGGGCTGGAAACGTTCCGGACTGGGGGGCGATGATGGCAAGCATGGCATGCTTGAGTTCACCCAGACCCGTTTAGTGGTTCAGAAGTACTGATGTAACACCGGGCAGGCTCACCTGCCCGTATCTGATCAAGACGCCGTTTATCTGGCTGCAGTGACTGCACTGTGGCATGGGTATCTCTGTGTCTGAAAAATGTAGATCGTTGAGAAGATGGCTTCTGACGAAGCCGAAAGGACATAAAAATAATGACGACTTTAAATGCTTCGATGGCTGCCGGTTCGGGCAGCTCCAACCTGAAACGTTACTTTCAGTTTCTGCTGTTACTGCTGGCGGCGGGGGCGATTTATCCCCTGTTATATCTGCGCCAGAATTTTGAAACCTCGATATTGGAAGCCTTTCAGATTACCACGTCAGATCTGGGAGATTACTATTCAATGCTCGGCGTGATGTACATGGTGTGCTATCTGCCCAGCGGCTGGCTGGCGGACCGTTTCTCGCCCAAAGGCCTGGTAGCGTTTTCGATGCTGCTGACCGGAGGGCTGGGGCTGTGGTTCGCCACGATCCCGGATAAAAGCATGCTGCCGTATATCTTTGCGGCCTGGGGAATCGGAGCGGGTCTGACGTTCTGGGCCTCTATGCTGAAAGGTGTAAAAATGCTGGCCAGCCATAATGAACAGGGCCGCTTCTTCGGTATTCTGGATGGCGGCCGTGGGCTGGTTGAAGCGGTCCTGGCGACCATCGCCATTGCCATTTTTGCCTATGCAATCGAATCGCAGGGGCAGAGTAATACCGTTGCATTACAACAGGTTATTTATATGTATTCCTTCACCTGTATTGTGATTGGCGTACTGGCCTTTATGTTTATCAGCAATGAGCCGGCCACGCCGGAAGTGGCAGATAAGACGTCCGGCAGCCGCGGAAATCTGCTGCGTGATCTGAAGTTTCTCATGTCAATTCCAGAGTTATGGCTGGTGGCGATTATCATTTTCTGTGGGTATCAGTTGTTCTGGGCCACGTATTCATTTTCAGCCTTTTTACAGGAAGGCTATGAGATAACTGCTGTCACCGCCGGTTTTATTACGGTTGCAAAACTATGGATGCGCCCGATCGGCGGAATTGGCGCCGGTTTCCTGGGGGATAAGTACGGTAAAGAAAATATCCTGGCGGTTGCGCTGCTGGGGGCGTCTCTGGGGTTGGTGGTAATGATCGTTTTTCCACAGCTGAACTCGGTGTATTTTCTGTTAGCCGTGGTACTGCTGATCGGTGTGCTGACGTATGCGATCCGTGGCCTTTACTGGGCGATTCTGGATGACTGTGATATCCCGCTACATGTAACGGGTCTGGCAATCGGGGTTGTATCGCTGATCGCCTATACCCCGGATATCTTCCTGCCACAGATTAACGGCTTTATTGCTGCCCGTTATGAAGGTGTTACTGTGTATAACCTCTACTTTGGCTATATTGCCGTAATGGGTGTAGTCGGTACGCTGACGGCACTGCGACTGAAAAATATGATTGCGAATAAAAAGGCTTCCTGATGAAAGTTACTTCCTGCGAAACCCATATTGTTGCTACGCCACCGCCTCATGTGGGCGGGATGTACTGGATCTTTGTCAGCCTGAAAACCGCCTGCGGTATTCAGGGGGTGGGTGAGGTGTATGCCGCTTCCTTCCATCCGACGGTGATGGAAAAAGCCATTGAAGATGTCTTCGAGCGTTACCTGAAAGGCCATGACCCGCACCATGTGGAGCGCTTCTTCCGGGAATGTTATTCAAGCGGTTTCACTCAGCGGCCGGATCTGACCATGATGGGTGTGGTCAGCGGGCTGGAAATGGCCTGCTGGGACATCATCGGCAAAGCCGCCGGTAAGCCGGTGTATGAGCTGATTGGCGGTAAGGTGAATCATAAGCTGCGCAGCTATACCTACCTCTACCCGGAGAATGCCAAAGGCGAATACGACTACGATAATGTTGAGCTGGCGGTTGAGTGTGCACTGCAGAATAAAGAACGGGGCTTTACGGCGCTGAAGTTTGATCCGGCGGGGCCTTATACGGCTTACTCCGGGCATCAGCTGTCCCAGAATGACCTGGAAAAATCTGCTACCTTCTGTGAAAAAATCCGCGAAGCCGTGGGTACCAGCTGTGACCTGTTGTTTGGCACCCATGGTCAGATGACGCCAGCGGCGGCCATCCGGCTGGCAAAGCGTCTCGAACCTTTTGACCCGCTGTGGTTTGAAGAGCCCGTTCCACCGGGACAGGCGGAAGCCATGGCGCAGGTGGCCGGGGCAACCAGCATACCGGTGGCCACCGGCGAACGGCTGACGACCAAATTTGAATTCCACGATGTACTGAAGAACCGGGCGGCAGCCATTCTGCAAATGAACCTGGGCAGAGTCGGCGGCATTCTGGAAGGGAAAAAAGTCGCTGCGCTGGCGGAGGCTTATTACTGCCAGATAGCCCCGCATCTGTATAACGGCCCGGTGGGTGCGGCGGCCAGCATTCAGCTTGCCACGGCGACGCCTAACTTTCTGATTCAGGAAAGTATCGGCACCTGGGACGGTTTCCATGCTGAAGTACTGCAAGAGAAAATTGACTGGCAGGATGGCTATATTATTCCTTCAGACAAACCGGGCTTAGGGGTTGAACTGAACATGGAGACCGTCAGGGCCTGTTCGCCTTATACGGAACCGACGCTGCATCTGTCGATGGATGCCCGGCCCTATGATTACAAGCGTCAGTCTTCTACTCACTGGAAGAAAACCGGTCTGTGATGATGCAGTATGATTTTATAATTGTCGGCGCCGGGTCTGCCGGCTGTATTCTGGCGGACCGGCTGAGCGAGTCCGGCCGGTATTCAGTGCTGTTGCTGGAGGCCGGCGGTAAAGACAGCCTGCCGTGGATAAAACTGCCGGTGGGGTTTGCCAAAACTTACTACAACCCTGATTACAACTACATGTATTACAGCCAGCCGGAAGCGGCCATGAATGGCCGTAACATGTATGTGCCCCGGGGGAAGGTGCAGGGGGGCTCTGGTTCGATCAATGCGATGATTTATGTGCGTGGTCAGCGGACGGATTTTGATGACTGGGCGGCGGCCGGTAACCCCGGCTGGTCCTATGATGAGGTATTGCCGTACTTCAAAAAGCTGGAGCGTCATCCGGCGGGGAATACCGCGTACCGTTCTGCCGAAGGGAAAATGGGCATACTGCCGATGAAGGCGGATGCTCACCCACTGTGTGAATATTATCTGCAGGCAGCGGAGCAACTGGGCTGGCCGCAAACGGATGATTTTAACGGGGCGGAATTTGAAGGCGCCGGTGTGTACGAAGCCAATATCAGCAAAGGGCAGCGGGACTCCAGCAATACGGCGTATCTTAAGCCTGCCCTGCAACGTCCCAACCTGACTTTGCTGCGCAATGTTCGGGTGGAAAAGGTAAGTTTTACTGCTGGGAAATGTGCGGAATCTGTGGCTTTTGTGCAGAACGGAACTGAGAAAACAGCAACTGCAAAACGGGAAATAATTCTTGCCTGCGGGGCGATAGATTCGCCTAAATTACTGCAGCTTTCCGGCATCGGTGACCGGGAATTGCTGGCGAAATTTAACGTTTCCGAAGTGCAGCATTTGCCGGCGGTGGGCCAGAATCTGCAGGATCATTTATGCCTCAGTTACTATTTTAAAGCGAAGGTTAAAACCCTGAATGATGACTTTGGTTCGCTGCTTGGGCAGGCGAAGGCCGGTTTGCAATATGCGCTGAACCGGCGGGGGCCGCTGTCTATGAGTGTGAATCAGGCCGGGGGCTTTTTTAAAGGCGATCCGGCAGAAGCGCTGCCGAATATTCAGCTGTATTTTAACCCCATGTCCTATCAGATTCCGCCGGACCCGAAAGCGCGGCTTAAGCCGGAGCCGTATTCCGGTTTTCTGGTGGCGTTTAATCCCTGCCGGCCGACCAGTAAGGGCAGTGTGATGCTGGCGTCTTCTGATCCGGCGGCGCCGGCGGCAATTACCTTTAACTATCTGTCAACAGAGAAAGATCTGGCGGAAGTTCAGCAGGGGCATAAGCTGGTGCGGGCACTGATGCAGGCACCGGCATTACAGGCGGTGACTGAAACTGAGGTAATGCCCGCGAATCAGGCGGATGATGCGCAGGCGCTGCTGGCGTATTACCGTGAGAATGCCGGCTCAATTTATCATGTCTGCGGCACCTGCCGGATGGGACCGGGTCTTGCCGACAGTGTGGTGGATGCCCGTTTACGGGTGCACGGGGTGGATGGATTAAGGGTGGTGGATGCATCCATTTTCCCTAATATCACGTCCGGTAATACCAATGCGCCGGCCATGATGGTGGCGGAAAAGGGCGCTGCTATGATCCTTGAAGATCAGGTCTGAAGACCTGATCTTCTGCTCAGCTGTTTTACCGGGCAATCTTCTGCAGGTATTCGAGCTGCTCTTCTTCCGGGTGTGGTTCGCTGAAGAAACTCAGGGTTTCGATCAGCTCAGTCCGGGCCTGCAGCGCGCCGGTTTCCCCTGCCTGAACACTGGCTGCACTGCTGGTCAGGTTGTCCAGTAACTGTGCCCCGACCGCTTCACTGCTGGTTAACAGTACGCCAACCAGCGCATCAACCTGATCACCGGCAAACTCAGCGGCCTGCCAGAAGTTTTCTGTCTGCTCGCCGGGCTGTTGTTCTTCGGCCTGTAACAGCGCGGCCGGATTATCCGTTTCAGCCAGTGTATTGGTACGGGTCAGGAAGCGGGAGAATTGCTGATTCAGTTCCTCTGTATCCTGCAGCGCCAGCGGTGCAGATGCAGGGTTCAGCTGATTAACATCCTGCACCAGCTGGTCGCGCTGTTCGGCGTTGAGCTCAGAGAAAGTCGTGTTTAGCTCGGTGCTGCGGCTGATGTCATCCTGGTTGAGCCAGGCATCGGTGACCATCAGGCGGATCATGTTTTTCTGATCCCGTTTACTCTCGTAATCGTCTTTGATTGCGTAACGGGATTTCGGGTCGCCGGTGTCATCACCCATCCGGCTCAGGGCAATGCCTTCCCGGGTCTGATGGTTTTCACGTAACTGGTCGAGGGTTTCGATGATTTCAGGGTTGTCTTCCAGTTGCAGTGTTTCTGCTTCATCGCCGACCAGGGTTTCAAGGCCTGTTTCGGTGATCTCAAGATAGCTGCGCTGGTGGGTGGTTTCCATGTAACTGAGCTTATCGGTCATGGCGGACAGCTGCTCATCGCTGAACTGGTAGTCAGAAATAAAGCTCATGGTGGTATCCAGCATGTCTTTGACGACCCAGAGCATGTCATTGTCGTAATCGATATTGGCCTGGTCAGGCTCTTCATATCCAACCGGTTTATTGAAACCGTATTCGAATCCCGGCCGTGCCTTCTCGGCTAATCCGCCCAGATAGTTAAGGAATGAATCGGTGGTTTGTTCAGAGCGTTCTGCCAGGCCTTCAACCACATCCTGACCTAACTGGTTATCGGCGCCAAAAATCAGTAACAAAGTATCTTGCTGGGATTCGGTGAAGGGCTGCAGGGAATCCAGCATGGTATCCGGTTCATCGGTTTTGTGAACAGCACTGACGAAGTTATACAGGTTGTTAGCTGAAGGCGAAGGCTGTGCAAACGGCAGCGTGCCGCTGGCACTGTAGGTGGAATCAGTTGGGCGGCTGATGACCTGCTCCGCATAACCCGCTGCCCGTTCCAGTACCCGTAGCTGGGTGTCGGATGACATCGCCGTCAGATCCGCGACAAACTCTTTGGCCAGCCGGGCTGTTGCCAGCCCGAAGTTAGGGGCCATATGCACCGTCGCCGGGGTCTGCATTTTATCAATGCTGCTGGCCAGATGTCCGAGTGCCGTATCATCCAGCGATTCTGCCAGTGCCAGAAAGTTTTCATCCAGGATCATTTCGGTATTAATCAGCGACTGGCGCTGTTCTTCACTGACCCGGTTGAGGACATTTTCGATGCGTTCGTTGCGTTCATCGCCCAGCACAAAGTAGGTTTTAACCGTTGCTGAGGGATCGGTAACGGTGAATTTCTCACCCCGGGGGGCGTTCACCGGGCCGTCGTTTTTAATCAGAGAATCCTGGCTGGCTTGCTGAGCGCTTTTTAGCTGCTGTGCTGCCTGAGCGTTCGGCTGGCTTGTGTCTGTGGTCCGGGAACCTGTCAGGCTGTTTTGGGGTTGTGTGGTCAGCGTTGCAGAATAGAGTTTCATGGTGTCATCCTTGCCTGCCCTCAGACATCATCCCTATATGTGGATACAGAGTGGCGCAGCCTCCTTCGATATGTTGATAAGCTTCATATCGGCCGTTTAAAGCATTCTTATATGTACAGCCGAAAAAAAACTGACAGGTACAGATTTCCGCTGAATCCGGTTGGCGGGAAGAAGGCCCTCGCGGGTATAATCAGCGCTGAATCCGCAATAGCAGCCTGGTGAGGGGTTATGTCTCAAACGGATAAATTTTTTGATCACAGTGAAGTCGAGTTTGCCGCTGAAGCGATGCGTAAGGCGGGCGTTATTTATGATGATCTGTTTAATAAGCTCTGCCGACAGATTTATGAAGACGTTAAAGACGCTGCCACGCCGGCTGATACCCTCAGAATCTGCAACAACAGTATTGTCCATGCCGAGCATATTTTTGTTGCCAACTTTCCGGATAACTATCAAACCGCCTGTCAGCAGGGCTGCAGTCACTGTTGTCACTTTCCGGTACAGGCTGCGCCTCAGGATATCGTTCAGTTAGCCCTGCACCTTAAGCTCAGCCTCAGTGATGCTGAACTGGCAGATCTGAACAGACGCATGCAGCAGGATATCCGCCAGCGCAGTGGTGCGTTTATGCGCGCGCCCTGTCCGTTACTCACAGACGAACAAAGTTGCAGCGTGTATGAGCACCGGCCTTTAGTGTGCCGTATGTTCAGTTCACAGAATGCTCAGAGTTGTGAACAGTCGCTGACAGATGGCCGGCAGATTTCGCAGCGCCCGCTGACCCACCGGATTTTTCAGGCGGCGGTGACGGCGTTGCTGATCGCTGCAGAGCAGCAGGGCATGTATAAAGAACAGGGCCTGCTGATTCCGGGATTACTGGATTTACTGACCGATACCGGCGGTGAACCTTCTGAGTTCTGCCTTTCCTGGAAACCTGTCTATCTTGAAGCGTTAAACGCGCTCGGGCCCGCCGGGGTCTGATTGTTTCTGCGCCGGGTTCTTCGGTGCGAGATAACCTCTTTGCAAATTTTTACGACAGCTTAACCCAAGTTAACAAATGCCTGGGGCATACTCCTGCGCGCCGTTCCGGGCTTATCCGCGGGGTGTGTTGCCGTGCAGCGAAAGAAAGGCTTTGCAAAGTCAGTCATAAGCTTTACTATTTAACTTATCAAATGATTAATTAAATAATAATTTAAAGAGCACTAAGCCTTATGACTCAGTCAGCAAAACCCAAACGGGGCCGTCCGGCAGATCCTGCTTTGCAGGAAAAACGCCGTGAAGATCTGCTTGATGCCGCCTTTGAGTTGCTGCGCCATAAGAGCTACCGCAGCATTACCATTCGGGAACTGGCCAGCCAGGCGAATACTCAGTCGGCGATGATTAAGTATTACTTCAGTGATAAACAGGGCGTGTTTCTGGCTTTGCTGGAGCGGGTTGCTAAACATCAGCAGGCCGATTTTGAGGCCGTGATGGAAGCGGATGAACCCCTGAAAATGTTTATTCACCGCTCGGTGAAGTTTTTCGCAAAAAATCAGCCGGTAACCCGGCTGATTGCCGATGAGGTCATTGCCGGAGACAGTGAACTGAAGAAGGTTTTCATCGCCACTCTGCCGAAACGGACCGCCGAAATGCTGCCAAAGCTGATTGCTGCAGAACAGGCTGCAGGCCGTATCCGGGCGGATATGAATCCTAAGTGGCTGGGGTTCTCGCTGATTAATATGATCATCACGCCGTTTGTTGCGGTACCTGTCCGCGAACAGGTATGGCAGATCAGTCATGAAGAGATTGCCAGCGATGCCTGGGCAGAACATGTATACCGTATTTTTACAGAGGGGGCTGTGCAATGAGCCAGACCAATAAAACATCCTGGCTGAGCCGGTTTTGGGCATTGCCGCTGGTGGTGGCAATGGGGGTTGTCATTGCGCTGGTGATTATTAAGTCCCGGCCACAGATGCAGCATCAGGTCAGTGCTGAAACCGGCGTGCCGGTGACCACACTGCAGGTGGCGGAGTATGAAGTCCGGCCAACGGTGACCGGCTACGGTGAAGTGGAGCCGGATATCCTGCTGGATGTGCGGGCCGAAGTGGCCGGTAAGGTGGTGTATGTTCACCCGCAACTGAAACAGGGGGTATTGCTGCCGGCGGGAACACTGGTGGTGCAGATCGATGACAGTGATTACGTACTGGCGCTGAAAAAAGCACAGGCGACACTGGCGCAGAACCGGGCGAATCTGGCGGAACAGGATATCACCCGTCAGGATGCGGAACTGGATCTGAAACTGGCGAAAGATAAGCTCAGTCTGGCGTCTAAGGAGCTGGTCCGTTTTGAGCAGTTACTTAAGAAGCGTTCTGTCGCCCAGTCACAGGTAGACAGCCAGCGAAACGCGGTATTACAGGCCCGTCAGGAAGTGCAGAGTTTACAGAACAGCCTGGATGCTTTGCCGTACACCACAGAGGTTTTGCGGGCGCAGCTGGAAATTGCCGAAGCTGAAGTGGCCGCTCAGGAACTGAATCTGGAACGTACTCAAATCCGCCTGCCGTTTGATGCCCGCATTGCCAGTCAGTCGGTTGAGACGGACCAGTACGTGGGACTGAATGCATCGCTGTTTTCTGCTCAGACCATTGATAAGGTGCTGATTAATGCACAGTTTGCGCTGCCGCAAATGCGCCTGTTATCCAAAGGGTTTGATCTGCCGGCCGAGCAGGCGGATGTGTTTATTCAGGAAGGCGCAGAGACCGATACACTGATGCGCCGTCTGGGGCTGACGGCCCGTGTCAGTCTGGTGGGCAATGATGCCCGGGTTAACTGGGAAGCGAAGGTTGAGCGGATCAGTAATAACCTTGATCCGGCGTCCCGGACGGTTGGCGTGATTGTCAGTGTTGCCCGGCCTTATGAACAGGTGGAGCCGGGGCTGAAGCCGCCGCTGATCGACGGTATGTATATGCAGGTTGAGTTGCAGGGCCGGGCACAGGCATTTCTGGTCGTGCCGCGCACCGCGTTGCACGAAGGTGAGCTGTATCTGGCCGGTGAAGGGCAAACTCTGATACGCCAGCCGGTTGAAGGTTTTGCGCAACAGCAGATGTTGTTACTGGACCCACAACAAATACGTTTACCTTCTGATCAGGTGATTACTTCGGATCTGTTTCCGGCCGTAAGCGGCATGTTACTGGCACCGCAAACCGATGCCGGTGCACAGCAGGTGCTGGCGGACTGGCTGGAGGCACACTGAGATGATTCGCTTCTTTGCTGCCCATCCGACAGCGGCCAATCTGTTGATGGGGCTGTTCATGCTGGCGGGAATTCTGGCCCTGCCGGATATTAAGCGGGAAACTTTTCCTGAAATCGATAAGTATGAAGTTCAGGTGACGGTGGCGTATCCGGGCGCGGCTGCGACGGATGTGGAACTGGGGATCTGTAAACCGCTGGAAGATGCGATGGACGGTATCAGTTTCATGGAAGAAAAGCGGTGTGAGGCGCGGGATTCCAGCGCCATTATGACGCTGAAGATGCTCGAAGCCGGTAACTTCAGTGAGTTTCTGGAAGATGTGAATTCCGCCGTAGACGGTGTGGATAATTTCCCACAGGACAGTGAAACACCGGTTGTGGCTGAAACCGGCCGTACTCAGGATGTTGTTACTGTTGCGCTGACGGCAGACCTGCCAAGGCGGGATCTGAAAACCCTGGCCGAACAGCTTAAGCAGCGGATGCTGCAGGCGCCGGGTATTCCGCTGGTGGAGATTCAGGGCTTCGGTAAACGGGAATTTCAGATTCAGGTGGCGCAGTACAATCTGCGCCAGTATGGCCTGAGCCTGCAGGACATCGCCGATAAGATCAGCGGCCAGAACGTGGATATGCCCGCCGGTGAACTGAGTGGTAAAGAGCAGGAATATCAGATCCGTTTCAGCGATGAAAAACGTACCACGGAGGAAATGGCTGAACTGATTATTATCAGTGGGGATCAGCGTAATGAACTGCGTCTGGGTGACATTGCCACCATTCGCAGTGACTTTGATACCGATGCCAACAAGGTGACCTACAACGGCCAGCCAGCGGCGTTTTTAAAAGTCAGCAAGAATACAGTGGATGACAGCCTGGATGTGCTGGCGGCTGTAGAAGGCTTTATTACAGAGGAGCAGCAGCGTCTGCCCGGCGAAGTGACGCTGGCCCTGACTCAGGATTCCACCAGTATCATTGAAGACCGGATCAGCATGTTGGCGAAGAATGCCTGGCAGGGGTTGTTGCTGGTGTTTGCGGTGATGTGGCTGTTCTTCGGCACCCGTTATGCGTTCTGGGTGGTGATGGGCCTGCCGGTTTCCTTCCTGGCCAGTGCCTTTGTGCTGGGTATGATGGGCATGAGCATCAATATGCTGTCGATGGTGGCGCTGCTGCTGGCGCTGGGGATTCTGATGGATGATGCCATTGTGATCTCGGAGAGTATCGGTCAGCAGTTGCGGCACGGTAAAAAGCCACTGCAGGCAGCCATTGACGGTACTTCAGTGGTGGCCAAAGGGGTGTTTTCTTCCTTCCTGACAACCTTATGTATCTTCAGCGGATTGCTCAGCCTGACCGGCGATATCGGGCAGATTCTGGTGGTCATTCCGGTGGTGCTGATTTCGGTGATTTCGGTGTCCCTGATCGAGGCATTTTTTATCTTGCCGAGCCATCTTTATCACTCTCTTGAACATGCGGGTAAGCAAAAGGCATCGGCTTTACGCATAAAGGTTGATGAGGTGTTTGACCGGCTCCGGCTGAAGATCGATGCCGGTGTTACCGCGCTGATTCGTATCCGCTATGCCTTTGTCGGTGGCGTTATTGCTTTGCTGATTGTTTCGGTCAGCCTGATGGTCTCAGGGGTCGTGAAGTTTTCTGCGTTTCCGACCATTGAAGGGGACATTCTGCAGGCCA
Source organism: Aliamphritea hakodatensis (assembly GCF_024347195.1). Taxonomy (NCBI): domain Bacteria; kingdom Pseudomonadati; phylum Pseudomonadota; class Gammaproteobacteria; order Oceanospirillales; family Oceanospirillaceae; genus Aliamphritea; species Aliamphritea hakodatensis. The sequence goes on from NZ_AP025281.1 coordinate 410,921, forward strand.
AAATTCTGATGCCGACCGGCACACCCATTGAGAAAACCGAACAGGTGGTTGCTCAGCTGAAGCAGCAGTTAGAGGAGGTCGCCGGGCCGTTAAGTGATACTCAGGGAGAGCCGGTGGTGAATGCCGTAACAGTGAATTACGGGACTAATTCAGACGCGTTTGAATCCGGCCCGCATCTGGCAACTATCAGCGTGGATCTGCTGACAGCAGAGCAGCGCCATTTCTCGATACACACGCTGAAACAGCAGTGGCTGGAACGGGCGGACAGTATTCAGGGCCCCTGGAGCATTGCCATTAAAGAGCCTGGGCTTGGACCTGCCGGCCGGGCCATTGAAATTCGTCTGCAGGGGGCCGATCTGGAACGTTTGTCTGTGGCATCTCATGACTTGCAGGCCTGGCTGGCAGGGTATCCCGGTGTGAATAATTTGCTGGATGATCTGCGCCCGGGCAAGCCTGAATTTACCCTGCACCTGAAGGATGGTGCATACAGTCTGGGGATGACCGCACAAAGCATTGCGGTGCAGCTGCGGGCAGCCTTTCAGGGCAGTAAGGTGATTGAGTCCAGCATCGGGCTGGAAAACTATGAAGTCATCGTTGAACTGGATGAAGCTTCCCGGGATGAGCTGGCCGACTTCGATAACTTCCCGATTATTAATCCGGCCAACGGTGCGGTGATTCCGTTAGGCAATGTGGCGGAGATAGTACCGACGAGAAGTTTCTCCCGGATTCACCGTGTGGATAACCTCAGAACCGTGACCGTGCTGGGGGATATCGACGCCAACCTGAATAACACCAATGCGGTACTGGGAGACCTGAAACAGAGCTTTTTGCCAGGGTTTGCTGAGCGCTACCCGGATGTGAAACTGGTTTTCAAAGGCGAAGTGGCCGAAGGCGGCGAGACTCAGGGCTCGATGGGTAAATCCATGCTGATGGGGCTGGCGGGCATTTTTATATTGCTTAGCTTCCAGTTCCGCTCGTATATGGAACCGGTCATCGTGATGATCAACATTCCGCTGGCGCTGATCGGTGTAATCTGGGGACACTGGTTACTGGGGCTGGATATTACCATGCCGTCGATGCTGGGGTTTGTGTCGCTGGCGGGGATTGTGGTGAATGACTCGATTCTGCTGGTGGAGTTTGTTAAGCGGCGCATTGCCGAAGGCATGAGCGTACACGCGGCAGCAGCGAGAGCCAGCCATGACCGGTTCCGTGCCGTCCTGCTGACGTCTCTGACCACGATTGCCGGGATGACACCGCTGTTATTTGAAACCAGCCTGCAGGCACAGATACTGATTCCGCTAACGGTCAGTATTGTGTTTGGTATTGCCAGTTCAACCCTGCTGGTGTTGTTTGTAGTGCCATGCTGTTACAGCATTCTGGAAGATTTCGGACTGGCGAATTCCCGCCAGCATGTGACTGAAGATTAGCCAGTTCGTGTTGTTGCAGGTGCGTATTTATCTGGATTGTCACAATGTAGGGTGATGGGTGTTTTATTGTTGAGTAATCGGGTGAGCGTGTTAGTTTGCCTTGAACAGAGATGTGTCAGTCAGACTTGTGTCAAGCCGATACCAGTGTAAAGCATTTCGCCAGAGAATATCGTCGCGTGCTGTTGGGTCAACCGCCCGTATTGCTTGTTCGACCAGTGCTAACCAATCTGCATAACTGACTTGTAGCCCTGATACAGGCATATTACTGGCAAAAAGGCAGCGTTTTGTACCAAAAATGCTGATAGTCTGGCAGAGCAGTTCAAAATTTTGTTGGGTATTCCAGGGAGTCCCGGGTACCCCTAACTCAGAGAGTTTGACGCAGACGTTTAGGTTGCTGGCCAGTATCTCCATCTGTTGTCGCCAGTTGGCAAGGCCTGATTGTGAACGTTCCCAGGGCAGGCCACAGTGGTTAAGTATTACCCGTAATCCGGGGGTTTTTTTCAGGGTTTTGGCCGCATCCGCTAGATGCCAGGCTGGCACCCGAAGATCCCAGGACAGGTCACGTTCTTCAAGTAATGCCAGGCCGCTGCACCAGCCGGGGTCCTGCAAGGTGTTGGTACACCCTTTAACCCGGTCATATTCTTCTGCTGTTTTTGCAGTGAGCGGTTTAACTCTGACCCCACGAAAAAGTGACGATTGCATCTGCCGATCCAGCCAGTTGGCACAATGGTCTTTACCGAACGGTGCCCAGCCAATGTGTGCGCAGGGTAATCTGTTGTTGATTTGTATTGCATCAATCCAGGCTGTTTCATCGCAGCTTTGTTGCCGGTCAGCTTCCGCTTCACAGTGAATGCTTCCGAGTAAACGGTAGCCCGAGGGAATTAGTTGTTGTAAGTGTGTAGGGAGAAACGTCTGGCGAATGGAAACATAATCACCCAGAAAAAAATCATCGATGACCTGATCGCTTAACCACGGATAGCGTATATGTCCATCAAGTTGCCAAAGATGGTGGTGACTGTCGATTAAATATTGTTGGTTGTTCATTGCCAATGTTCTCTTTAGTGATTGATAACTTATTTAAATTGGCGGGAGAAAAGTCACAACGTCAGGTGTATCAAGGGTATTGAAATAGCGAATAATTTGTTGACGATCCAGATTAAGTACGCCCAGCTTATCTCCCACAAATGTGACAAAAGCGTGTTTTCCATCCGGATGGAAGGCTAAAGCGACGGGACGGTATTCCAGTTCTATTGAACCGAGTGATGCGAGCTGCTGATCAAATAATGCTAGGGAATTTTCACCATAATTAGTGACGATCAGGCGGTTACATGGATCGAGATAGATACGGGTCGGATCTTCGCCAGTTGGTGCTATATGGGTTATCTGTAACGTTTCAACGTCGATCGCTACAATGCTGTTATCGGTACGGTTGGCAACAAATAATGTTTTTTCATCAGCAGAGAAACGATTGCCTTCAGGTTTACGGCCTGGATTAACCGAGACCGGCGTAAAAGTTGGGTCCTGAGGTTTGATCAGTGTCACTGTATGGCTTAGGAGGTTAATACCAAAAGCAGTTTCGCCATCACGGCTCAGAGCAAATAAATGTGTTTTGTAACCACCTGATGGCACGGCGCGGTCCGCCTCATCAGTATTTTCCGGGTCATCAAAGATCAGCAGGGTACTGTGGCCTTCACTCATGGCGTAGAGGCGGTCCTGGTTGTCCATGGCCAGCCCGTGAATACGGTAGAAAGGCCAGGTGTTGAGGGTACGGACATGTTCACCTGTTATAAGATCAATCACAAATACCGAGCAACCTCCCTGATTTCCTGAATGGTGTATGCTTTCTATACCGTAATGAGCGACGTACGCAAAACGGTTGTTAGAATCCACAACCATCTCATGGGGAAAATCTGGTAACCGGATATGTTTAACTGCTTTACCACTTGCAAGGTCGTAAAAACTTAATGTATGAGCACATTTCTGGTTGAGCAGTAACAGTTCATTGTTTCGCATTGGGGCGTTCCTGTCGTCATAGTTGAGTGAGCAAAAACACAGCAGGCCAGAACGGCCAGCCGATCTGTTAGTGGTTTTGCGGTGAATCAGCTGTTAACCGGAAACCGATGATGCTTGTTTGGGGATAAATCAGTTTGCGAGAAGTGTATTGGTTCAAAAACAGAATATAACGCATCTTATTTCCCTATAGTGCATTGGTTTGGGCAGTGTCAGCATCCTGCTGATTTTTTTGAGTGTAAGTTATTAGTGAATTAAAAAAGCCGTATTGCCTGTTTGAGTGTTGATAAATGGCCGGGTATTTTACTGTTTGGGTGTTGGTCGGGATTTGTCTGAAAACTATTCATCGTTGCTATAGCTTCAGATATTACCGGACGTTTTTTGGGCTTAATGGCGTAAAATTCTAAATGCTCTGCTTTATTTATGACGCAATGCTGATCATACATATTTAAGACCGATTAAGTGGTGTTGCCCTGTATAAAACTAATGGGCGAAAGTATGGCGCCCGGGGTTTCTTTACCTGCAGCAAGGTTGATAATCGCGTTTCCGGCAGCAGTCCCTATTTCATGGCGTGGCACATCAATCGTAGTGATCTGAGTACGGATACTGTGTCTGACAGAGGTACCGTTAAAGCCTGCAACAGCTACTTGTTCCGGTACTGAAATTCCCTGCTCGTATAACCACGTAATACCGCCTATAGCCATCGCGTCATTGAGGTAGAAAATTGCATCCGTCTTTGGATGTTGTGTGATCAGTTGCCGAGTCAGTTCTCGGCCGGATTCAGCCTGTCGAGACATATTCGGGTCAATTGCTTCGACGATTGTTTTACCGGCCTTTTGTAAAGTGTCTGTAAAGGCCGAGTGGCGGATTTCAGCACATAGGTCTTTTTCCAGTTCTGCACCAACATAGCCAATGTGATTAAAGCCCCGTTTTAAAAAATGCCGGGCCATCAATTTTCCAGCTTCAATGTGAGAAGGGCCAATATTAGTATCACCGAACCCTTTGTCCGGACTCCAGAGCTGGACTGATGGGCAGTGTCTTAAATTCAGTAATTTGATGCTGCTTTCTGTATGTTTCAGTCCGCCGCAGATAATGAGACCTGCCGGTTGGATAGATAGCATGGTTTTAATCAGTTCTTCTTCGATCTTTCCGTCAAATAAGGATTCACCGATCAAGGTGTTCAGGCCATGAGGCCGTAGCTGTTCATTGATACCACTCAGTATTTCGGCAAAAATTGCGTTGCTGGCTGAAGGAATGATTACACCGACAAATGAGCTTGTTTGCGATCTGAGTGATCCCGCCAGAAAGTTTTTTACATACCCTAACTCGTCTGCAGCAGCATGGACCCGTGTGCGGGTTTTTTCCGATATTCTGCCGGTACCACGTAAGACTTTTGATACGGTCATCTGACTGACACCGGCCAACTGTGCAACATCGTCAAGTTTGACCAGTTTTTTCTTCTTTGCTTCGCCCATTCTTTCGTTCTTGACCTCTTAATTGAACTCTGAAGAAAAAAGCGCTTGGTCATCAGAGCCTATAAAAAAATGATGCACAGTTTTATGCTAGCCATGTATAGGGATGCTGGTGTTACAGTTTTAACTCCGCGATTGTTATTTTCAGGTTATCGTTAACCTTGGCTGTCTTCAAGAAAAATCTTATCTGGAAGATTAGCTGTTTTATTTATTTGCAAAACGGCTTAAGAGTTACTAGGGTTATCGTTAAACCTGGGTCGGCTGCTGGCCCGTTTTTATAAGCAAAATAAAATCCAAAGGTTGGCATTTCACATGGACGGACTTGCTAAAAAACTCTGGGATATCATTGATATAGTTCTGGCTTGCCTAATGGCAGCGATGCTCATTCTGGTCTTTATCAATGTTGTTATGCGCTATGGTTTTTCATCGGGATTGCGTCCGGCAGTTGAGCTTTCACGGCTTGGTTTTGTTTGGATCGTTATGCTCGGTACTGTCACAGTACTACAGCGTGGTGAGCATCTAGCTATTAGTGAAATTTCTGAGCATTTAATGCCACGTGCGATTCCGGTTTTACGTCGGATAATCTGGCTGGTTATTCTTGTTTGTGTCGCCATGTTGTTTTGGGGCTCGCTCAATCAGACACTGGCTAACTGGAATAATATTTCACAACTAACGGGATTACCTAAAGGGCTATTCTATTTTTCTGGTGCGTTATCAGGATTACTGATGTTTTCAGTGGCTGTCAGTCGATTGGTGATACCGGCTAAGTGGAATTCATTATGACTCTGGTGCTGTTTCTAGGTGTGCTTATTGGTGCTATTTTGATTGGTATTCCGGTAGCGTTTTCGTTATTACTCAGCGCGATCACTCTGATGCTGTATCTGGACCTTTTCAGTGCAGATATTCTGGCTCAGGCGCTGATTAATGGTGTTGACAGCTTTCCTTTACTTGCGATTCCTTTTTTTCTTGTTGCCGGGGAAGTGATGGCATCTGGAGGCCTGGCCAGGCGAATTGTACAGCTTGCGTCCAGCATGTTCGGGCACCACAAAGGCGGGCTCGGCTTTGTCGTTATTTTTACTTCGGTATTGCTGGCCGGTTTGTCCGGTTCAGCTGTGGCTGACGCGGCAGCACTTGCAAGCATGCTGTTTCCTATGATGGCTAAGGCTAACTATCCCCGGGGTCGTTCAGTAGGGTTGCTCGCTGCAGGAGGCATAATTGCGCCTGTTATACCGCCTTCTTTACCGCTTATTCTGATTGGCGTTGCCGGCAATATCTCTATTGCGAAATTATTCATTGGTGGCATCGTTCCGGGCCTTATGATGGGAGCGACACTGGTAGTTGTCTGGAAATTGCTGGTGCGTAACGAAGACCTGGAAGTGATGGCTAAAGCTTCGGCCAAAGAGCGCTTATCTGCACTTTATGACGGGGGGTGGGCGTTATTATTGCCGGTTATTATTATTGGCGGTATTCGTTTTGGGGTTTTTACTCCTACAGAAGCGGCTGTGGTCGCCGCCGTGTATGCAATTTTTGTATCAACTGTGATTTATCGTGAAATGACCTGGTCTATTTTTTTTAAGATTCTGGTTTCCGCAGCACGTTCTACCGCGATGGTAATGTTTTTAGTCGGCTGTGCCATGGTGGCTGCCTGGCTTATTACGGTTGCTCAACTGCCCCAGCAATTGGCTTCAAGCCTAAGTTCTCTGATTGATTCTCCACGGCTGCTTATGGCGATGATTATGCTGATTGTGTTTGCTGTGGGTATGGTGATGGATCTTAGTCCTTCGGTTCTGATTCTTGCACCTCTGTTCATGCCTGTTATCAAGTTGGCGGGCATTGATCCTGTTTATTTCGGACTGTTATTTATTATTAATGCTTCAATCGGTTTGATTACCCCGCCGGTTGGCAATGTCCTGAACGTTGTGTGCGGCGTATCGCGTACACCTATGAGCATGGCGGTCAAAGGCATCTGGCCCTTTGTCCTTGCTTATTTGATGCTGTTATCACTGTTCGTTGTGTTTCCAAGCATCATTATTGTTCCAATGAAATTGCTCATTGGATAACTTCCAGGAGGGAAGACTGTATGAAAACGCTATTAAAAATAATCTGCGCAGCCTCTGCCTTAACCTTCTTTGTGGCTTCTGCTCAGGCTGAGATCCGCTTGAAATTTGGTCATCCGGCTCCCGACACAGATTTGTCGCATAAAATGGCTCTGATGTTTGCAAAGGATGTTAAGGAAGGGACAAATGGTTCTATTGTCATCGACGTATATCCGAATGGTCAATTGGGCTCTGACAGTCAGTTGATAGACGGCGTTCGTTCAGGAATTATTGATTTTGAGCTCTCAGGTCTGAATAACTTTACCGGTATGATCCCGCAAGCGGGTGCATTTACATTGCCATTTATGTTTCCTGACCGCACCACTGCTTACAAAGTTTTCGACGGAAAAGTTGGTCAGAGTGTTTTAGACAGTTTACAGACGTTTGGTATGAAAGGGCTTGGGTTTGCTGAAAACGGTTACCGTAATATTTCAAATAATCGAGGGCCGGTACGTGTACCTGCTGATTTGGCAGGTTTACAAATGCGAGTTAATAATTCCCAGGCGCTAAATGATCTGTTCCAGGCTTTAAAGGCCAACCCGCAACAGATTCCTGTCTCGGAGTTATACACTGCGTTGGAAACTGGTGTTGTTGATGCACAGGATCACCCTATTTCAGTTGTGGAAGCATTCAAGTTTTTTGAAGTACAAAAATATCTGAGCCTTTCGCAGCATGCTTATTCCGCTCTGACACTGGTTATGAATGCCAGCCGTTTTAACAGTCTGACTGAGAAGGAGCAATCGGTCATTCTGTCTGCTGCTGACAAAGCGATATCTTTTCAGCGCTCAGCGAGTCAGACAGCAGAAGAAGACAAAATTAAGTATCTGGAAAGTGAAGGGATGGTTGTGAACCGGGATGTTGACCGTGCAGCATTCCAGAAGGCTGCGAAGCCTGTTTGGGACCGCTTTATCGCAACCAATGGCGATGCTCTGATAAACGATATACTTGCCGCTTCTGAATAAGTATTACTGACAAGTGATACTTAATAGTAGTAAGAAAAAATGCCAGGGGTCATCACCAGATGATTAACCTGAATCTGAATAGCCGGTCATAACCAGGGGCGATGTTATGCCGGCTGTATGATGCGTCGCTGCACCGATTTGTGTGCACCTAAAGGGGCGGCTATTAAGTTGCTTTCCCTGTACAAATAAGGACGTTTGTATGAATAAACCTACCGTAGCACTTACTTTAGGCGACCCTGCCGGTATCGGGGCAGAACTGATTGCTAAGTTACTCGATATTCCCGGTATGACGGATCATGCCAATATAGTTGTGATTGGCGATCAGTGGCTCTGGGAGCAAGGACAAAGGATTGCCGGTGTCGGGGTCTCTACTCGACAGATAGATAAGCTGGCCGATGCCAGACAGTATCAGGAGTGCCAACAGATTCTGCGGGTGGAGATCAGTACTGTCCGTGCAGAGCAGGTTGAAACAGGAGTTGCCAGTGCTGCTGGGGGGGGGCTCGGTTATACAGGTACTGGACTTGTGTCTTGATGCGGTTATCGGCAGAGACATTGATGCTATTTGTTTTGCGCCGCTGAATAAGCAGGCAATGAAACTGTCAGGCATGCCGTTCGAGGATGAGCTGCAGTATTTTGCAGATCGCCTGAAAGTGACAAATTTTTATAGCGAATTTAATACGCTGGGGCATCTGTGGACCTCACGGGTTTCGTCTCATATACCGGCGAAGGATATCGTCAGTTATATAACTAAAGACAGGATTAAAGAATCCGCTCGGCTGATATACCAGTCGCTAAAATCCGCCGGCTATGCACTGCCCCGTGTCGCAGTGGCTGCTCTTAATCCGCACGGCGGTGATGGTGGGGTTTGCGGTCGGGAAGAGCTCGATATTATCGGGCCTGCAGTGAATGAGCTCAATGCTGAGGGGCTGCCGGTTAATGGTCCTTTTCCCGCCGATACTATTTTTATAAAAGCTCGCGATGGTGAATATGATGCCATTGTCACCATGTATCACGATCAGGGACAGATCGCGATTAAGCTGCTGGGTTTTGAAAAAGGGGTCACGGTGCATGGCGGTCTGCCGGTTCCCATTACTACCCCAGCTCATGGTACTGCATACGATATTACCGGTCAGAACAAAGCGAAAGTGAGCGCGACTGAACAGGCGTTTTATATTGCCTGCCGTATGGGAGAAAACTACAGGGCTCAGCCTGTTGAATAACAAAGGAGTGTTAAAGGATGAAAATTACCAGTGTGCGGGCCCGGGTCTTTGAATGGAAGGGTAAGACTGTTACCCCACAGGATCATTTTTGCTCTAACGCGATGGATCAGTTGTGGGACAACGGTGATTCAATGGGGGCTTTTCGTTTTCATGGCTGGGCCGTCGTGGAAATTGAAACTGATGATGGTGTTATCGGTATCGGTAATGTAGCACTGGCACCACGTATCGCTAAGGCAATTATTGATCAGTATCTGACACCACTTGTGATCGGTCAGGACCCGTTTGATTACGAATATCTGTGGCAGAGAATGTATCGTTCAACCTTGGCCTGGGGGCGAAAGGGAATTGGCATGGCTGCGATTTCAGCGATTGATATTGCGCTCTGGGATCTGATGGGAAAAGCCACAGGTCGTCCGGTATTTAAGCTGCTAGGCGGTCGTACTAAAGAAAAAATTCCCTGTTACGCGTCCAAACTTTACCGTACTGATCTCTCAGCAATGCAGCAAGAAGCACAAATGTATATGGATCAGGGCTTCAGCGCAGTAAAGATGCGCTTTGGTTATGGCCCGAAACATGGCCCTCAGGGGATACGGGAAAACATTAGGAGCGTTGAAGCTGTCCGGGAAGTGATCGGTGACGATACTGACCTGATGCTAGAGTGCTATATGGGCTGGAGTCTGGAATACGCCAGACGGATTTTACCTAAGCTGGAACGTTTTGAACCACGCTGGCTTGAAGAACCGGTAATTGCTGATGACGTTGACGGCTATGCAGCACTGAACAAGCTGACCGATATACCAATTTCAGGCGGTGAACATGAGTTTACCAGTTACGGTTTCAAGCAATTGCTCGACAGAGACGCCGTTTCGGTCATTCAATATGATACCAACCGGGTCGGTGGTATTACTGCTGCACATAAGATAAATGCTCTGGCAGAAGTTTATGGCGTACCGGTAATCCCACATGCAGGTCAGATGCATAATTATCACCTGACTATGTCGACTCTGGCATCACCGATGTCGGAGTATTTCCCTGTTTATGATGTTGAGGTGGGGAATGAACTGTTTTACTACATCTTCGAAGGTGATCCTGAACCTGTAAGAGGTTTTATTCATCTGGATGAAAGCCTCCCCGGGCTGGGCCTGACCATCTCTGATAAATATATAGATCAGTTCAATATCATTGAGTAAGGAGTCGGGCATGCGTTTAATTCAGTGTATTTACCGGCAACAACTCCGTGTCGCCTGCGTTGAATCGGCAAGCAGTGTGCGCTTAGTTAATGGTCAAGGCGGTACCTATGCATTGGCGATAGCTGCTATCAGCAATGGGAACAGTTTACAGCAACAGGTTGAGCTTCAGCTGAGCAATGACGTCCTTGATTATCAACGATTGATTGATGAAGGTCTCCTGTGCGTACCGGTCAGTCATCCTGATCCTGCTTACTGTCTGGTTAGTGGTACCGGCCTGACTCATCTTGGAAGTGCTGATACCCGCGCATCGATGCACTCGACACTTGCTGATGAAACTGCTCTGACTGATTCAATGAAGATGTTCAGAATGGGGCTGAAGTCAGGTAAACCGGCCACGGGAGAAACAGGGGCTCAGCCAGAGTGGTTTTATAAAGGGAACGGCAACATCATTGTTGCACCTGAAGACGCGCTTCCTGTACCCGGGTTTGCAAAGGATGCTGGTGAAGAGCCCGAATTGGTTGGTATCTATCTTATTGGTCCCAATGGCCAGCCGTTCCGGTTGGGGTTCGCGATAGGCAATGAGTTTTCAGATCATGTGACTGAAAGGGTTAACTATCTGTGGCTTGCACACTCTAAGTTGCGGGCCTGTAGTTTAGGGCCTGAGCTGTTGCTGGGTGATCTGCCTGATTATATCGAAGGTGAAAGCCGCATCATTCGTGATGGCAAAGTGCTGTGGCGTAAACCGTTCCTGACGGGTGAGGCCAATATGTCGCACAGTATTGCAAATCTGGAAGCGCATCATTTTAAGTATGCTCAGTTTTGCCGTGTTGGGGATTTACATGTGCATTATATGGGAACTGCAACACTGAGTTTTGCTGATGGTATACGCACCGTTTCGGGGGACAGATTTGAAATTGAAGCGTCTACGTTTGGGCGTGCTTTACGTAACCGTCTTAGCTTTGAAAAAGATACAGCTCCAGTCAGAGTGAAACAATTGTAACAGGATGTGACTATGAAAATTACAGGGAAGATGTTGTTGGGTCAGAGCGAGCAACAGGGGTCGTACGAAAAGATTTATGCTATCAACCCGGTTACAGGAGAGCAGATGGCTCCGGTTTTTCGCGGAGGCGATCAGCAGCAGGTTGAAGAAGCCTGTGCTCTGGCTGATGCTGCTTTTGATAGTTATCGTTGTATCAGTGCAGAGCAGCGTGCCGCCTTTCTAGAGCAGATCGCTGATAATATTCTTGCCTTGGAAGACAGTTTACTCGAGCGTGCGATGGCTGAAACAGGTCTGCCCCGGGGCCGTATTGAGGGCGAAAGAGGAAGAACTATAGGGCAGCTACGTTTATTTGCCGGTGTTGTGCGGGAGGGAAGAGGTTTTTTTCCGCGTATTGATCCTGCTCTTCCTGAACGGCAGCCGTTGCCACGAAGTGATTTGCGCCAGCGTCATATTCCGCTTGGGCCAGTTGCGGTATTTGGCGCCAGCAATTTTCCACTGGCTTTTTCTGTTGCCGGTGGTGATACAGCATCAGCACTGGCTGCCGGAGCGCCAGTGGTGGTTAAAGCCCATTCTGCTCATCCCGGTACTTCAGAACTGGTTGGCCGTGCTATCCAGCTTGCGGTCAAACAGTGTCAGTTGCATCCGGGAGTGTTCTCACTATTGTATGGTTCCGGTACAAGGGTTGGTACCGGGCTGGTTAATGATGCACGTATAAAAGCAGTTGGCTTTACCGGATCACGGACTGGCGGCACTGCTTTGATGAAAGCTGCTTTTGAACGTCCCGAACCAATTCCGGTTTATGCCGAGATGAGCAGTGCTAACCCGGTCTTTCTGTTGCCGGCAGCACTCGCTTCTGATCCGGTTGCGCTGGCTACAGGCTTTTGTGGTTCCCTTCAAGCAGGGGCCGGACAGTTTTGTACTAATCCCGGTTTAGTTATCGCTGTTGATGGTCAACCGTTACAACAGTTTATTGAAGAGTGCTGTGCTCTTCTATCGCAGAGTTCCAGTCAGACTATGCTGACCTCTGATATTCATCAGGCTTATGTCAGGGGGGTTGAACGTATGGTACAGACTGTCGGGGTTGATGTTTTGTCTAAAGGTCAGTGCCAGACAGGCCCAAATCAGTGTCAGACAGTACTTTTGGCAACCAGCGCTGAAACTTTTTTTGCTAATAAAGGCTTGAGTGAAGAGGTTTTTGGCAGTTGTTCCCTGGTGGTTCGGTGCCGGGATGAAGAGCAGATGTTAAAAGTTGCCGGAGAACTGGAAGGGCAACTGACAACTTCGGTTCAGTGTCATGATAACGAGCAGGAACAGCTGGTTAGTAGTTTGCTGAAACTTTGTGAACTTAAGGCGGGCAGGGTTCTGTTTAATGGTTATCCAACGGGAGTTGAAGTATGTCATGCGATGGTTCATGGGGGGCCGTATCCGGCGACTTCAGAAAGTCGCAGCACTTCAGTGGGGACTGCTGCTATTCAGCGTTTTCTGAGACCTGTTTGTTATCAGGATGTGCCTGAGAAGTATCTGCCTGTAGAAATTGATTCGGCTAATACAGGGGAACTGACACGGTTAGTAAACGGAGTTTTAAGCTGTTCGTAAGAATGTCTAAAGGCTCGGGCTCTGCACTGTTGTTGCAGTAAGGAGTATTATTGAATTTTGTATTTATTTCATAAATGGTTAGCTGATTGAATAAACCGAGAACGTATATTCAGGGCGTTTTCTGATAATCTGCCGCCTATGGCTGTTAAGCCTTTTCAGATAAATACAGGATTGAGATCTTGAGTAAAATCCGCAAACTTTCCACACTGTTCCAACTGGTGCAGTTCATGTTGCCCTACCGGCGGCAGTGGCTGGGGGCGATAGTGGCCCTGCTGTTCACCGCGGGGGTAACGCTGGCGATCGGTCAGGGAGTTAAGCTGGTCATCGACAATGGCTTTATTGCCGGCTCGGTGGCGCAGCTGAATCAGGCCATCATCGTGCTGATTGTGATGGCGCTGCTGATGGCCGGCGGCACCTTTGTTCGCTTTTATCTGGTTTCCTGGCTGGGGGAGCGGATCACGGCGGATATCCGCCAGGCGGTGTTCGATAACCTGATGCGCTTGCATACCAGTTATTTTGAAATTAACCGCAGCGGCGAAATTATGTCGCGGCTCACCACAGATACCACTTTGTTACAGTCGATCATCGGCAGCTCTTTTTCGATGGCGCTGCGCAGCATTGTGACCACCTTAGGTGCGCTGGTGATGCTGTTCGTCACCAATGTGAAACTTAGCCTGATCATTGTTGCCGGGGTGCCGCTGGTGCTGTTGCCTGTGCTGCTGTTTGGCCGCCGGGTCCGTACGCTGGCCCGTAAAAGCCAGGACAGCATTGCCGATGTTGGCACCTATGCCGGTGAAGCGATTCAGCAGATTAAAACCGTGCAGAGTTACACCCAGGAAGCGCAGGAAAGCCGCGCCTTTGCCCGGGAGGTGGATACCGCATTTACGGTTGCCCGTCAGCGGATCAGCCAGCGGGCGTTGCTGATGGCGGTGGTGATAGTGCTGGTTTTCAGTGCTCTGTCTGGCATGCTCTGGATCGGCGGTTACGATGTGATTACCGGGGTGATGAGCGGCGGTGATCTGGGAGCATTTGTATTTTATGCACTGATCGTTGCCATGGGAGCTGGCACGCTGTCTGAAGTGTATGGCGAGCTGCAGCGGGCCGTGGGGGCGACTGAACGGCTAATGGAATTGCTGCATGCCAAGAGTGAAATCACGTCGCCGGCTGAGCCGCAAGATGCTGCCCGGTTGGATGCCAGCCTGAGCCTGGAAGATGTTACCTTCAGGTATCCCTCCCGTCCGGAACAGGCGGCGCTGGAGAATTTCAGCCTGCACATTCCGGAAGGTAAGATCACTGCGCTGGTGGGGCCTTCCGGGGCGGGTAAGTCTACTGTATTTGAATTGTTACTGCGGTTTTATGATCCTCAGGCAGGGGCTGTTTGTCTGGCGGATACGGATCTGCGGCAGCTGAGCCCGCAGCAATTACGCCAGCAAACCGCGCTGGTGGCGCAACAGCCTTCGTTGTTTACGGCAAACGTACTGGATAACATCCGTTACGGGCGGCCGGACGCCACGGATGCAGACGTTGAGGCGGCAGCAACGGCGGCCTATGCAGATGAGTTTATCCGCCGTTTACCGGATGGCTATCGCAGTGATCTGGGCGAGCAGGGTGTGCGGTTATCCGGCGGGCAAAAGCAGCGGATCGCCATTGCCCGGGCAATTCTGAATGATCCGCGTATTCTATTACTGGATGAAGCCACCAGTGCACTGGATACTGAAAGCGAACATGCCATCAAGCTGGGGTTGGATAACCTGATGGAGGGCCGTACTACGGTCATTATTGCCCACCGGTTATCCACCATTCTGCATGCGGATCAGATTGTGGTGATGGATCAGGGGCGGGTGGCTGCGAAAGGGACCCATGAAACCTTACTGGAGACCTCTGAGCTGTATAAACGTCTGGCCGCACTGCAGTTCCGGGAGGCCTGATCTTGCCGCCGGTTTGCCGGTTTTCAGTGACTTATGCCGCTGTTATCGGCGACTTTTCAGGGCGAGGTAGCGGTCTACAGCCGTTTGCCGGGAAAACGGCGTGAGCAGGCTTTTCTGGCATTAATTTTGTATAGCATCAGGCAGTAACCAATAAGGACATACATTATGCAGGTTTTGACGAGCTCTCCACAGGTAACCAGCCAGCCGGCACAGACTGATACCGCTGCCAGTTCAGCCACTCAGACAACAGCAACCGAAACAACCGGCACGACAGCGGCACCGGCTACCGCAGCCAGTGAAGAGAAGCAGGTCTTCAGCTCCCGGGGTGAAAAGTTTGCCCAGCTGAATAAAGAGTTCGACATTACCGGCTCGGATTTTAAGATTACCAACGGATTTCTCAGCCGCTTGTCTGAGCTGGGCCTCATTACCGAAAGCGAAGCGTCTAAACTGGCGGGCGGACTGAATTCCGTGACCGGCTCAACAGATACGGTTGGCGGGCTGAAAGGTGCCATTGATGCCATCTCGGAGCGGGTGAAAGATGAAGACGGTGTTTCCGGGCTGCTGAAGTTATTGGAAAACTCCAAAGAAATTCTGGATAACCTGGACGGTTCGAAAAGCAAAACCTTCCCGGTGGATCCGGCCACGGCTGCTGCCGAGCTGGAGAGCTTTTTAAAGAGTGATGAGGCCGATATTCTGACGGATAAAGAGAAAGACTCCCTGAAGGATGTGCAGACCGCACTCACCATTGCGGACAAGCTCAGCCCGGAACAGCGTACCTCGGCTGAAGTCAGCAAGTATATGTCTATCCTGAAACAGTTTGGCTGATTCGGAACTGCGGGGCCGGACAGGCGGTATCCCGTTATCCGGCTTCTGTGGGAATGAACTGCAGGGGAGATAAGAATAATGCTCCCCTGTTTTGTTCGGGGCCGATCAGACCTTTGCCAGTATTTCCTCGGTTGTCAGTACGTCTGCGAACTCGCCCTGCAGGGTAGAAAGGCTGACAGAATGGATAGTTTCCGCACTGTGGGTGATGCCGTCCGGGCCGGTGGCTTCATAGGCCCATACGCCGTCGGCGGTATACAGGGTGTCAAAACCAAGGTTGCTCGCTGAGCGTGCCGCGGATTCCGCACAGTGGTTGGCGGTTGCGCCGCAGATAACCACCTGATCAATATTCTGTGCCCGTAGCATCTGTTCCAGTTCGGTACCTACAAAGGCACTGCTGCCGAATTTAATGACCACCGGCTCATCCCCCTGTGGGGCTGCAAAAGGTTGCACCGCTGCGCCGGGGGCTTCTGAAAAGAACGGGTCTTCCGGGTCGGTGCCATGATGATGTACGTGCACAATCGCGTCGCCTTTTTCACGGAAGGCGGTCAGCAGCCGGGTAATATTGTCGGCTGCCGCAGGGTTTGAGCGCTTGGCACCGTTATTGTCGTCTTCAAGAAGTGCCATTTGCACATCGATCACAAGTAGAGCTGTATTCATGTTGGGTCCCTTTTTAGGATCTCTTTGTTTTTGGAATCTGTTTAGCCCTGACGGGATTCAATAATTTTTTTCGCCCGCGGGCCGTAAATCCGGATGTTGATATCGTCATCAATCACCACGCCGGGCTCTTCTGCGTACGTCAGAATAGCACTGATACGGGGTTTTGATCCTTCTATTTCAGTGACGCCGTGCAGAGAGTAGCCGCCGCGGAACAGTGTCAGGGTACCGGCACCCCTGCTGAGGGTGTTGGCTTTGGAAGTGTCGCCGCTGAGAAGTCGGGCGACGGCTTCATGGTCTTCGTCATCATCGGTGCGGGAGTTAGCCAGAAAGGTAAACTCACCGCCTTTCTCTGCCGGTTGCAGCAGCAGTGTGACGGTGCACTCCGTGGTGTCATAATGCCAGGCATGCCAGCTGCCCGGTTCCAGCGCGACAACATTCAGGGCCTGAAATTCGTCTTCACAGCGGTACAGGGTGGGTTTCTTCTGCACTTGCCGGATAAAGTCAGTGAGCAGGTCGGATTTATATAACTGCTTGATCAGGGTGCCTTCCGCTAACTGATCATCGGCCAGTTGCAGTGCCCTGTGGGTATATTCTTTACTGGCGGGGTTATCGTCTGCTAGATTCGCATTGGCAGCGCCCTGATAAATGTTACGTTTGATCACCAGTTCTTCCGCTGCCGGCAAAAGGTTATTCGCTTCTGCTGCCAAAGCTTCCAGCCGTTCTGGCTTAATGAAGTCGGCAAAGCTGCACCAGCCGACCTGTTCCATCTGTTGCTGGCAGGCGGCAAGAAATTCAGCACCGGCACCCCGGGTCAGGTCTTCGATTGGGTAACGCTCAAGATCAACCAGGCTAAGAATGAAGTCGTCACTGTGAATAAAAGGCTGGGCCGTCATACCGCATCTCCTGTTTATGCTTATTTTTATATGTCGGACTGCACGGAGCAGGCCGGATCAGGGCTTCACTGGCAATGAGTGATACAGTTAGTATGTGAAGAGCGGTTAAAAATGAACAACGAAAAAAACATGGCCAATGGGCATAATTTTTTTATGCCCGGTATCTGGTAAAGGCTGTGCTGAACCGAGAAGAAATGACGGGGTGAGGATGAACCGAAATATTAATCTGAACTGGTTGCGAACCTTTGAGGCGACGGCCCGTTATCTGAGTTTTACGGCGGCCAGTAAAGAGTTGGGTCTGACCCAGACGGCGGTGAGTATTCAGATAAAATCGCTGGAAACCAAGCTGGGGCAGAAGCTGTTTATACGGGGGCCGAAAAGCCTTGATCTGACCGATATTGGCAAAGCGTATTTGCCGGCGGTACGTGAATCGCTGCGTAATCTTTCGGTTTCAACAGACGGCCTGTTCAGTACGGAGACGGGTAACACTCTGGTGGTGCGGGCGTCCGTGGCGCTGATTGTCTGGCTGGCCCCGAAGCTGGGCAGTTTTAAGCAGCAGTACCCGGATGTCAGTATCAAGTTCATTACCTCCATCTGGCCGGACGGGCTGGATGCGGAAGATGTGGATATTGATATTGTGCTGGCGGCCACCGAGCCGGCCGGTCAGGCTTCACTGGTTTTGTCTGAGGAGCGTTTAGTGCCGGTGTGCGGTCACCAAATGGCCGGACAGATTAACGGGCCTGCCGACCTGCTGAACTGTCCGTCAGTGCACATTCTGGGCTATGAAGATCACTGGGATCATTATCTGAGCCCTTTTCAGCTGCATCAGGACAGCCGTCAGGTACATTTACAGGTGGATACTTTCGTGGCGGCCGCAGAGTTGGTGGCGAATAATCTGGGCTGTGCTGTGGTACTCGAACGCTTTGCCCGGGGGGCGATCGACAGTGGCCGGCCGCTGAGCATTGTCGGTGATCCGGTGGCAATCACTCAGCGGCACTATCTTGCCGTTCCCGCACGTGCCGGCGAGGGCAAATTACACGGCCGGGCATTCAGGGAATGGTTGGTGGATATTTTCCAGACCTCTGAATAAGCGTGCTGCAGGGGGCCGGCGGCTGCCGGGCTCAGTCTGAGTACTGTTCTGAACGCTGATGGAATGAATTTTGCTGTTTCTGAACATCTGAATCAGCCAATCATTACTTTGTCAGGGAATCAGACAATGAATACACACAGTGCCGTCGTGCAGACGGCGTCTCAGAATCCGTATCAGTTACCGCCGGTTAAAAAAGTTGTTAACAGCAGCAATATGGCCAGTTTTCAGGCCTTGTCTGAAGTGGATGAGCTTAAGGCTAATGGCTTAATTGGCCGGGAAAGTATGACTGTCGGCAGCTTCCGGCAAAATGCCGACGGTGAACTCTATGGCGTGACGGGAGTCATGTTCTGGAGCGAAAAAGATCACAGCCAGTGGCAGGCATACCGCGCAGAAGGCAGTGCCGCCGGGGATCAGGCGGCAGAATACCAGCAGCAGATGGTTACCGAGCGCCAGCAATTGGCAAGCCAGTATCTGGGCAGCTTTCTGAACTTGCAAAAGCAGTTCCGTCAGGTGGACTTGCCCGAAGGCAGTCCGGCAATCAGCGCTGAGCAGGTGCTGGATAACATTAAAGAAGGTAAACCGGCCGCTCAGATGCCGGACGGCAGCCTGCATCCGGACAGTGATGTTATCGACAGTTTTGTTAGCGCACACCAGCCCCAGATTAATACCATGACGGAGAGTTATCAGGCGCTGGAAAGCTTTCCGAAAGAGGTGGAGGGCTGGCTCAGCAGCCAGGATATTCAACCGGCCGATGATGTAAATCAGGTGATTGATAAACTGAAAAACGCGTATGCGGCGGGCCCGGCAGAGCGGGGCAGTGAGTACCGGCCGGTAACGGTTGGTTTTGGGGATACCGGCACAGGTACGGTTGAGCAGCTTGAGCGCGAAGACGTGACCCAGTACAAACCTGAACTGGGTGAAAGTATCCGGCTGATTATGGACGATTCTGCCCGAAGCTGGGAGGATCTGGACGGGCTGGATCAGATTGCTGCCCGGGAAATGTTCAGTGATCAGCGCGCTTCGCTGTATCAGCAGATGCAAACCCTGACCAACCATATGTTCAGTGAGTTTTCCGGACGTTTTTCCCTGACCTCAGGTACCGGGGGATTCAGCCTGCAGGATATGGTGGATAACCATCTTGCCGGCCGGTCACTGGGGACTCTGGATAACGGTACCTTGCACCCAGAGGCTGAGCAGATTGAACAGTACTGGCAGGATAACCGGCTGGTGCTGGAGCAATACAGTGCCCGCCAGCAACAGTTGAATGAACTGCCGGAAACCGCCAATGAATATCTGCAGCAGAACCCGCTTCTGGTGCGCAATTATCTGCTGGATCACTATGAACGGCTGTTAGCACCGGCCGGCAGTCAGAATGGCTGAAATATAACCTGACCGGCGCTTTTCCCGCTGAAACAGCGCTGTAACCATTCATGCTCACCTTGCCCACAGAGTTATCCTCAGCTTCTGTGGGCAAGTGTGATTGTTCTCTTCACCGGGTATATCCTGTGCACCGGCATTCTCCAAATTTTCTGATAGGCTTAAGAGCAGGAATGGACCCTGTAACAGACCCCGCTACCGGCACTCAGCCGGCCGCTGTGGTCATAATGACAAGGAAGGATGATGTCATGAAAATTCTGATGTATTTCTCAATTCTTATCAGCCTGTTGCTCAGCGGTTGTCAGACCAAACCGGAAAAGCCCGATACCGGATTACTGGATGAAGCGGCGCTGCAATCAACCTTTGCCGGCGGTACCTTCAGCTGGATTCATAAAGGCGAGCCGGGGACGACCCTCTATATGCAGGGCGGTGAGGCCATCTCCGACTGGCGGGGTAAGAAAACCAGGGGTAAATGGTGGCTGGAGGACGATACTGTCTGCCGTACATGGGAAGGCTATAACGCGGGTAAAAAGAAGTGCTTTACGGTTTATGACCTGTTCAACGGTCAGTACCTGCATTTTCGTGGTGACAGTTATTCCCATACCGAGCAGCGTGTAACCACAAAATCATAACGCTGCATGGCGGGCATATCTGCAGATGTGCCTGCCGTTTCTTGCCGGCCTGTTTCTCAGTGTTCTTTGTCTGACTTCTCCCTCTTTATATGCCGTTTTTGTCTTTGCTTTCATCTGTATGAGCCGCCGGTTGCGGTTCACAAAATTTCCACACCCCGGTGATTAACATCGGCGCCGGTGGGTAAGTCAGCCCCGGATTCCGGTACCGAATTACACACCTTACCGATCTTTCTGTCTGGTCCTGCGATGCTGTTTCAGGCTCTGCTTACATCGTTCAGCCGTCATATTCCGTATGTAAAGGGTGTGGTCATTCCTATGAATAAACTTAAGTTCACGCTGGGGCCGGTGTACCCGGTGGTGATGGCGGGTTTTGTCTTAATTTTGCTGATAACCGCTTCCCGGCTGGGGCTGGCGCTCTGGCTGTCTGAAAGGGTAAGCGCCACGGATGGCTGGCTGACGGTGTTTGCCAGTGGCTTACGGGTTGATATCGCATCGGTCTGTATTCTGTTGCTGATACCGGCCATGTTGCTCAGCCTGTTCAGTGGTGAGCATCTTGCTGGCCGGGTTTTGAATTACCTGTTAAGGATTTGGATAACCGCCGCGCTGTGGTTTGTTGCCTATATGGAATCGGCGACGCCAACGTTTATTCTGGAATACGATCTGCGACCGAACCGGCTGTTTATTGAGTACCTGATTTACCCCAAAGAAGTGTTCAGCATGCTTTGGACCGGTTATAAGTTTGAGCTGGCACTGAGTCTGGCCGTTAGCGTTATTAGCCTTGTGCTGGGCTGGCGGTTCAGCGGTTATCTGGTATCGGGGCTGCGTTATCCCAAGTGGTACTGGCGGCCGCTGATTCTGGTGGCGGTGGTGCTTATAGGGGCACTGGGAGCGCGATCATCCTTAGGCCACCGGCCTCTTAACCCTGCGATGGTGTCGTTTTCCAGTGACCCCCTGATGAATGATCTGGTGCTGAATTCCGGGTATTCGGTGTTATTTGCGGCGAAACAGATGAGCAGCGAAGCCAGTGCGTTCAGCTATTACCCGGGGATGCCGAAAGAGGAAATCATCGCAGAAATAAAAGCCTCAATGGTTGTGGATAAAGGTGCGTTTATACCCGGTTCCCGGCCGACACTGGCAAATCACTATGCCAGCTATCAGGGTAAGCCGAAAAACATTGTGATTCTGTTGCTGGAAAGTCATGGCGCCCGCTATGTGAAAAGTCTGGGTGGGATCGATGTGTCTCCCAATCTGGATAAGCTGATGGAGGAGGGCTGGGGCTTTACCCGGATGTATGCCTCCGGGACCCGCTCGGTACGGGGAATTGAAGCCATTACGACCGGTTTTTCGCCAACTCCGGCCCGGGCGGTGGTTAAGTTAGGGGCCAGCCAGACGAATTTCTTTACGATTGCTGATGTGCTGAAGTCCAACGGTTATCACACTCAGTTTGTTTACGGTGGCGAAAGCCATTTTGACAACATGAAGAGCTTTTTCCTCGGGAATGGCTTTACTGATATGCAGGACTTACCGCGTTTTGAAAATCCTCAGTTTGTTGGCTCCTGGGGGGCGTCGGATGAGGACTTATACAAAGAAGCTCACCAGCAGTTCAGCCGCCTGTCGAAACAGGAGCAGCCATTCTTCAGTCTGGTGTTCAGCTCTTCCAACCATACGCCGTTTGAATATCCGCAGGGGAAAATAACCCCTTATAACCAGCCTGCCGCCACTGTTGAGAATGCGGTTAAGTATGCGGATTACGCACTGGGGCAGTTTGTTGAACAGGCGAAGCAGTCAGACTACTGGGATTCGACCGTCTTTATCGCCGTGGCTGATCATGATTCCAGAGCCTCGGGCAGCTTACCGGTGCCTGTAGGGCATTTTAAGATTCCTGCCATTATCTTTGGCGGCGGCATTGAGGCCAGACAGGATAACCGGCTGGCATCACAGATTGATTTACCGCCAACCTTGCTGTCCCTGGCGGGGATCAGCAGCCAGAACCCGATGATCGGCAATGATTTAACCCGGGATATTCCTGTGGGTAAACAGCGGGCGGTTATGCAGCGGGGCAAAAACTTTGGCTGGATGAAAGCGGATAATGAGGTTGTGGTTATCCGGCCCGGGCAGGGGATTTCTACCTACGCCTATGATCCTCAGGCGGACAGCTTAACGCCGGCGAACATCAGTGACGCGGATATTAAGCGCGCTCACGCCAATGCCATGTGGGGCAGTCTGGCGTTTAAACAGGGGTATTACCAGGCCCTGCCGGACTATCAGACGACGGCACCTGAGCCTGCAAGCCTTCGCTGACAGGAATGGCCATTTTTACCGGCAGGCCGGGATTGCTCAGACGGGTCACTCAACGATGTGAATTTCCTGTCTGCTATTTCACTGGCTGTTGCCGGCTGCCGGGGCGGGTTTCTATAGCTTTAGTCATATAACTTTTCAGCAGGGATATACGACTATTCGGCAGTGCCGGTGCTGAATTATCAACTTGAGTGCAATGTTTTTTGTCTGACGCTTATCTGAGACTAGTTTAAGGCTTCGGGATTACGCATGTGTGTTGCGGAGCATTTAAAAATAATAACCCTTTGGGGAGGCAGATATGCAGAAAATTAAAACGGCCATGCTCGGACTTCTACTGTGCGGCGCATTACCGGCCAGCGCCGGCACTCTGGCTGATATTCAGCAAAAAGATGAACTGACCTGCGGTGTCAGTGAAGGCACACCGGGCTTTTCTAACCCGGATGCGTCGGGCCGCTGGGTGGGCCTTGATGTCGATATCTGCCGTGCGGTATCTGCCGCCGTTCTGGGTGACCAGGAAAAAATTAAATTTGTGCCACTGGCGTCCAAGCAAAAGATTGTTGCCCTGGCTGCCGGTCAGGTTGATATGACCTCCAGAACCACGACCTGGACGATGAAGCGCGACACCAAAGAGGGCGTTGATTTTACCGCAATCGTTTATTACGACGGCCAGGGGTTCATGGTCAATAAGGCGCTGGGGCTGACGTCGGCGAAAGAGCTGGACGGTGCTTCAGTCTGCGTAACAACAGGCACAACCACTGAGCTGAATCTGGCGGATTTCGCCCGGGCCAACGGCATCAACATCGAGGCGGTGGTCTTTGAAGGTAAGAAAGAAGCGTTCAATTCTTATAAACAGGGCCGTTGTGACGCTTTCACAACCGATATGAGCCAGCTGGCTTCCTGGCGTTCAACCCTGCCGAACAGTGATGATCACGTTATTTTAAACGATGTGATTTCGAAAGAGCCGCTGTCGCCGCTGGTACGCCATGGGGATAACCAGTGGAAAGATGCAGTTACCTGGGTGATTAACGGCCTTATCGAAGCTGAAGAAAAGGGCGTGACTCAGGCGAATGTTGATCAGTTGGCCAGTTCATCTCAGGACCCGACTATCCAGCGTATGCTGGGGGTTTCCGGTGATATGGGCGGCTATATAGGTCTGGATCAGGACTGGCTGAAGCGTGCGATTGCTGCTGTCGGTAACTACGGTGAAATCTATGACCGTAACCTGGGTGAGAATACCCGTCTGAAACTGGACCGCGGTATTAACTCACTGTGGAGCCAGGGTGGTCTGTTCTACTCGCCGCCAATCCGCTAAGCCTCTGAACGGCTAATGTCCCTGCCGGGTACGGCTGTCCCGCCGTATTCGGTATTTGCAATACATCCGCATCGTAATCCCCGGGTTATACGCGATAACCGCCATGAATCCACAACCCTGCAAGGGAACCGGATATCCGTTGGCGTCAGGGTATTCTGAGGTTAATACCACATGTTAAATAAACTTACGGCAAGTGCCGGTAGTAACAGGTTCCGGCTGGATCTGGTTTTGCAGGCGGTTTTTCTGGCGCTGATTTTTTATCTGGCATATTCAGTTTTTCATAATACTCAGGTGAACCTTGAAAACCGGGGTATTGAATCAGGGTTTGAGTTTCTCGATAAAGAAGCAGGCTTGCCCATCGGTGATGCGCTGATCAGCTATACCCCTACAGACAGTTATGGCTGGGCGTTTTTTACCGCGGTGGTTAATACCCTGTATGTGGCATTTTTTGCCATCATACTGGCGACGGTTGTCGGTGTGCTGATAGGCATTGCCAGGGTGTCACGTAACTGGCTAGTGTGCCGGATGGCTGCCATCTATGTGGAAACACTGCGTAATGTACCCTTGCTGCTGACGCTGATCTTTATTTATGTGGTGGTGTTATCAAGCCTGCCAAGTGCCCGCAGCAGCTGGCTGTTAACGGAAGGCATACTGCTTAACATCCGTGGTTTTTATTTCCCAAAACCCTTACCGCAGGACGGCTTTGGACTGGTGCTGTTCAGTGTCGGACTGGCGGTGGTTCTCTGCTGGGGATTCCGTCGCTGGGCGAAGCGTTATACCGAGCGTACCGGCCAGGAGCTGGCCAGCTTCAGGATTTCTCTGGTATTGCTGTTGGGATTGCCGGCCCTGACCTACCTGCTCACCGGGCAGCCGTTGCTCTGGGAAAATCCGGAACTGAAAGGGTTTAACTACCGTGGTGGTCTGTCGTTGCGGCCGGAGTTTCTGGCGCTGTTGCTGGGGCTGGTGCTCTATACCGCGGCATTCATCGGTGAAAACGTCCGAAGTGGTATTCAGTCCGTCTCAAAAGGCCAGGTTGAAGCGGCTCAGGCACTGGGCCTTAAACCGGGCAAAGTGATGTTGCGGGTGGTCCTGCCGCAGGCGTTGCGGGTCATTATTCCGGCGACCACGAACGATTACACCAGCCTGGTAAAAAACAGCTCGCTGGCGGTGGCAATCGGGTATCCGGATATGGTGTCGGTGGGCGGTACCATCATCGGGCAGAATGGCCAGGCGATTGAAATTATAGGTATGTGGATGGCGGTCTATATGGCGATCAATCTGCTGATTTCAGCATTTATGAACTGGCTGAACGCACGTGTTCAGATGGTCGAGCGGTAAAGGAGAGATTGCTATGTCTGATATAACTCAAACCGCTCAGCGGACCTTTACCCCGCAGCCGGCACTGGCGCCGCCGAAAGAGCTCAAAGGTGCCGTTCACTGGGCCCGGACGAACCTTTTCGATGGCTGGCTTAACACAGTGCTGACGCTGCTGTCGCTGTTATTAATTTTCAGTGTGGTACCGGGGCTGCTTCGCTGGGGGCTGCTTGATGCGGTCTGGCAGGGGGACAGTGAGGCCTGCCGGGTTGAAGGTGTGGGGGCCTGCTGGTCATTTATCGGTGCCAATTTCCGGATTCTGATGGTCGGTATCTATCCGGTTGAGGAAATCTGGCGGCC
Source organism: Aliamphritea hakodatensis (assembly GCF_024347195.1). Lineage (NCBI taxonomy): Bacteria > Pseudomonadati > Pseudomonadota > Gammaproteobacteria > Oceanospirillales > Oceanospirillaceae > Aliamphritea > Aliamphritea hakodatensis. The sequence goes on from NZ_AP025281.1 coordinate 436,580, forward strand.
GGTATTGTCTTTTCTGCTGCTGTTAGGGGTCATCTGGTTAACCGTCAGCCGCCGGGTGCGGGGGATCCGCATGGTGGCGTTCTGGCTGGTGTTGCCGTTTATCGCGTACTGGCTGATCGGGGGAGGTTATTTAGGCCTGCCGGAAGTGGATCAGTCCCGCTGGGGTGGTCTGATGCTGAGCCTGTTACTGGCGGCGGTGGGCATCATTGTTTCGGTGCCATTGGGCATCCTGCTGGCGCTGGGGCGCTTTTCGGATTCCCCGGTGATCAAGATATCCTGCGTGAGCTTTATCGAGACCATTCGGGGTGTGCCGCTGATTACGATCCTCTTTATGGCATCAGTGATGTTGCCGCTGTTTTTACCTGAAGGCATGGATGTGAATAACCTGCTGCGTATCCAGATCGGCATGATTCTGTTTTCCTCGGCCTATATGGCAGAGGTGGTACGGGGCGGTTTGCAGGCGGTACCCAGAGGCCAGACCGAGGCTGCCAAAGCGCTGGGGCTGCCGTACCGGCACATTATGTTTTATGTGGTGATCCCGCAGGCGTTGCGGCATGTATTACCCCCGCTGATTGGCCGCTGTATCGCGCTGTTTAAAGATACTTCACTGGTGCTTATTGTCGGCCTGCTGGATTTCCTGGGCATGCTTAAGTCGTCTACTCAGGATTCTGAGTGGCTGGGCTTTGAAGCGGAGTCTTATGTGTTTGGTGCCTTTGTCTACTGGCTGGTCTGCTACAGCATGAGCCGTTACGGCCAGCATTTAGAGTCTGCCGGGCCAAAGAATAACAATTAATTTACGCGTCTGAACGCATCAGGTGATTTGCTATGAATACGGCTATTGAAATGTCTCCTAGGGGGCAGCAGCACAGCGCTGAGACCATTATTCAGATCAGTAAACTGAACAAGTGGTACGGTGATTTTCATGTTTTGAAAAATATCGATTTTCATGTCAATAAAGGTGAGCGCATCGTGCTTTGCGGGCCGTCAGGGTCAGGAAAGTCTACCCTGATCCGCTGCCTTAACCGGCTGGAAGAACATCAGCAGGGGAATATTGTGATTGAAGGCGTCGAGCTCAACGACAACATCAGTAACATTGAAAAAATCCGCAGTGATGTGGGGATGGTGTTCCAGCACTTCAATCTGTTCCCGCATATGACCATCCTTGAGAATCTGGTACTGGCGCCGACGCTGGTCCGCAAGATGCCCCTTGCAGATGCCGAGGAAATGGCGATGAACTACCTTGCCCGGGTGAAAATTGCTGAGCATAGCCATAAATACCCGGGGCAGATATCCGGTGGTCAGCAGCAGCGGGTGGCGATCGCCCGGTCTTTATGCATGAACCCTAAGGTTATGCTGTTTGATGAACCAACTTCTGCGCTGGACCCGGAAATGATCAAAGAAGTACTGGATGTCATGGTTGAGCTGGCTGAAGACGGCATGACAATGGTCTGCGTGACCCATGAGATGGGCTTTGCCAAAGAAGTGGCTGACCGGGTGATATTCATGGACAGCGGTGAAATCGTTGAAGAAAATGACCCGCACAGTTTCTTCAGTAATCCTCAGGTTGACCGTACCCAGGCTTTCCTCAGTCAGATACTCGGCCACTGACCTCCGGGCTGAGCCGTTACCTGCCGGGCCGTAACTCTGGTCGGCGGCCGGCTGCAGGGATAGCGGCGGTGAAGGGCCATTTACACCGCCGTGATTATGTTTATGCTATCGCTTACGATTGCTTATCTGTGCCGGGATGTATGCTGATGATTAAAACACTTTTCCGCCTGCTCACAGGCCTTATCATCAGTGCCGGTTTATTCAGCCCGGCGCTTCAGGCCGGCACGCTGGACGATATCCGTGACAGAGGCTACCTGCTATGTGGCGTAGGTATCGACGACTTTGGCTTTGCTACCCGTAATAAACAGGGTATCTGGCAGGGGTTTGATGTCGATTTTTGCCGTGCCGTTGCCACTGCTGCCCTGCAGGACCCTGAAGCGGTCCAGTTTGTCCCCCTGGACAGCCAGAGCCGGTTTCGTGCTTTGGCCAACAATGAAATCGATCTGCTCATCCGTACCACCACCTGGACCTTTGCCCGGGATGTCAGCCTTAAGGTTCATTTTGCCGGGACGACCCTGCATGACGAGCAAGTCTTTCTGGCACATAAAAAGTTAAACCTCAGCAGTATTCATGATGTGGCGGGCAGCCGGGTGTGCGTTACCCGGGGAACCACCAGTCTGGGCAACCTGCAAAACTTTATCGCGGCTAACGGCCTGGCGCTGGACGTTATGCCGGTAGAAACCCAGGCGGGCCGCTGGCAGGCCTTTTTACAGCAACAGTGTGATCTGATGACCTCTGAACGCTCTGATTTACAGGGCGGTTTACTGGGGCTGGTGGATGATCCCGAACGGTATGTCATTTTACCTGAGGTGGTATCCCGGGAACCTTTGGGGCCGGTGGTCAGGGATGATGATCCCCAGTGGTTTGATCTGGTGCGCTGGGTAATCGCCAGCACCCTGATAGCCGAACATTACCAGTTATCCCGAACCAATATTGAGCAGCTGGATATCAGTGTGCTGGCACCTGAGGCACGCCGTCTGGTCACCGGGGAAGGCGTGCCGGCAGAGGCGCTGGCGCTGGATGCCCGGTGGGCGTTCCGGGTGATCCGGGATGTTGGCAGTTACGCGGAGATATATGCGCGTAATTTTGGCAGTGGCTCAGGCTTTGCTATGCCAAGGGGGAAAAATGCCCTGTGGAGCCAGGGAGGTTTGCTCTATGCGCCTCCGCTCCGATAAGGGCCTTTCTCCGGCTTTTCCCGACCGGAAGAGCCATTACGGTATTACCATCCGGATGTTTGCCGGACTGGCCACCATGATGGTATTTACCCTGATTGTCAGCCTGATTTCGGTGAATACATTCCGCGGCTTCCAGCAGCGTTTCGACTTTGTTACCGATGAAGGCCTGCCGACGATCATTACGGCCTCAGAGCTGGGGCAGCACAGTGCTTCACTGGTGGCGTTTGCCCCTTCGTTGCTGGCGGCCCGGACGCTGCAGGCGAAAGAAACCATTCTGTTACAGATTCAGGACCAGAACGGGCTGATGAGCCGGTCCATCAGTAAGCTGTCGGCGGTGGGTATTTCCGCCCAGCAGATCGAGCACCTGAACAGTTACCGGCGTGAGCTTGACGGCAGTTTCAGGGAGCTGGGTGAACTCGTCAGCCAGCAGATTGAACGTAACGGTCAGCAGCAAAGAGCGTTACGCCGGCTGGCACAGTTCAGGGCCGGTATATATGAACAGACAGACCGTTTACAAAACCCTCAGGAGGCCGGCCGGGGCCTCAGCAGTGACCAGGCGCGTCAGTTGCAGCACTGGGTTAATCAGTTTCAGGGGCTGGTGATTCTGATCAATGAGACCGCTTCCATTGAGCATAAAGTGGTATTACGCCGCCAGCTCAGCACTTACCGGCAGCAGTGGCGTGACCTGCAGATGACCACCGCGACGCTGCCCGCAGAGGTTGCCGGATTGCTCAGTGAACAACTGGCACCGGTGGAGGCACTGATTACCGGCAAAGAGGGGATCTTTGCAAACATCGCCGCGCAGTTTGCTGATGAAGAAAAACTGTACGGTATGTTCAGTCATCACCGTACTGTTGCACATCGTTTTCGGGCGGCGATTTCCACCATCGTAAAGGATATCGAGGCACGGGTGGTTCAGCAGAACCGCCTCATAGAGGAGCAGGCTGCCAACCGGATTACCCTGCTGGTGCTGGTGTCACTGCTGTGTATTGCCGGTGGTGGCATTATCTTTCTGTATATTGACCGTTCGGTTATCAGCCGCCTGCAGCGCCTTAAAAATAATATGTATGCCCATGCCGAGGGCAGCAATCAGCCGATTCCGCTGGAAGGTAACGATGAAATTACCGATATGGCGCAGGCGCTGCGGATCTTTGTGGAAACCATTCAGGACCGGGAAGAGGCTTTAAAAAGCACCCGCAATCAGGCAAAAAAAGCGGAAGATCTGCTGATGGATGCCATTGAAAGTGCGCCGGAGGGTTTTGTACTCTTTGATCCGCATGACAACCTGATTCTCTGTAATACACAGTATCAGGCACTGTACGGTTTCAGTGATGAACAGGTGAAACCCGGCACTAATCTGCAGCAGTTACTGGATTTACTGACTAACGGGCAACAGATTGCCGAACCGGAAAATTACCGTCAGCAGAGACAGGCGCTGAAAGAAGGCCGGATCAGCAGTCTGGACCTTAAGCTGGCGAACGGTACCTGGCTGTCGCTGCTGGAGAAACGCACCGACCGGGGCGGGACAGTGGGTATTCATACCCGGATTAATGAGCGTAAGCTTGCTGAGCAGGTACTGCGTTCTGCCATGGAAAAAGCTGAAGCAGCCGATCAGGCAAAGTCGAAATTCCTGGCGGCTGCCAGCCATGATCTGAGGCAACCGTTACACGCCATGGGGCTGTTTCTGGATGAGCTGACCCAGATAGCCCGGCAGCAGGATTTCGCCGGGCTGGTGGCCAATATTTACAGTGCCCACCAGAACATGAGTCAGATGTTTGGCGACATTCTTGATTTATCCCGGCTGGATGCCGGCGCGGTGACGCCCAAATTACAGCACTTTGAGTTGAACAGTCTGCTGCAACGGCTGAGCAGTGAGTTTTCTGTGACTGCCCGGGAAAAAGGGCTGGATTTGCGCAGCGTGCCTACTTCCGTGCGGGTTTACAGTGATCCGGCCATGCTTGAACGTGTGTTGCGTAACTTCATTGCGAACGCGGTCCGTTATACCCTGACCGGGCGCATTCTGATCGGTGTCAGACGCCGGGGCGCGCATCTCAGTATACAGGTGCATGACTCGGGCATTGGTATTCCGGCGGATCAGCAGGAGGTTATTTTTGGTGAGTTTTATCAGTGTGACTCATCACAGCAACACGGCCGTTCGGGGCTGGGGCTGGGGCTGGCAATTACGGATCAGCTGGCCCGGTTGCTGGCGTCTCCGGTGCAGCTTGTCTCAGAAGCGGGCCGCGGTTCCTGCTTTTCAATCAGGGTGCCGGCCGGTCTGGCAGATACGCCGGCCGGTGGTACTGAAATGGTTGCCGGAGGGGCAGCATCGCTGCAGGGGCAGACCCTTATACTGGTGGAAAATGACCCGCAGGTGCTGCAGGCCATGAGTCAGATGTTGTCCCGGTGGGGATGTTGTGTGGAAGCCTTCCACGGTCCGGAAGACCTGACACCTCAGCGCCTTGCCGGAATGGCCGGGCCACTGGCGCTGATTACCGATTTTCATCTGGATAAAAATACCACTGCCGAGCAGGTTGTCGGGCTGGTGCGGCAGGCATTTTCAGCGGACCTTCCGGCGATTATTGTGACGGCTGATACCGCATCCGAGCCCAGAGAGGCGGCCGCCCGGCTGAATGCCAGTCTTCTGACCAAGCCGGTCAGGCCCGGGAAGCTGGCCGCATTACTGCGTCAGTTGCTGCGCCAGTCACAGCGCCAGGATGAGGCGCTTAAAGTTCCCTGACAGCAACAACGGCCTTAGCCCGGCTGCTCACTCCCAGGGTTTTTAAAATAGCGGTGACGTGGGCTTTGATTGTGCCTTCGGTGCAGTAAAGTTGCCGGGCTATTTCTTTATTGGATAAACCCTGAGCGATCAGGTCCAGTACTTCCAGCTGGCGTCTGGTTAAGCCGGTGACAGTGTCACGCCTGACGTCGGTGTCTGCTGGCGCCACGGGGGCGGCTGTCAAAGGCTGGCTGTGCAGGAGCAGTGACGGCAGATACACCTCGCCATCCAGCATCAGCCGCAGGGCGTGGAGCATAACTTTTTTACTGCCGGATTTTGGGATATAACCATCAGCCCCGGCTTCCAGAGCTCCCCGGACAGATTCTTCATCATCATGCGCCGATAAGATAGCCACGGGAACATCGGGTAACTGCTGCTTGATGGCCAGTAAACCGGAAAACTGTGAGGCGTCCGGTAAGCCCAGATCCAGCAGTATCGCATCGATATCTTCATGTTCAGGCAGTTGTTGCAGAACGCTGGCAACGCTGTCGGCTTCCAGCAGGATTAACTCAGAATCCAGTTCTGTCAGGGTATTCTTTACCCCCTCTCTTACCAGATCATGATCGTCAGCTACTAAAATTTTTAACATGGTCAGTATCTTCACAGAACAACTTAAGCAGGATTAGGATGCCACCAAAACCTTAATATTAACAGTGACCTGTGACTTTATAGCTGGCTATGACTTTAGTTATAAAACTTAAGGAATAGAGATGGGGTGAAAGCGGCTGTTTACTATGACTTTAGTGCGTGTCAGGGGTGTTTCTGCCTGTGAATTACTGGCCTTAGTGCAATGTTAAATCCTGCGCGGCACTGCCACACTGGTGGCTATCAGAATAAGACAGATGCTGACAGGCAGAAGGAGCCGCAGGTGGAATCTACACAGGTATTAACCGTTGTTACCCGGTCAGAACAGCCTGAGTTGTGGCAGCAGATTAAAGCCCTGGTCGGGCGTGTGAGTGCTGCGGAGAGTCTGGCCGTTCCCGGGTTTAAGTGGCTGGCGGAGAATAAAGCCGCAGACTTTTACTTTAATGACATCACCGCAGCATCGGGACAGTTGCTGACCGGGAGGCTGGAACAGCAGCACTGGCCAGTGGATTGTCTGCTGCAGAGAACGGCACACCGCCGGAAAAAACTGTTGGTGGCGGATATGGAAGCCACGATTATCCGTCAGGAAATGGTGGATGAAATGGCCCGGGTAATCGGTTGTGAAGACACCGTTGTAGCGATTACCCGGCAGGCAATGGCCGGCCAGCTGGATTTCAGCCGTTCGCTGGCGTTGCGGATCGCAGCGTTTAAAGGCCAGCCGGTGTCTTTAATGCAAGAGTTGTGTCACAGCATTACGCCGAATCCCGGTGCAGTCACCCTGATAAAAACACTCAGAAAACACGGGGTTTATACCGCTCTGGTAACCGGAGGTTTTCAGATCTTTGCCGATCATGTCATGGAATTATGTGGCTTTGATCACAGCAGTGCTAACCGGGTGGAGACAGAAGCGCAGCAACTCACCGGACGGCTGCTTGAGCCGGTGATTGACAGTCAGGGGAAAAAGGCTGCGTTGTTCAGGCTGATCCGTGAACAACAGTTACAGCAGGCACAGGTCTGTGCGGTGGGCGATGGTGCCAATGATATTGATATGCTAATTCATGCGGGGCTGGCCGTCGGCTATCAGCCTAAAGAGGTGCTGGAGCCGGTTGTGGACCTCTGTATCAGGCATACGGATCTGACAACCCTGCTGTATGTACAGGGCTATCACCGGGATGAGTTTGCGGACGCTTGAAATGATGTTGCCCGGTTCCGGCTAAGCCGAATTACGAACATCAGTCTTTTCAGTTCCTGAAAGCCTGAAACCGGTTATCTATCTTAGCTGAGTGCAGCAAAGCGCTCCCGTCATCGCTGAATAATTCGGCTTTCTGTGCTCTTAACTATCGCGCACTCTTATCCTGGCCCGGTCAGAGGGCGGCTATAGCCCCGCCTTAAGCACCGGGACCTACCGGGAAATTGCACGCCAGATCAGACTGAAAGGTAAGGCGTCGGTGATTTATCATTTTAAGACGCTGGCCTTGCACTCACTTTACCGGCTGGATACTGATCTGATATCCGGATCAGTTGTCTTCTGATGTTTATACCGGTCAGTTGGAGAAGACCCCTGTTGGCAGGACAGACGGGTTCAGTGACTCCGGAAACGCAATGGTATAAGGCTTATTTTTATCATCCTGTAGGCTGCCTGAATGGATTTATTCAACAGGCTTTAAAGAGTCAGGAAAGATTGATGTAAGGCAGGGAAAACGCCTTATCTGAACGCTAGAATCCAACACGCGTAGCGCGTATCAGTTGCAAAGAAAAGCAAACAACTGTTTCAAATCAACTGCTTAGTAAGGCGGTTTCTAAACTGTTCTGATTTAAAACAGTTTCCAAAAGATAGCTGCTACGCCTTCATTTCTGAATAAAAATAAGAACTCTCTGAAAAAGAGTTAAAAAAGGAATTATCTTGCCATGTCCGGACAAACAGACACTCAAAGAAAAGAGCCCGAGCGACGCAAGCACAGTCAGCGGCCAGCAAAGCAAAGCCTGTATTTATCCATCATAAGTCACGCCAGAGCGGATGCTGTTTCAAGCCGGTTTCATTCTGCAGATTTTACCCAGACCCGTTACGGTTACGTCGCTGCTCGTCTGAAGCTGATGTGCTTGTTTTTTGCCATTATGGTGCCGGTATTTGCACTGTTTGATTTTCTGACCCTGCCATCTGAACAGGCGCAGTTTTTACTTAAAGCCCGTATCGCATTGTCAGCCTCATTGTTTTTGCTTGTGTATGTTCTCCACCGTCAGGTTTCTGTTGCTGTTATCCGCATCATCATCACGCTGACATTTCTGGTGCCAACGGTTTTCTATCTCAGCAGCATGCAAAGTTTCAGCATTACTCCTGATGCTGGTGTCCCCCTGTTTTTCAGCATGATGCCTTACCTGATAATGGCAATGCTGGGGCTGTTCCCCCTGACAGTGAGTGGCGGCCTGTTTCTGGCCGGCGTGATTATCATCCCTGTCGCGCTGTTTGAAGCGAACCGGTTTAATGGCGATTACTATGCGTTGTTCAATACGCTCTGGCTGTTATCTCTGTTTGCCGGTATCAGCCTGTGGCTTCAGACCGGGCAATTGCTGATGCTTCTGAAACTGTATCGTGAATCGACAGTGGATCCCTTAACCGAATTAATCAACCGCAGAGTGCTGCTACGCCAGGCCAGTCAGGAGCAAAAAAAATCGGCAGAGGATTTACAGCCATTTTCTGTGATGATGTTTGATCTGGACCGCTTTAAACGTATTAATGATTACCACGGCCATGCGGTGGGTGACCAGGTACTGGTGACCGTTGCCCGGATTATGAAGCAGGAATTACGTAACACAGATATTATTGCCCGCTTCGGTGGCGAAGAATTTGTCGCTGTTTTACCCGGGGTGTCACTTGGGGAAGCCACCCAGGTTGCCCAGCGTGTCGCTGATTCCATTCGTAATAAAGCTATTCCGCTGAATGACGGTGAGAGCCTTTATGTCACCTCGAGTATTGGCGTGACCCAGTATAAGACAGGTGAAGATATTGAGCTGACCCTGAAGCGCGTTGATGATCTGCTTTATCAGGCGAAAGCATCGGGCCGCGATAAGGTGGTTGATGATCAGAACATGATGCATGCAACCGGACAACTGATAGCCGAAAAAGTCGCTGAAGTTGCCTGAGGAGCTTGTTCAGTATCTGCAGGTGATGAACTGCCGCATAGTAAATAACAGGATCAGAGAAGGGGGCTAACAGCCCCTTTTTCAGCTTTTACTCTGGATTAAGAGACGTTGAAGTTGTTGTGGTCAGATATTGACCGTTAACGCCATCGTCATGCCTGTTCAGTTAGGATCAGGTTCATACTCATCTTGCGAACAGGGTTATCCACAGAATTTGGGGGCAATTCATTATCAGTCTGCATGAAGACCGTGTGCGAAATGATGGTCAGGTCAGACAACTGAGCAAATGGGCGTTGTAAATTGTAGCTGCAGGCAGGATGCTGTGGGAAGGAGCTTAACGTCGCACTGATGCATAAAAGGGCAGACCGCACCCGGATAAAACTGCATCCTCCGGCAGGAAGATTTTCAGGCATAAAAAATCCCAGTGTTTTTCGTGAAAAGAAAGACTGGGGTTCTTTAAGAATGTGTTGGTGCCCGGACGCCAGGAGTCGAATAAGCCGAACCACGACGCGTGATTTTCAGGCATAAAAAATCCCAGTGTTCTTTGTGAAAAGAAAGACTGGGATTCTTTAAGAATTTGTTGGTGCCCGGACGTCAGGTGTCGAATAAGCCGAACCACGGCGCGTGATTTTCAGGCATAAAAAATCCCAGTGTTCTTCGTGAAAAGAAAGACTGGGATTCTTTAAGAATGTGTTGGTGCCCGGACGCCAGGTGTCGAATAAGTCGAACCACGACGCGTGATTTTCAGGCATAAAAAATCCCAGCACGAAGCTAGGATTTTTTAAGAATTTGTTGGTGCCCGGACGCCAGGTGTCGAATAAGCCGAACCACGACGCGTGATTTTCAGGCATAAAAAAATCCCAGTGTTCTTCGTGAAAAGAAAGACTGGGATTCTTTAAGAATTTGTTGGTGCCCGGACGCGGAATCGAACCACGGACACGAGGATTTTCAATCCTCTGCTCTACCGACTGAGCTATCCGGGCAACGGCGCACATTAAACACGTGTAGCTTAAAAAAAGCAACAGAATTATTGCCTTAACGGGTTTTATTTGTGAGTTTGAGAGTGTGGGCGGAACCGGAGGGGGCGTGGCCGGTGAACAACTCTCACCGGCCGGGTTAATCCTTAGTGCAGCGCTAAGGCATCGTATTTTTTCTGAATTGCCAGCAGGGCCGGTTGGGCTTCAAGTGGCGCGTATTCAATGGCTTGTTCAAACAGTTCCTTGTTGGCTTCAGACAGGCGTTCTTCCTCCGTCATAGCAGAGAGTTTTTGCATTGCTTCAATAAACTTTGGATGTTGGTTCTTCGCCGGTTTCATAGGATGCCTCCTTTAATTTCGAGCTGTGAAGTTCCGACAGCCCTGAGTGGCGTACGTCGGAAATTTTCATGCTGTCGTTCACAGTATACATGCATGATTGCTACAGATGCATTACTGAATATTCAGGTATGTGACGGTTTTGGGGATCAGAGCATTCTGACTTTAAACCGGCGGCCTTTGATTTTACCGTCCAGCAGACGGCTGTGTGCCTTGCGGGCTTCGCTCCGTTTGACGGCCACATAGGTGCTGTAGTCACTGACGTCGATCTTGCCAACGTCACTGCCGGGGATGCCTGCGTCGCCGGTCAGGGCGCCGAGGATATCGCCGGGGCGGATCTTGTCTCTACGGCCGGCCTGAACGGCCAGAGTGCGCATGGCGGGCTTTGGCGGTTCAGCATGTACCACTTCCAGTTCAGGAATGCTGAAGCAGACCGGTTCTTTGTTTTGGTATTCGCTGATGGCGTCCAGCTTGTACAGTTCAGATGGCTTGTAGAGGCTGACGGCAGTGCCCTGCTTGTCGGCCCGGCCGGTACGGCCGATCCGGTGGGTGTAGATTTCCGGGTCACGAGGCAGGTCGTAGTTAATCACCAGTTCCAGGTCGCTGATATCCAGGCCACGGGCGGCAACGTCGGTGGCGATCAGAATGGTACAGCTGCGGTTGGCAAACTGAACCAGTACCTGATCCCGGTCGCGCTGATCCAGGTCACCGTGCAGGGCTTTGGCAAAGTAGCCAAGGTTTTTCAGATATTCTTCAATGTCGCTGCACTGGGCCTTGGTGTTACAGAACAGCACGATGGAGTCTGCCGGGTGAGTGGCCAGCAATTTGGTCAGTCCGGATGGTTTGTCGACGCCGTCGAGGCAGTAAAAGATCTGTTTGATTTTGCCCTGATCGTGAACCGCTTCCACGCTGATTTCGACCGGATCACGCTGCAGGTTTTTACTCAGCTTAAGGATGTTGTCCGGATAGGTGGCGGAAAACAGCAGCGTCTGGCGGCTGCGGGGCGTGTAGTCAGCGACTTTATTGATTTGTTCGTTGAAGCCCATGTCGAGCATGCGGTCGGCTTCGTCCAGTACCAGAGTGTGGCAGCGTTCCAGATTCAGGGTGCCTTTACGCAGGTGGTCCTGAATGCGGCCGGGGGTGCCAACGACAATGTGCGCGCCGTGGGCCAGTGAGCCGATTTGCGGGCCGATAGGCTGGCCGCCGCAGAGGGTGACAACTTTCAGGTTTGACTGGAAGCGGGCCAGACGGCGCAGTTCTTTGGCAACCTGGGTGCTCAGTTCACGGGTCGGACAAAGGATCAGGGCCTGGGTACCGAAGTCCCGCTGTTTGATACGCAGCAGCAGGCCAATGGCGAAGGCGGCGGTTTTACCGCTGCCGGTTTTGGCTTTGGCGATCAGGTCCTTGCCGTCCAGTGCATGTGGCAGGCTTTGCGCCTGTATCGGCGTCATGGTTTTGTAGCCAAGGTCAGCCAGATTATCCAGCATGGGTTTGGGCAGCTTCAGGGAGCTGAACAGGGTATCGGTCACAGGTTTTGAATCTCAGAATCGGGGTGCTTTGTGCACCGGGGAAATAATTTCCGGGATTATAGCGGAAATTGGCAGCAAAAGGGGGCTAAAACGAAAACATCCCGCCGGGGCGGGATGTTTAGGTGTCTGCAGTCAGCGGGTAGCTTATGCCGGGTGCTTGGCTTTGAATTCCAGGCGACGACGGTGCAGAACCGGCTCGGTGTAACCGCTTGGCTGGGTGCAGCCTTCCAGTACCAGTTCCAGAGCTGCCTGGAAGGCAACGCTGGCATCGAAGTCAGTAGCCATTGGACGGTACAGCGGATCGCCGTCGTTCTGACCGTCGACTACAACGGCCATGCGCTGCAGGGTTTCAATGACCTGTTCTTTGGTACAGATACCGTGGTGCAGCCAGTTGGTCATGTGCTGCGCGGAGATCCGCAGGGTCGCACGGTCTTCCATCAGGCCAACGTTGTTGATGTCCTGTACTTTGGAGCAGCCGATACCCTGTTCAACCCAGCGTACCATGTAGCCCAGCAGGCCCTGTGCGTTGTTGTCCAGTTCCTGCTGAATTTCTTCTGCACTCCAGTTCGGATCACGGGCAACCGGAATGTCGAGAATGTCATCAACACTGGCGCGCGGGCGGCTCATCAGTTCGTTCTGACGGGCGAATACATCGACCTTGTGGTAGTGCAGGGCGTGCAGCGTTGCGGCGGTCGGAGAGGGTACCCATGCAGTGTTCGCACCGGACATTGGATGGCCGATCTTGGTCGCCAGCATGTTGGACATCTGATCCGGAATCGGCCACATGCCTTTACCGATCTGTGCGCGGCCCTGCAGGCCACAGCCCAGACCGTTGTCTACGTTCCAGTCTTCGTATGCATGAATCCACTTGGTGCCTTTCATGTCCGCTTTGCGGATCATGGGACCTGCTTCCATGGAGGTATGAATTTCGTCACCGGTACGGTCAAGGAAACCTGTGTTGATGAATACCACGCGGTCTTTCGCGGCGCGGATACATTCTTTCAGGTTAACTGTGGTGCGGCGTTCTTCATCCATGATGCCCATTTTCAGGGTCAGTGGCTCAAGGTTCAGCGCGTCTTCGATGCGGGCGAACAGTTCGTTGGCAAATGCCACTTCTTCCGGGCCGTGCATCTTAGGCTTAACGATGTACATGGAGCCGGTGGTGGTGTTGCGGCGTTCGCTGTTTCCGTTGATGTCATGGCTGGAAATCAGGCTGGTAACGATACCGTCCAGAATGCCTTCCGGGATTTCGTTGCCGTCTTTGTCCAGTACCGCTTCATTGGTCATCAGGTGGCCAACGTTACGGACGAACATCAGGCTGCGGCCCTTCAGGGTTACTTCAGCACCGTCAACACCGTTGAAGGTGCGGTCCGGGTTCATGCTGCGGGTGAAGGTCTTGCCGTTCTTGGTAACGTCTTCGGTCAGGTTGCCCTGCATCAGGCCCAGCCAGTTGCTGTAGGCAACGACTTTGTCTTCACCGTCAACGGCGGCAACGGAGTCTTCGCAGTCCATGATGGTGGACAGGGCAGATTCCAGTACCAGATCGCACACGCCGGCCGGGTCTTGCTGACCAATCTGGCTGCTCGGGTCGATCTTGATTTCAATGTGCATACCGTTGTTCACCAGCAGGATGCTGTCCGGTGATTCGGTATCGCCCAGGTAACCCACTAACTGGCTGTTGTCCTGCAGTTCAGCGCTGCCTTCTGACAGTGCGACGGTCAGTTTACCGTCCTGAAGGCTGTAGCCCTGCGCATCTTTATGGCTGGCGCCGGCCAGCGGTGCAGCCTGATCAAGCAGTTCACGGGCATAGTTAATAACCCGTTCGCCACGGACCGGGTTGTATTCTTTACCCGGCTCAGCACCGCCTTTATGGCTGATAGCATCAGTGCCGTACAGTGCATCGTACAGGCTGCCCCAGCGGGCGTTAGCTGCGTTCAGTGCGAAGCGGGCGTTCATGATAGGCACAACCAGCTGCGGACCGGCCATAGTGGCCATTTCAGGGTCTACGTTCGCGGTGGTGGCTGAGAAGTCTTCACCTTCAGGCAGCAGGTAACCGATTTCCTGCAGGAAGGATTTATAGGCCGGGAAATCGAAACCGTTGTCACGGTTGGCTTTGTGCCATTCGTCGATTTGCGCCTGAATAGTTTCACGCTTGGCCAGTAACTCACGGTTACGCGGCGCCAGATCGTGAACGATAGCATCCAGCTTTGACCAGAACTGTTCCTGGCTGACCTGAGCGCCCGGAAGTGCCCGTTCGTTAATGAAGTCGTACAGAACTTTAGCGACGTCTAGATCGCCAACCTTAACCCTTTGAGTCATGTGGATGTGCCCCATTGTATGTGTGCCGGTTCCGGAGAGAGGCGGCCGGATCCGTCGTTATCATTTTTTTATATCGGTATCCGGCGTCGCTGTGCTGGGCGACATTATTGCCTGATACCGGCAGCATCAGTGTATGTGGCCGGGTGAGTGCTATTACCGGCAAATGATGCTTCTATGTTGCAAGTGCGTAAAGATACAGGAAACAAAGCTTACTGTCCTTACCCGTGGTGCTAAGGTATGAGAAAAGTTTCCTATTGTAAAACGCTGTTTCTGATCGGAGTTGCTAAGTCCTTATATTCCGGGGAATTCAGGCGTTTTCATATTGTGAAAGTTGGTGTCGGCAGGGTACCTGGCAGGATGGTTTCAGACTTAAGTCGTACGGTTGGCGGCGCTTTCCGGGCGTTTCCGGGTTTTGCCACTGGTATCAATGACTTGCTGAATCAGGGCTATACTTAAGGGGTAACCGTTTATGACTGCTCCTGGCGGAGCGATCACTTGAGGGGAAATATGGTGACTCAAATAACCCTTGAAGGGCATTGTGAGCCCTGCAGTGCTACGACTGAGGCTTTAACTGCTCAGGCGGCGAACCGTTTGCTTGATGAGGTCTTGCCTGAGTGGCAGCTTGATCTGGCAGGCGTCAGTATTTACCGGGACTACCGGTTCAAAAATTATCATCAGACCATGGCATTCGTAAACGCAGTGGCGTTTATTGCCCACCGGGAAGGTCACCATCCGGATCTGGAAGTCGGGTATAACCATTGTCTGGTTCGCTACAGCACCCATAAAATCGGCGGTCTGTCGAATAACGACTTTGTCTGTGCCAAGCTGGTGGATGGCCTGTTATAAGGTTCAGGCCTGAAGCGCTTTGTGCATTGCGACGTTCGTCAGCGTCTGACCGCAACGGATAATCCGGTTTTCCTGCCCGGCGGTGAAGCCTCTTCTGACGAAAAACGCTTCCGCTGCTTTCGATGCGTCTACTTTAAGAAACTTTGTTTTCTGCTTTTGTGCATGTGCTTCCAGATGGCGATATAAAGTACCGGCAATGCCTTTACCCTGATAGTCCGGGTGAGTGTAGGTACAGTCTATATAGCCGCAGCCAGTGTGCGGTGCCGGGTTGGCCGGAGAACCGGGCGGCAGGTATTCCATAAAGGCAACAATTTCACCGGCAATGCGCGCAACAAATGTACAGCGCTGATCTTCAGCCTGCATACGGCTTTGCCACATTGGGTAATCCGGTGGCGTCGGTGCCCAGGCTTCCTGTGCAGCTTCACTGTAAAGGCCCGGGTCGATGGCGTGTACCGCCGCATGGAAGATATCCGCAAGGCGGTGGCTGTCTGAAGAGGTGGCCAGCGAAATCTCAGGATTGCCATCAGGGCCGTTCATTATTCAATGCCTTTGCGTCGTAAGATTAAGAGTAACAGTTTGCGTCCCAGTCGCATGACGGGATAACAGAGCTTTGATCTGAATGTCGAGCGAAACAGCCAGTGATTCAGGCGGTTGAACAGGCCTGAATCACTTCCGAGCAGAGCCAGCATATGCAGGGCTTCAGCGCCACGGTACTCCTGATCATCCAGCTTCAGTAACATGTCGTTGTTCAGATCAATGCCCTGTTGCCTGAGGGTCGCTACCCATTCAGGATGTTCACGGGCGTTAATCAGCTCGAGTGCTCCGATGTCTTCACGGATGTGAAGCAAGCGGGTGTAATGCTCGCAGGCCGGGCAGGAACGGTCATAAATGAGCTGTATCCGGGCCACCGGTTCAGTCTTCCAGAAAGCTTTCTAACAGATCATTGAGAAACAGCCGACCCTGTTCCGTCGGCGCGATGCGGCCGGGGTTATCGACTAACAGACCTTTTTGACGAAGCTTTGTCAGCTTTGTGTCGATCTGGCTGAGGGGCATGCCGGTGGCCGGGGTATAGAGATCCGTGCTGACGCCGTCGTGCAGGCGTAAGGCATTCATCATAAATTCGAAGGGCAGTTCTTCACTGGCGATCGTCTGCTGACCGCTGATGGGGTCAATTGCCTGCATATAGGCCCTGGGCTGGCGCTGCTTCCAGCGTCGTATTATCCGGTCTTCGCCTGCCAGTGTCAGTTTGCCGTGTGCACCGGCACCGATGCCCAGATAATCACCGAACTGCCAGTAGTTCAGGTTGTGTCTGGCCCGGCGGCCGGGTTGGCTGTAAGCCGATATTTCATATTGCTGGTAGCCATGTGCTGCAAGCAGTGCCTGCCCCTGTTCCTGAATGTCCCAGAGGGTTTCATCTTCTGGCAGGCGTGGCGGCCGGCTGTGAAATTCGGTGTTGGGTTCGATCGTCAACTGATACCAGGATATGTGATCCGGTGCCAGATCAATGGCGGTTTGAAGGTCTTCCAGTGCCTGCTCCGGGGTCTGGTTCGGCAGGCCGTGCATCAGGTCGGTATTGATGTTGGTAAAGCCGATCTGACGTGCAGCAGACACCGCGTGATGGGCATTGTCGCTGTTGTGAATCCGGCCAAGGGTTTGCAGGTGCTGATCATTAAAACTCTGAATGCCGATCGACAGGCGGTTAACGCCCGCTTCGAGGAATCCGGCAAAGCGTTCCTGTTCAAAGGTACCGGGGTTGGCTTCCATGGTGATTTCTGCACCGGCCGCCAGCGGTGTGCGGGCTGCCACTCCCTGAAGGATTTCATGCAACGCCTGTGGTGAAAACAGGCTGGGCGTGCCGCCACCAATGAAGATGGTTTCAATTTCCCGTCCCTGGATATAGCCCAGCTCTGTTTCCAGATCCCGCATCAGGGCGGCGGTATAGTCCGCTTCCGGCAGGGTGCCGCTGTTATCACCGGGTTTAACCGCGTGGGAGTTGAAGTCACAATACGGGCATTTGCGAATGCACCAGGGAATGTGAATGTACAGGGAGAGCGGGGGCAGTTGCAGTGACATCGGATTTCCGGCGGGCCTTACCTGTCGGTACAGCCCGCATTGAGGTTACAGGTAAGCGGGTATGTTTTCGATCAGTTGCCGAACCGCTTTACCCCGGTGGCTGAGGCTGTTTTTTTCAGCCGGTGCCAGTTCTGCTGAGGCTTTGTCCAGTTCCGGAATATAGAACAGCGGGTCGTAGCCGAAGCCGTTATCGCCGGAGGGTTTGCGCAAGATTTCACCTTCCCAGCTGCCCTGACAGATCAGCGGTGTCGGATCTTTGGCGTGGCGCATATAGACCAGGACGCAGCGGAACCGGGCCGTGCGCGGTTCGTCCCGCACGGCCAGTTGCTGTAGCAGCTTCTGGTTGTTGTCGGCATCGGTGGCACCGGGGCCGGCAAAGCGGGCTGAGTATATACCCGGGGCCCCGAGCAGGGCGTCCACTTCCAGGCCGGAGTCATCTGCCAGTGCCGGTAAGCCGGTAATCTCACAGGCATGCCTGGCTTTAATAATGGCGTTTTCCACAAAGCTCAGGCCGGTTTCTTCCGCATCTTCTACGTTAAATTCAGACTGGGGGACGACTTCAACGCCCAGTTCTCCCAGTACCTGATTGAACTCTCGGAGTTTTCCCTGATTGCCGCTGGCAAGCACGATCTTCTGAGTCATTTAGCAATATTCCCTGCTGTGTTTAGTCGGCGTAGAAGCGCTGTTCAAATTTAATATTGGTGGCGGCACTTTCCGGGTCAGCCTGCACCTGCAGGTTAAAGCGTAATACCTGATCGTCTGTGAATGCGTATTCGGCAATGTAATACAGGGCATTGGTTTCACGGATCTGACGGAATTTCAGCGCCTGTTCCTGTGATGTCAGGTTGGTTGCCTTACCGTTGACAACGGCAACAACCGGTTTGGTTGAACCGTCGGCCTGTTTTTCCAATACTGAAACATTCAGCAGACCCCGGGTTTTACCACGCTGGATGCCATAGCTCTGCGCGACGTTTGGCTGCAAGAATGTGCTGTTAAAGGCGTTGTAATGTACTTCGTATTTTCCCTGGGTAACTTTCTGTTCTGCCAGTGACTGCTGGCTGAACACGGTAAGCCCAAGGGCCAGTACGGTGACGGCCAGGGTTCTGAAGTAGTTGATGTGTTTCATGTTGTAACCTTTATTCCCGCATCGGATTACCGGTGAGGTGTTCCTTTGCTGTTCTGCTCCGCCGGTGATTCACTGCGTGTGACTTCAGTCAGAAGCTCCCGGCGTTTTATTCCATTATAGAGGACACCGCCGCAGTTGGTGCTGCGGCGGCTGATGGCGGTGTGCTTAAAGGGCCATGGCTGTCAGGTTTTTTAGCTGGGAATTCAGTATCTGAATGATAATGAAAATAAGGATTGGCGACAGATCCAGCCCCCCCAGTGAAGGGACAACTTTACGGGCCAGATTGAATACCGGCTCGGTCAGTTGGGTGATCAACTGCGGGCCCGGGTGATAGCTGCCCGGTGCCACCCAACTGATGATCACTGATCCGAGCACCGCCCAGAAATAGATATCCAGTATAGTGCTCAGTACTGAGACACCTGAGATAACGGCAATAGCCGGTAAGTTTGCACTTACTCCGTGGCCTTTCAGTGTCAGGATAAGCAGCCAGCCGGCAGCATTGACGACAAACGCGAGTATCAGCGGGGTGACATCGATGCTGGCAATCCGCGGTACGGCTTTCTGTAACGGCGCCAGTGGCACGGCGGTGAGTTTAACGACTGCCTGGGAGATCGGGTTGTAGTAGTCGGCTTTTGCTACCTGCAGCAAAAAACGCAATACGATAATGAAGACGTAGAGCTGTATGATCAACTGGATGATGGAGCTGGTCGGATCCTGTCCCATATGAATTCAATTCCTGTTAAATCTGTTTGTATGAATACGAGTATAGAGCCTTTATAGCTGTCTATGAACAGAATAGGGCTGTCTATTTAGCTAATTCTTCTGCCATTGCTTCGGCACGGTCGTAGCAGGCCTGCATAGCCGTGCTGAACATGTCTTCCAGCCCTTGCCGTTCAAAGCTCATGATCGCCTGTTCGGTGGTGCCTTTAGGGGATGTTACCCGACGGCGCAGTTCTGCTGCATCGACATCACTCTGGCTGGCCATTTTAGCGGCACCCAGCGCGGTCTGAAGGGTCAGTTCGCGGGCGACTTCAGGGCTCAGGCCCAGTTTTTCACCGGCGGCGGCCATAGCTTCCATGACATAGAAATAATATGCAGGGCCACTGCCAGAGACTGCGGTAACGGCGCTGAGTTCCGTTTCCTGCTGTACCCACAGGGCGAGGCCGATGGTTTTCAGGATGGCTTCGGTCTGTTGCTTCTGCTCCGCGGTAACTTTGTCGTTGGCGTACAGGCCGCTGGCGCCGGTTTGCACCAGCGACGGAGTGTTAGGCATGCAGCGGACAATGGCTGTATTGCCGCCCAGCCAGGTGTCCATGCTGTCACAGCGAATACCTGCTGCCACCGAAACGATCAGCGGCTGGCTGGCCTGAACCGTTGTTGTCAGAGACTGTGCCACGCCCTTGAGAATCTGCGGTTTTACCGCCAGTACGACAATGTCTGCGGCAGCGCATGCAGCCTGATTATCTGTGGTGGTTTGCAGGCCCTGTGCGCTGAGGTCTGCAAGGCTTTCGGTGCGGGTTGCTGTGGCCCAGATGCTGGCAGCCGGATAACCGCTGTTGAGCAGTCCGCCAATGATTGCCCGGGCCATGTTGCCCGCGCCGATGAAGGCCAGAGTGGGTTGCGCGCTCATAAATGTATCCTTGTTATCGGGCTGCTGTTACGCAGCTTAATTGTAATCGGTTATTCAGGCTTTCTGGCTGTAGTCGCGGGCACCGAAAATCGCCGTGCCAATCCGGACCATGGTGGAGCCTTCGCTGATTGCTGCTGTCATATCACCGGTCATTCCCATCGACAGGGTGTCCAGTTGGGCTTCCGGGTTAGCCGCACGGATATCCGCCAGCAACTGAGCCATCTTCTGAAAGGGTAAAGCTTGTTGATTTGGGTCTTCGCAGGGGCTGGGTATTGCCATGAGGCCGCGCAGACGAATGTTTGGCAACTGAAGTATCTGGCCGGCCAGTGAGACTACGTCTTCCGGCAGGATACCTGATTTACTGTCTTCGCCGCTGATATTGACCTGCAGACAGATGTTCAGGGGCGGCATATGCTCCGGCCGCTGACTGCTGAGTCGCTGGGCGATTTTCAGGCGATCAACGCTGTGGACCCAGCTGAAGCTTTCACTGACAGGGCGGGTTTTATTGGACTGAATCGGACCGATGAAGTGCCAGCAGATATCCAGATCCTGAAGCTGTTCAATTTTTTCCAGACTTTCCTGCAGGTAGTTCTCGCCAAAATCCCGCTGTCCTGCTTCGTAAGCCTGACGCAGGTCCTCTGGCGGACGGGTTTTGCTGACTGCAAGCAGGCATATTTCGGAGGGCTCACGGCGGGCATTTTCAGCGCTTTGCTGAATTTGCCGGCGCACCGTATTCAGGTTGTCAGTGATGTTTATCATACAGGCGTTTAAGGAAAATTGGCTTGAAAGTTTATATTCTGCTACATATAGAGTCGCGATTGAATAGCTACACTTATATTACAAGTGTTTACACCCTGTTGATGTACTGAGGCATTATGGATATTACCGAGTTACTTTCATTCACGGTTCAGCAAGGCGCGTCTGACTTACACATTTCTGCCGGTATGCCTCCGGTGATCCGGGTCGACGGTGAAGTGCGGCGGATTAAGCTGCCTTCTCTGGATCATAAACAGGTTCACACGCTGATATATGACATTATGAATGATAAGCAGCGTAAGGATTATGAAGAGATCTTGGAAACGGATTTCTCTTTTGAAGTACCTAAGCTGGCACGTTTCCGTGTTAACGCTTTTAATCAGAACCGCGGTGCAGCGGCGGTATTCCGGACCATCCCGAGTAAAGTGCTGACGATGGAAGATCTGGGGATGGGGAAGGTCTTTCAGGATTTGGCAGAAAAACCCCGCGGACTGGTGCTGGTGACCGGGCCGACCGGTTCCGGTAAAAGTACCACCCTGGCGGCTATGGTCGATTACATCAATGAAACCCGTCAGGATCATATTCTGACCATTGAAGACCCGATCGAATTTGTTCACGAGAGTAAAAAGAGCCTGATTAACCAGCGGGAAGTACACCGCGACACTCTGGGCTTTGATGAAGCGCTGCGCTCTGCTTTACGTGAAGACCCTGATGTTATCCTCGTCGGTGAGATGCGGGACCTTGAAACCATTCGCCTGGCACTGACCGCGGCGGAAACCGGTCATCTGGTGTTCGGCACCCTGCACACCACCTCAGCCGCTAAAACCATTGACCGTGTTGTGGATGTATTCCCGGCAGCTGAGAAAGCCATGGTACGTTCGATGCTGTCAGAGTCGCTGCAGGGGGTTATTTCCCAGACGCTGCTGAAAAAGCCGATGGGTGGCCGGGTCGCTGCCCATGAAATTATGGTGGGCACGCCGGCGATCCGTAACCTGATCCGGGAAGACAAAATCGCACAAATGTATTCTGCAATACAAACCGGTGCTGCATTTGGTATGGTTACCCTGGATCAGTCGCTGACAGATCTGCTTAATAAAGGCCTGATCAGCCGCGAAGCCGCGCGCGAAAAGGCTATGAATCCAATGAACTTTTAATGATGTGTTGGTCACAGTCTGTAGTAGTTGACGGCTAACTGATTTTTTCTGCACGGGCGCAGGTTTGTAAGCGCTGACAGGCATAGATGGCTGCCGTGTATTTTGCGACTTTTGGTTGGAGAACCAGGTGGATATTACTCAGCTCTTAAAGATTATGAATGATCGCGGTGCCTCAGACCTGTTTGTGACCGCAGGTGCCAGGCCGAGTATCAAGGTCGATGGTACGCTGAAGCCGTTAACCAAGGAAGCGTTAAAGCCTGATCAGGCCCGTAAACTGACCTGCAGTACGATGAATGACCAGCAACTGGTTGAGTTTGAAAGTACCCGCGAGTGTAACTTTGCGATCAGCGCTCAGGGATTAGGCCGTTACCGGGTGAGTGCGTTTTATCAGCGTAACTCACCGGGGATGGTGTTACGGCGTATCAATACCCGCATACCGACCATGGAAGAGCTGAACCTGCCGGCTGTGCTTAAAGATCTGGCGATGGCCAAGCGGGGGCTTATTCTGTTTGTGGGTGGCACCAGTACCGGTAAATCCACCTCGCTGGCGTCGATGATTGATTACCGTAACAGCAACAGCGGCGGCCATATCATCACCATTGAAGACCCGATTGAATATATCCATGATCACAAACAAAGCCTGATTACACAGCGTGAGGTTGGGCTGGATACTGACTCTTTTGAGGTCGCACTGAAGAATACCCTGCGCCAGGCACCGGATGTGATCCTGATGGGGGAGATCCGCAGCTCCGATACTATGGGGTACGGTCTGTCGTTCGCTGAAACCGGCCACCTGTGTATGGCAACCATGCACGCTAACAATGCTAACCAGGCGCTGGACCGGATTATCAGTTTCTTCCCGCCGGAAAGCCATGCGCAGGTCTGGATGGATCTGTCCCTGAACCTTAAGGCGATTGTTGCCCAGCAGCTGCTGCCAACCCGTGACGGTAAAGGTCGCCGGGCGGTGATTGAAGTGATGATCAATACGCCGCTGATTCAGGATTTGATCCGTAAGGGCGAAGTGCATGAGCTCAAAGAGGTTATCAAGAAGTCGTCTAATCTGGGCATGCAGACCTTTGATCAGGCACTGTACGACACCTACAAGGAAGGCATTATCAATTATGATGTGGCACTGGCCCATGCGGACTCAGCCAACGACCTGCGCCTGATGATCAAGCTGAATGCCACTGAGTCTGAAGTAGTGCCTGAAGATGATACCATGAACTTTTCGCTGCAGGATGAAGATGATTACATCGCCAATGAAGGCAGCATTGAAATCAATAAAATGTAACCTTCACCCGACAATAAAAAACCGGCGCTAATGCCGGTTTTTTTGTGCTTGTTGATGGTTCGGAATCACTGCCTGAAGCAGCCGCGGATATAACTGTTACAGGCCTGGATAGCGTCATCGGTGCTGAGTGCATGCTTGTTCAGCGCGATATTGCTCCATAAACCGTCGAGCAGTGCCAGCAGCCCCCGGGTTGCCTGTTCAGCGGGCAGGTGTAGCGGCGTTGTCTTTGCGGCTTCACCGAAAAGGCGCAGATAAAACGCCATCATTTGCTGGCTGTTTTCCTGAATAATCTCGCGGTATCGCAGGGTATAGCGGCTGGCGCTGGTAAACGCCTGCCAGGCCGCCAGAACGTTTTTATCAAAGCCTGGTGGTCGGAAGCTGGCGGCGGCGCACCGGTGGATCAGTGTCAGTGGGTCACTGTCTGTATCTGCACCGATCTCCCGTTTGATGTCCAAAGCGTCAGTAAACATTTTGCTCAGACAGGCTGCCAGCAAATCTTCTTTACTGCTGAAGTAGTGAGCACTCATGCCTCTGGAGGCACCGGCTTCAGCACAGATTTTTGCGATGGTTGCCCCTTCAATACCCTGTTCAGCAACCGTTCTGACGCTTGCTTCTAATAAACTTTTACGCCGGTATTCGCGGTTTTCTGCCTGAGTAAGTGGACGGGAAATTGCTTGCATATCAGTTGTCTGCGCCAGTTCTTCGGTGTTGTATGCTGTTCATTATAACCTGCCTGCTGAAAAAATATGCTGATGATAATAATTATGTTCATTGACATAACTTTGTTGATTGTCATAAATTTGTTCTGCAATCTGATCCCGTAACAACAATAAAAAACGAGGATGTTCTTATGAGCCAGGGGCAGGGCTGGTATAAGCCTGAAATAGATAAGAAAGTGCTGAAGCAGCTGATGCGCCGGGATAATAAGCCGGCGCTGCTGCAGTTTGGTTTGTTCTTTGGTCTGCTGGCAGGGCTGGCGGCCACGGTTGTGCTCAGTTGGGATACCGGCTGGTGGTGGCTGTTTTATTTGCTGTACTGTGCCGTGTTTGCCTTTGCGACTTCAGCGGTTCACGAACTGTGTCACGGCTCGCCATTCCGCACCCGCTGGCTGAATGAAGTGAGTCTGTTCATCACCGGGTGGATGATGCAGATGGAGCCGGTTGCGGCCCGCTGGGGGCACGCCGGGCATCATACCTATACCCATTTCAATAAAGGCGACAGTGAGCTGGCGCTGGCGAATCCCCTTAGCTGGAAGGAATTTCTTGTTCAGCTGAGCGGAGTGGGGGCTATGCACCGTTACTATGCGGAAATACTGATGCTTTGCTGTGGTAAGCAAGTGGCACGGATTCGCGGCATCATTCCTCAGCAGGAGATGCCACAGGCGCAGCGTAACGCCTGCCTTATGGCGCTGGGTTATGTGCTGGTTATTGGCTGGTCGCTGCTGTCGGCCAGCTGGTTACCGTTTTTATTACTGATGTTGCCCCGGGTGATCGGTGGCCCTGTGGTGGGGCTGTTCAGGGTCACCCAGCATGCCGGGCTGGCAATGGATATTCAGGATCATCGCATGACAACCCGCACTTTCTATACTCATCCTTTATTTGAATTTCTGTACTTTAATATGAATTATCATGTGGAACATCACATGTTCCCGCTGGTGCCTTTCTATAATTTAAAGAAGTTACACGCGGCGGTGAAAGATCAGTTGCCGGAACCCCTTGATGGCCTGGATGCCGTGATGGCTGAAATTGTTCATGCCATCCGCATGCAGCGCAGCCAGCAGGGGTATTTTGTTAATAAACTGGCCGCAGAGCCGGTGCAGTCCGCTGCGTAAATATCAGCCCGGAGCCAGAATATGAATTTTATTGATGTATGCGACATTGAAGATATTGATGAAGAAGATGTCATGCGGTTCGATCACGGTGATGAAACCTTTGCGATTTACCGTACTGAGGAGGGCTACTTTGCGACAGCAGGCCTGTGTACCCATGAAGAAGTGCATCTTGAGGATGGTTTGGTGGTTGATGATGTCATCGAGTGCCCGTTACATCAGGGGCGCTTTAATGTTCGTACCGGCGAAGCCCTCAGTGCACCGGCCTGCGTGAACCTGAAAACCTATCCTGTAAAGGTTGAAGGCAGGCGGGTACTGATGGATCTGGACGGCTGATACTGTCCGGCGCTATCGGTACACAGCGGCGTTGTGATTTCAGCTTGTCAGGTGCATAGTGCAGCCATTCTGTAATGCTGATAAACGGAGTGGTTGTGTCGCACATTATTCTGTCTGATATTTTCGGCTATACCAGTGCCCTGCAGGTACTGGCGGATCAGCTGCCCGGCGACTGGTTGATCCTGGACCCTTACGACGGCACTGAAATGTGCTTTGAGGATGAGTCCCGGGCGTATGCGCACTTTCAGCGTGTGTCCGGGATTGATGTCTATGCGGCCCGGTTAGCAGATTGTCTGATGACGGCTGATGAATCGGTCAGCATTATAGGTTTCAGTGTTGGCGCTGCAGCGCTTTGGCAGGTGCTGGGAAGCGGTGTTGCGGATAAGGCGGGCTATGCTATCGGGTTTTACGGCAATCAGATTCGCCATGCTCTGGGCTCAGCACCCCGGCGGCCTGTGACGTTGGTGATACCGGCATCTGAAAGGCATTTTTCAGTGGCTGATTTTGCTGAATCATTAAGTGCTTATCCGCAGGTCAGCTTATCCCGTGCGCCTTATCTGCACGGTTTTATGAATCCGGCGTCGGTGAATTATTCTGCGGCGGGATATGCTGAATATACTGGCTGGCTGCAGCAAGTCCTGGGTGGCAGATAAGCCGGGGCGAAAAAAAACCTGCCAGTGGCAGGTTTTTTTGTACTCATAAGCGGTCAGTGTGTGAATTACTGGCCGGTCAGCTGCTTGTACTTTTCCATCAGCTGGTCTTCAGACTCAACGTGATCCGGATCTTTAGGGATACAGTCAACGGGGCATACTTCAACACACTGCGGAGTGTCATAGTGGCCGACACACTCAGTACATTTCTTCGGATCGATTTCGTAGATTTCGTCGCCCGGAGTGATTGCCTCGTTCGGGCACTCTGGCTCGCATACGTCACAGTTTATGCATTCATCTGTGATGATTAATGACATCGTAGCTACCTCACTAGCTGTTAGTATTAGTGCCCGAAACGGTTCTTCAGTGCCTGATTAACCGTTGGGTGCACAAATTGTTCTACATCTCCTCCCAGGCTCGCGATTTCCCTTATAAGGGTAGAGGAGATGAAAGATAAATGTTCTGCCGGTGTAAGAAAAAGGCTCTCAGCGGCAGGTGCCAGATGGCGGTTCATATTGGCCAGCTGGAACTCGTATTCAAAGTCAGAGACTGCTCTTAACCCACGCAGGATAATATTGGCGTCATGCTGGGTGACCAGTTCTGCAAGCAGGCAGTTGAAGCCAACGACTTCGACATTGTCGAGGTGGCTGGTAACAACCTTTGCTAACTCAACACGTTCATCTAACGGCAGTAATGGTGCCTTCTTCGGGCTTGCCGCAACCGCAACGATTACCCGGTCGAATATACGGGAAGCCCGCTCGATCAGGTCGTTGTGTCCGTTTGTAATCGGGTCAAAAGTACCCGGGTATACCGCAGTGTTCATGTTTAATTCACAGCTGTTCTGCATAAATGAATTTTAGCAAATCCGCAAGTGCGCGATATTAGCTGAATTAAAGGGAGTTCACAAATACAATAATGGAATGGAAAATTGATAATTGGTTATAAGCAGTGTTTTTTTAATTCCAATGCGAAATAACCGCGTTTGCTTTACGGGATTCTCTAAATGATAGTATTTCAATATCTTAGCCTGAACTGTCGCGCCGGTTCTCTGAAGGTGTTGATGGTGTTGCTGGGCTCGCTGCTGATAAGTGGCTGTCAGGTGCTACAGAGCATTGATAAAGGCTTGTATGACGTTGCAGAGGCGGTCACCGAAACTGACCGTGTGACCGGGCAGCGGGCGCTTAGTACCGCGAACCGGAACCAGCAAATAGCGCAGGGCAATCAGTATGTTGACAAAATGCTGCAGGATGAACGGCAAAAGGGCCGGCGGGTTGATGCGGCACTGGATGCCCGGCAGTATCAGCGACTGGTGCGTATTTTCGACCGTATTCATCCCATCTCTCATTTACGTCAGGAGCGCTGGAAGCCGGTGCTGATTGACCGGGATTCATTTAACGCTTTTACGACCGGCGGCACCTATATCGTGGTGCATCTTGGGCTGATGAAACAGTTAAACGATGCCGAAGTGGCGGCGGTGGTTGGTCACGAGATCGCGCATACGGTGGCGAATCATGTGGCTGAACGGCAGACGCATCAGCAGTTAAGTGTCCTGACCTCTTCAAGTGCTGTGCGCCGTCAGGGCTATCAGGCAGCATTTACCCATGAGCGGGAACGGGAAGCTGACCGTATTGGCATTCTGTATTCGGCACTGGCCGGTTACGATCCTTATGCAGCCAGCCATATCTGGCAGCGTCAGTATCAGCAGCAGGGAAATGCCCGCAGTCTGTTTGCTCATGACCATCCGGTAAATGCCGAGCGGGCCGCAGAAGCGAAGGCGGTTGCCGATAAAGTTAAGCAGTATTACCGTTCCGGTCAGGTGAACCCCCGGGCGCATCAGTTGCTGGATAATAATGTTCTGTGGCAGAAACGCAGTAACCGGCACGGGGAAAGTGCCGGAGAGGGCGGCGGGCTTGCTGCTATTCTGTCGACGGCTGTGGGGGTGATGTCCGAGCATCAGCAGGCCAAACAGGAAGAATACCGTCAGGCGCAGCAGGCGCAGTTTGTCCGGTCAGTGCAGCAACAGCTGCGGCTGGAAGAGCAACGCCGTCTGAATGACCGCAGCTGGCAGACCCGCTGGCATTACACCGGCAGGGTAAGTTTGCATAAAGTAGTCGTGGGAATTATCGCCCGGGACAGCAAAGGTAAAACCTATCGTTTTGTCGGACATCACAAAGGTGTGTTACGCCCCGGTCAGCGTTTTAACGTCAGTTTTATGCTGGATAAGGGGTTGACCCTGAATCAGCTGGAACAGATGCAGACCCAGTATTACCTGGATGATGCATTGCCGGTGCGTTAAGCCCCGGCCGCTTCTCTGATGTACAGCCGGTATGTCACCTGTCCGGCGTGTTTCTCACGGTGCAGGTGCCAGTTGTCCGGAACCTGTAACACACTCAGTTCTGATTCGGTTTCCACGTAAATCATCGCACGGGGCGCCAGTAATCCCTGCATTTCAAGTTTTTCGCAGCAACTGGCGGCCAGTTCCTTACGGAATGGCGGGTCCATAAATACCAGGTCATATTGCAGGCTGTCTGTTTGCTGGCTGAGCCACTGCTGTACGTCTGCCTGCACCACGGTGGCATTGGTGGCTTTAAGGGTTTGTAAATTATTTTGTAGCTGGCCGGTGGCGACACCGGACAGATCAACCATCGTGGTCTGGCCGGCACCGCGGGACAGCGCTTCCAGACCCAGTGCACCACTGCCGGTAAACAGGTCCAGACATTTTGCCCCCGGAATGTGGGCAGAAATCCAGTTAAACAGGGTTTCCCTGACCCGGTCCGGGGTTGGGCGCAGGCCTTCAATCGCCGGAAAGCTCAGTTTTCGGCCCCGCCATTCACCGGCGATGATCCGCAGTTGCTGATGACCGTTTTTAGGTGTGCCGGTTTTTTGTGTGGCTGGCCGCCGGCCAGGCGCTCGTCGGGACATGCGCTGATTTTCCTGATCTGATAATTGGGCCGCAGGATTATACGTTAACGGGCGGGCAGATAAAAAAATTGCTGGTTATTCGTGTTCAGCATGGTCTGCAGCTGGTCCAGAACGGCTTCGTCAGAGGTGTCGGCAAGCCGGTCAGCAAATTCGGATATATAGTCAGTCGGCAGCCGGTAAAACGCCAGCGTGTTCAGTAATCCCAGCTGTGCCTGCTGTTCGCTCATACGCTCGAGGAAGCTTTCCTTAATGCTATCGCGGGTAGCACTGATGACGCTGGAATCAGTGGCTTCCAGCAGGCGCCGGTTCAGTTGGGTCAGCGCTGATGTGTCTGCCGGGGGGCGCTGGCCATAAAGTAACAGGGCGAAATATCCCTGCTGATCCAGTGATTTCCACAGTAAACGGGTTGATACGTCAGGTTGCAGGGCCGGCAAGGTTTGTTGCAGGCTTTTAACGGCGATCAGCTGCGCCATGAAAGTGTCACTTTGCCTGCCGGGTAATGACAACCCTGCCAGTGCGTAGGCTTCGTTACCGATTGTCGGCAGCGTCTGGCGTTGCTGAAAGCTGGCGGGTGTGCTCAGTGTCTGCCTGGCCAGTTCCTGGGAAGGCAGATCTTCAGCCAGTATCCGGGCGGCGGCTGCAGCGTCCGGACCGGATATCACCAGTGTCAGGTTATGGTTGCTGAATATGTTACGGGCCCAGGCGGGGAAACGTTGCAGCGGGTGGACGGAGGAGGTGTCGCTCAGGGTACCAGTGAATGCGCTGAGCAGGCGGTTTTCGGCGGTCTGGTTTTCCAGATATAACTCCGCTTTCAAACGGTTCCATTCGGCGTCGGTGGCGGTTGTTATGTCACTGTTATTCAGCGCTTGCAGCAGTTGGGGTAATAGCTGGTTAAGCTGATCAGTATCGGTTGTTCGGGTACTGAACAGCAGGGTAAGCCGGTCGTCCTGAAGCGTCTGTTGCAGACTTGCCTGAACAGGGGACAGCAGGCGGGTAACCGATGGACTGATCAGAACGTTTTGCAGACGCCGGGAAAGCAGTTTGTGCAGCAGTTTGTGTTCGTCACTGAGCGCCGGTCCAAGGCCAAAAATCATCTGTACCGACAGTATTTCGGCGTCGTCCGGTTCAGTAAAATAAACGGGCTTATTCTCGGTTTTTTCAATGTTCAGGTAGCGGTTAGTATCACGTCCGGAGGCCGACAAAAAAACAATGGCGATGGCAACTATCCACAGCAGTACTTTGAGATAGGTACGGTTGAACATCGGTTTGTATGTATCTGCCATTGCGTGAGGCACCTTTATTGCTGGCTGAAGGCTAAGTATTGTGCTGCATAGTTACATGTTTTGGCTTTTTTCGCAGCCCTGCAAGGCTTTTGCCGGGTGCGGATAATGGCATTGAAAATGCCGCTTCAGGAATGTCGGTCCGGGGCGTGGTTAAATAAGCACCGTATGGTAACATAGCGCACTTTCTCAGCGCCTGATGCAGCAGGCAGTACAGTGGCCGTTTCCGGCCAGAAGTATGCTGCTTTTTCTCAGTCAGAGGTGCTGTTTCCGGTATCAGATTCTTTATGCTGATCAGCACATTTCCGGAAGTATCAGAATTACCCGGGGGGACACGCAACTGTGGTGTCGCCCTGAAGATTGCCGACAGGAATAGCAATGTTTAAAAAGTTAAAGTCATTATTTTCATCAGATACTGCCAGTGAAGAAAAGCTGCAGCAGCCGGAAGCCGAGGCCCGTGAGTCCGCACCGGCTGAAATATCAGAGCCTGTGCGTGAAGCGCAGGCGTCTCCGGCGGAATCTGCAGACCAGATTGCTGACGTTCCTGAACCGGCACTGGAGCCCGCAGAACAGGGTACTGATGTTGCTGAGCCGGCACAGGATGCTCCGGCGGAAGCGGCAGAACAGGTTACTGTTGTTACAGAGACAGCGCAGGATGCTCCGGCGGAAGCGGCAGAACAGGTTACTGTTGTTACAGAGCCAGCGCAGGATGCTCCGGCGGAAGCGGCAGAGCAGGTTGCTGACGTTGCTGAGCCAGCGCAGGATGCTCAGGTGGAAGCGGCAGAGCAGGTTGCTGACGTTGCAGAACCGGTGCAGGAATCTCCGGCGGAAGCGGCAGAGCAGCCAGTCACGTCTGAGCCTGTGGTTGCCGAAACTGTTGTTGAGCCAGAGCCAGAGCCAGAGCCAGAGCCAGAGCCAGAGCCAGAGCCAGAGCCAGAGCCAGCACCGGAACCTAAGGCTGAGAAAAAAGGTCTGTTTGCCCGTATTAAAAGTGGCCTGACCCGTACCAAGGCGAATCTGACCGAAGGTCTTGGAAATATTTTCCTGGGCGCGAAAGAAATTGATGATGATCTGCTGGAAGAAATCGAAACCCAGTTGCTGATGGCCGATGTTGGCGTAGAAGCGACAACCGAGATTATCAAACGTCTGACCGACCGGGTGAGCCGTAAACAGCTGGCTGATGCTGATGCGCTGTATGTTGCCCTGAAAGAAGAACTTGCTTCTCTGCTGGCAGATGCAGAGCAACCTCTGATTGTGGATAACAGCAACGGGCCTTACGTGATCCTGATGGTAGGTGTAAACGGTGTGGGTAAAACCACCACCATCGGTAAACTTGCCAAACGTTTTCAGGCCGAAGGCAAGTCGGTCATGCTGGCGGCCGGTGATACCTTCCGTGCAGCGGCGGTAGAGCAACTGCAGGTGTGGGGCGATCGTAACAATGTACCTGTCGTGGCACAGCATACCGGTGCTGACTCCGCCTCTGTTCTTTATGATGCGTTGCAGTCAGCGCAGGCAAAGAATGTTGATGTGGTGATCGCTGATACTGCCGGTCGCTTGCAGAACAAAGATCACCTGATGCAGGAACTGGAAAAAGTTGTCCGCGTCATGAAAAAGCTGGACGTTTCTGCCCCTCATGAAGTGATGCTGGTGCTGGATGCCGGCACCGGCCAGAACGCGATGAATCAGGCCAGCCAGTTTAAAGATGCGGTCGGTGTCACCGGCATAACCCTGACCAAGCTGGACGGTACCGCGAAAGGCGGTATTATCTTTGCCATTGCCAAACAGCTTGAGCTGCCTATCCGTTTTATTGGTGTAGGCGAGCAGGTGGACGATTTACGTCCGTTTCGGGCCGATGAGTTTGTTAAGGCGCTGTTTGATTAAGCGTTCATCCGGTGACATAGCACAGTAAAAGGCTGCTTCATGATCAGTTTCGATAATGTCAGTAAGCGTTACCCGAATGGCTATGATGCTCTGAGTCAGGTGGACTTCAGCCTGAAGCAGGGCGAAATGGCGTTCCTGACCGGTCACTCCGGGGCAGGAAAAAGTACCCTGATGAAACTGATTATGCTGATGGAACGGCCGACCAATGGCCGGGTATTAGTGGGCGATCAGGATCTGGCTACTTTAGGCCACCGGCAGATTCCTTATCACCGTCGCCGAGTCGGGGTGGTGTTCCAGAACCATCAGCTGCTGTTTGACCGCTCAGTCTTCGATAACATTGCCCTGCCGCTGCGCATCTGCGGATACGATCCGGATGATGCTGCCCGCCGGGTACGCGCCGCACTGGATAAAGTGGGGCTGCTCAGCAAAGAAAAAATGAATCCGGTGGTGTTATCCGGCGGTGAGCAACAGCGTATCGGCATTGCCCGGGCGATTGTGCATAAACCCCAGTTGCTGCTGGCGGATGAGCCGACCGGTAACCTTGACCCGAAACTGTCGGTCGAAATCATGCGGCTGTTTCAGCAATTTAATCAGGTAGGAACGACGGTACTGATTGCCAGCCACGATCTGGGGCTGATCGGCCGTTTACCGCACCGGGTACTTACGCTTCAGCGGGGGAGGTTAGTAAACGATGGCTAATCAGTCCCGTACACCCCGTACCGGAGTACCTAAGGGTGCTTCCCGGGTGCAGCCCACCCAGAAACGTGATGGTAAGGTCGCCCGTGGTGCGGAACAGCACCGCCTTAAAGTAAAAGATAAAAGCCGCAGTTACCTGCGTCACCATGGTGATGTGGCCCGGGAATCTTTTGATTCGCTGCTGCGTTCACCGCTGACCACCCTCATGACCCTGGCGGTGCTGGCCATTGCGCTGGCGTTACCGGCGACTTTGTATACCGGATTAAAAAATCTGCAGGCGCTGAGTTATGGCTGGCAGGGGGATCCGCGCATTGCCCTGTATCTGCAGGAAACTGTAGATGAGGTCAGGGCTGAGCAGCTCAGCCGCGAGTTGTTACTTCTGGAGAATGTTGCCGCCACCGAACTGATCAGCGCCGAACAGGGGATGCTGGAGTTTAAACAGAACTCAGGCTTTGGTGAGGTGTTTGATTTTCTTGAGATTAACCCGTTACCGGCAGTGATTATGGTGCTGCCGAAAGATTTATCCACTGCGATTGTGCCGGTACTTCAGGCGCAGTTACAGGCGCTGGATGAGGTGGAAGAAGCCAGTGTGGATATGCTCTGGGTGCAGCGTCTTGAGGCTTTCGTGGTGCTGGCGCAACGGGGCGTCTGGGTATTATCCGGTCTGTTTGCCCTGGCGGTATTGCTGGTGGTGGGTAACACCATCCGCCTGACCATTGAAAACCGGCGGGAAGAAATTGTCATTGCCAAGCTTGTCGGGGCGACTGATGCTTACGTACGGCGTCCTTTTTTGTATGACGGATTCTGGTTTGGCATTGCCGGGGGAATTCTTGCCTGGTTGTTAGTGCAGATCAGTTTGCTGTTACTGGATGCACCGGTATCCCGTCTGATCACCCTCTATAGCAGTAACTTTGAACTGTCCGGGCTGGGGTTTGTTGAAACATTCTGGTTACTTTTAACCAGTATACTGCTCGGATCGCTGGGTGCCTGGCTGGCTGTCGGACGACATTTACGGGCCATTCAGCCAACCTGACAGCGGCTGTATCCGGAATAATACTGAGAATAGGGCGGAAACTGTCCACAGGCCCTTGCCTTTTACAGTGGGCACCGCTATTTTTACTCATCCGTTTTTGTCTCACAGTCTTGTGGATAAAGTGACGGACAGCGCCATTGAACTTTTCCATCAGGGTTAAGTCTACTTAGGAGCTGTATAGTGAAGTTTTATTAAACCCTGATGTTTTATAGAAATTGAGGTCGTGTAATGGGCAAAAGCCTGCAAGTCGTTGAAGCATTATCCCCGGGTCAGAATCTCGAGGCATATGTACGCTCGGTTAGCGCTATCCCTGTATTGTCAGTGGAAGAAGAACGCGAACTGGCGGAACGTCTGTATTACAACAATGATCTTGAGGCGGCGCGCCGTCTCGTAATGTCACACATGCGCTTTGTTGTGCATGTGGCCAAGAGCTATTCCGGTTATGGCCTGGCTCAGGCAGATCTTATTCAGGAAGGTAACGTGGGCCTGATGAAGGCTGTTAAGCGTTTCGATCCTAATGTCGGTGTCCGGCTGGTGTCTTTTGCTGTGCACTGGATTAAAGCTGAAATGCATGAGTACATTCTGCGTAACTGGCGGATCGTAAAAGTTGCGACCACTAAAGCCCAGCGCAAAATGTTCTTTAACCTGCGCAGCAAGAAAAAGAGCCTCGGCTGGTTGACCAACGATGAAGTCAAAGCCGTTGCTGAAGATCTGGGGGTCGATCAGGCCGTCGTCCGTGAGATGGAAGGCCGGATGAGCAGTTCAGACATGGCTTATGATGCGCCGGTTGGGGATGATGATGAGCGTGCTTATCAGTCTCCGGCATATTTCCTGGAAGATCACTCCAATGATCCGGCCCGTCAGGTTGAAGATGAAAACTGGGAAAATGATTCCAACACCCGTCTGGCGACAGCGATGTCACAGCTGGATGAACGCAGTCAGGATATTCTGGCACAGCGCTGGTTAACGGAAGAAAAATCCACCTTGCATGAACTGGCGGCCCAGTATCAGGTATCCGCTGAACGGATCCGGCAGTTGGAAAAGAATGCCATGAAAAAGATTAAGGTGGCGATGCTGGAGGCCTGACGTGTATGAGCCGTTAGTTACTCTGCAAAGCAAGATACCCACTTTAGTCCAAGAATATGAACAATAAGCCGTAAGCTTTTCAGGAGCTTGCGGCTTTTTTGTCTGTGTGGATCAGTCACTTCCCCGTTTCTGGTTGCTGCACCGGCAGTACTTTCCCGCTAGAATATCTGCCCCGACCGAGGAGCCGAAAAATGAGTGCCCGTTTGAGTCTGATGATTGCTGCTGTCAGTGGCATGCTGGCGGTTGCGCTGGGGGCATTTGCTGCCCATGCACTGCGCAGTCAGCTGAGCGAACGTTACTATGATATCTGGCAGACTGCGGTGCAGTATCAGATGTTTCATACACTGGCGTTGTTGGCGGTCGGGATAATGCTGGAGCGGCACAGTCGTCTGAGCCTGCGTCTGGCAGCCTGGTTGTTTACGGGTGGTATGTTATTGTTTTGCGGCAGTTTATATATGCTGGCATTCACCGGAATAACAACCCTGGGCATGATTACTCCGTTAGGCGGCGGTCTGTTTCTGGCAGGCTGGCTGATGTTGGCGCTGGCTGTGTTCCGCGCCCCTGAAAAACTTAATGACTGTTAGGCTAAGATCAATGCAAATCCAAGTAAATGGCGACATCATTGACGTTGAAGACAACATGACCCTGGGCGCGCTGTTAACGCAGATGGACCTGGGAGAGCGTCGTGTGGCAATCGAACTGAATCTGGAAATTATTCCCCGCAGCCAGCATGCAGAAACCACGCTGGCAGCGAACGATCGGGTTGAAATTGTGCATGCGATCGGTGGTGGCTGAGCCACATCCGTACAGGCGTCGTAACCGATAAACAGACATTGCTGCCGGCTGGTCGGGCAATGTGTTAATAAGAATATTAAGTCAGGATAATTGACATGGCTGAGCAACAGAATGATTCGCTGGTAATTGCCGGTACAACGTATAACTCCCGTCTGCTGGTAGGCACGGGTAAATACAAGGATATGGAAGAAACCCGTCTGGCAATTGAAGCCAGCGGTGCTGAGATTGTGACGCTGGCGGTACGCCGTACCAATATCGGTCAGAATCCTGATGAACCGAATCTGCTGGATGTGATTTCTCCGGAGAAGTACACCATTCTGCCAAACACCGCCGGCTGCTATGATGCACCGGATGCTGTGCGTACCTGTAAGCTGGCCCGTGAGCTGCTGGACGGTCATGATCTGGTGAAGCTGGAAGTACTGGGTGACCAGAAAACCCTGTATCCGAACATTGTTGAAACGCTGAAAGCTGCTGAAGAGCTGGTCAAAGATAACTTCAAAGTGATGGTATACACCAACGATGATCCGATCGTTGCCAAGCAGCTGGAAGAGATGGGCTGCGTAGCCGTCATGCCGCTGGGTTCGCTGATCGGTTCCGGTCTGGGCATTCTGAATCCGCATAATATTCGCATCATTATGGAAAACGCCAATGTGCCGATTCTGGTTGATGCCGGTGTGGGTACACCGTCGGATGCGGCATTCGCAATGGAAATGGGTTGTGAAGGCGTACTGATGAATACTGCAATTGCCGCTGCTCAGAATCCGATTCTGATGGCCAGCGCAATGAAAAAAGCCATCGAAGCCGGCCGGGAAGGTTATCTGGCAGGCCGGATGCCGAAGAAAGCGTACGCAAGTGCTTCTTCACCGATGGAAGGCTTGATCGTCGGCTGATTCAGGCTTATCCTTCATGGCAAAGTTAATCGCACGGCTCAGGTCGTGCGTTTTTGTTTCCAGCGCAGTGTTGCTTCAGAGCAATACGGAATTTTAGTTAGTTGAAGGCACGCATGTCACAAGAGCACAACGACCCGCAAAATCCCGGAGAAAATCAAACCGGTTCCACCCCGAATGAGACTCAGCAAGGTGAAAAGTACATGCGTACGGTTCGCAGCTTTGTTGTTCGTGGCGGACGCATGACTGAAGGCCAGGAGCGGGCTTACAGCGAAGTATGGCCAACCATGGGGCTGGACGTTGAGCAGGGAATGCTGGACCTGACCGAAGTGTTTGGCCGTGAGGCACCGGTGGTGCTGGAAATCGGCTTTGGCATGGGCGATTCGCTGGTGGCGATGGCGGAGGCGATGCCGGAGAAAAACTACATCGGTGTTGAAGTGCACCGCCCGGGTGTCGGCCGTTTGCTGAATAATGCCAGCGAAGGCGGGCTGACCAATATGCGGGTATTCTGTACCGATGCGCTGGATGTGCTTGCTAAATCCATTCCGGATGGCAGCCTGGAAACCGTACAGCTGTTCTTCCCGGATCCGTGGCATAAGAAAAAGCACAACAAGCGCCGTATTGTGCAGCCTGCATTTGCTGAAACCATCCGTAAGAAGTTACGGGTCGGAGGTCAGTTCCATATGGCAACCGACTGGGAGCCTTATGCTGAACATATGATGGAAGTCATGAGTGCCGCGCCAGGGTATGAAAATGCCGAAGGTCAGGGACAGTATGCTCCGCAACCGGAATGGCGTCCGGTAACCAAGTTCCAGCGCCGTGGTGAACGGCTGGGCCACGGTGTGTGGGACCTGATGTTTACCCGCATCGACTGATCATAAAAAAGAGTGCTGAGGCACTCTTTTTTTATGGGCGGGACTCTTTTTTTATGGGCGGACTCTTTTTTATGGGCAGCACTGGCTTACAAGCTGTCTTTGGGTTCAGTCTTTGAGCAGCGGGGATATCGGATCGATGTTGTGCATACCGACCCGGGTAATGTCCCGTTCGCCGCACAGGGCCATGGTGATATCCAGCTCATTACGGATGATATCCAGCGCTTTGGTAACCCCTGCCTGACCCATGGCTCCCAGCCCGTACAGGTGCGGGCGGCCGATATACACCCCTTTCGCACCGAGGCACAGGGCTTTGAGTACATCCTGGCCGGAGCGGATGCCACCATCAAAATGAATTTCTATTTTATCCCCAACAGCGGCCACAATTTCCGGTAACGCCCGGATGGATGAGCGGGCTCCGTCCAGTTGCCGGCCACCGTGATTGGAAACAATCAGTGCATCGGCGCCACTGTCGGCGGCCCGGATGGCATCTTCTTTATCCAGAATGCCTTTAAGGATCAGCGGGCCATCCCAGCGGGCTTTGATCCACTCAATATCATCCCAGGAAAGGCGTGGGTCGAACTGGCTGGCGGTCCATGATGACAGGGATGAAAGGTCGTCCACGCCGCTGACATGGCCGACGATATTGCCGAACCCGTGGCGGCGGGTGGTTGCCATTTTTAGGCACCAGCCGGGCCGGGTTGCCATCTGCCAGATGTGCTTGGGAGTAAACTTGGGCGGTGCAGACAGACCGTTTCTGAGATCCTTATGCCGCTGACCAAGGATCTGCAGGTCAAACGTCAGTACCAGGGCTGAGCATCTGGCGTCTTTTGCGCGCTGAATCAGGCTCTCAATGAAGCCGCGGTCTTTCATCATATACAGCTGAAACCAGAAGGGCTTTTCAGTGGCTGAAGCGACGTCTTCGAGTGAACAGATACTCATGGTGGATAAGGTATAAGGGATACCAGCTGCTTCGCAGGCCCTGGCGGCGAGAATTTCACCATCGGCATGTTGCATGCCTGCCAGCCCGGTGGGGGCGACAGCCACTGGCATGGCTGTGTTTTGTCCGACCAGAGTGCTCTGTAACGAGCGGTTCGTCATATCAACAGCGACCCTCTGGCGCAGCAGAATTTGCTGAAAATCCGCTTCATTCGAGCGGTAGGTGCTTTCTGTCCAGGCACCTGAGTCGGCGTAGTCAAAAAACATTTTTGGCACCCGTTTACGGGCCAGTTCTTTTAAATCGTTAATTTCAACAATGGCTGACATATTGTGGCCTCTGATGTCCTGAGTAATGGTCTGAGTAGAACAAAGTTTTAATGGTAACGATACTCGTTATCATAAACTGGTCTGACCATTCAGTGTCTGTACCCTGAAAAATTCTTATGTGCTGTTAAGTAAATTGTGCCATTTATCGGTGCGTTGTCGTAACTGACTATCGTTTCGTCGTATTTAAGTGTGCTGATGCTCATTGGCTGGCATAGCATGTAACAATCACTTACGGCCATATTTGATAAATTTTGTTTACTATAGGAAACATTATTTCCCATTAGGAAATGTTTTTGCTATAAGTACCAATCCCACAAACGAGACTTACGGCAGAAACAGGACAAAATCAGAGATTTTGTGTTGTTTTTGATACACAGTTTTAGCAGGTAATAAACATATGGCTTCTATCCAGCAGCTGAAAAGCGCACGCGATACGGCGATCTCACTGACCGGTAACGGTCTGCCGCCAACGACTAAAAACCAGTTCTTCGGCGTTGGCCCGATCACTGATATGACACTGAACGAAGTCGACGCCCGTCTGCTGCGTTTTGAATTTGATGCCTGGCTGGAAGCTAACTATCCGAAACTGGATGACAAGGGTAACCGTATCGGCAGTTTCACCACTGCTGAAATTGGCCGTGGTATGCACCGTGGTTATCCGGCGGATAAAGTACTTAACGATATGATGCGTGAGATTCACCGTTATTTCGGCTTCCCTAAGTCGAATAAAATGGCGGTAGGTCTGGGTGGTGGTCACAGCGGTTTTACGGCTGCCGCTATCCACATGGTAACAGCTAATGATCCTGATCAGATCGTGTTTGTTGATACGCCAAAGCCTGAGTCTGACGCAGCGAAAGCCGGTGGCTTCTTCCGTCAGTCCTGGGGAACTCAGCTGACTGAATTGCACCGTTTTGCAACAAACGGTGATGAAAACCGACTGATCTTCGCCGAAGGTGAAGGTAGCATCCCAAGTGCAGATTTCCTGAAAGAACGCGGTGTTAAGCTGTTCTTCGGTGTGGGTCATGAAACGACCGGTGCGACGACCTATACGGAAGCAGAAATCCGTAACCTGCTGGCCTGGATTGACATGAATCCGGCTGAACACCATGCCATCATCGATGCGACTTCCCTGCTGGGCGCGATGCCATGGGCGGATGACGTGGTTGAGCAGATGATGGTTAAGTGCAACATGTTCATGCCGTTCCAGAAAGCCATTGGCGGTGTGTCCGGTTACTACGTTATTTCCCTGACACCGGCTGCCATTAACCTGATTGATGAAAATCAGAAAGATCCTTCCTGGGCGATTCCGCGTCAGCTGAAGATTGCGGTACCGCGTGATGCCAAGATGCCACTGACCAGTGAAAAAACCACTGA
Organism: Aliamphritea hakodatensis; assembly: GCF_024347195.1. Taxonomy (NCBI): domain Bacteria; kingdom Pseudomonadati; phylum Pseudomonadota; class Gammaproteobacteria; order Oceanospirillales; family Oceanospirillaceae; genus Aliamphritea; species Aliamphritea hakodatensis. Next base: position 476,804 of record NZ_AP025281.1, read on the forward strand.
GCTGGGCCCGATCTATGACGCTGCAAATGACGTCATGAAAGGCGGTATCATCAACACGTTCAGCACCCTGGCGTTTGCAGAAACGACTTTTGCGATTCTGCGTAACGAAAAGAATATCGGTGATGTTAAGACACTGAACGACCGTTCCCGTGCAAACCGTGACATTGTGAATAACTGGATTGCTGCCAGTGACCTGTTCCAGCTGGGTGTTGAAAACGAAACGGCCCGCGGTGCTGCAGTAACCCTGCTGAAAGTAACGGACTCTGATATCGATGATCCGGCGGTGCACGAGCGTATCATCGTGAAGTCCAAGCAAATGCTGGGCTATGAAGGTATTACCCACAGTGACGGCAGCCATGAAAAAGGTCTGGACGTTGCCCGTTATGTAAACGCATTCCCGGGTTCTCCGGGGGATTATCGTGCCTGGATCGGCGGCATCCGCCCACAGGACGATATTTCTGCCCTGCTGGAAAATATTCAGTTCTGCTACCTGCGCGCTAAAATTGCAGTGATCGAAGAACTGCTGGACGCGGCCGGTGAAAGCTATGACAGCGCTGTGGCTGCAGCGGCAGGCAGCAATGCCCGTGTGGATGATGCCAACCGTGCCTACAAAGTGCTGGTTGCAGACCTGATCGGTATGGTTTTCGATGCCGATGGCAATGCGGATTACAGCGAAGTTAAAGCCTACATTGAATCCAAAGGCGGTGAATTTCATCTGGGTCCTGTCGGTGATGAAGCAGCACTGGCGAAAGGTAAGCTGCACTTCTTCTACCAGCCTGAACTGAGCCGTGAAGATGAGCTTCTGGCACAGACCAGCGAAGGTCAGTACGACGCAGTAATTGCTGCGGCGACCTTCCTGCCGGCGGCAGCTAAGTTTGAGCTGGGTGGCGTCCGTATCGGTGCCGGCACCGGTAACATGGGGTCTGCAAGTTGGGGTGGCGGTAACGGTGATGGCGGTGTTGCACCGCTGATGAACACACCGAGCTTTAACTCCCGTGCGACTGCACAGACCGCGATGAAAGCGCTGCTGAAGGTGCTGCCTGATCTGCAGGTTGAGAAGATGCATGAGTTGGTTGTTGCCGGTGAGTTTGATACCGGTAAGAACCTGGCGGAATACCCGACGACCAAGCTGGAAGGTAAGCGTCTGGCGGTGATCGGTTACGGTAATATCGGCCGTGAAGTGGCTAAGCTGGGTGCCGCATTCGGAATGCAGGTGACTGTATATGCCCGTGAAGCGCACCGTCAGTGGATTGAGTCTGAAGGTTTCAGCTTTGCCGCGACGATTGTTGAAGCAGCGAAAGATGCTGATGTGATCAGCCCGCACACCGGTCTGGGTGCACTGAATGCGGACACGGGTGTGTTCAGCAATGCCGGTATTATTAACGCTGACGTATTCTCTGCCATGAAGCAGGGTGCGGTACTGGTTAACTACGACCGTGGTGAAGTGGTTGATATTGATGCGCTGGATGCAGCTCTGAGCTCTGGCCAGATCAGCTATGCAGCGATTGATGCGGATCTGTTTAAAGATCCTGCCAGCGGTGAGCTGTCCGGCCCTATGGTGCCGTACCGTAACATTCACCACAAGCACGAAGGCAAAATGGAACTGCTGCCGCATGCTGCCGCCGATACTGAGCACATGTCCCGTGTGGAAGGTGCCAGGCAGGCAGTGGATCAGATCTACGGTGTGATCCAGTTTGCGAAAGTGACTAACCTGAAAGGTGATCTGCCGGAAGGTTACAGCAATGCCGGTGCAAAGACTGTTAACGGTGTCGGCAAAGTATCTGCCAGCAGCGTGGCTAATCTGGACGATGCCCAGCTGCAGCAGCTCAGCGATGCGGCGCACATGATGGCAGCTTACTGGGGTGCAATTAATGCCACTCAGGATGCTGACCGCCGTGCGGCACTGATTGCTGAATACAGTGAGCAGATGGTCCTGCAGTCCAACATCTATGGTTCGGTTTTGCAGCAGAACGGCCTGCAGGGACCGTTCAGTAAGTAACGGCAGTTACGCTGGCTGCTGTTACCGGCAGCCGGTTGCTGTGTTTTTCCGGCTGACCGGTGACAAACATAGCTGCTGCTGACAGGCGGATTCTTTTGCAGCCTGTTATTCTCAAGCCGTTTCAGGACTGACACCTGAAGCGGCTTATTTGTTTTATTTGATATACATCGCCAGGAGACAGGACGTGGCTAACACTATCAGACAGGACTTGCAGACGATGTTCACTGCGGGCGTGGATGCAGTGTCCGGATTTTCTGCTACCCGTAACGCGGTAGCGCAAATGGCTGACTTTCAGCCGGATCAGATTGTGGCTGTGGGCAAGGCTGCCAGCGGTATGTGTGCCGGTGCACTGGATGCACTGACAAAGCCCTGCCCGGCATTACTGGTAACCAAATATCAGCATACTGATCAGGCGATGCATGAGCACCCGCAGGTCACCGTGATGGAAGCCGCGCACCCGGTCCCGGATGAACAATCCCTGGCTGCCGGTCAGGCGGCGCTGGATACGGTTGCCGGGATGCCGTCCGGCAGCAGGTTGTTGTTGCTGGTTTCCGGCGGTACCTCTGCGCTGGCGGAGTCTCTGCCGGCGGATATCAGCCTGCAACAGTGGCAGGCGCTGACCAGTGAAATGCTGGCAGCGGGTTATAACATCGGTCAGATTAATGCCCGGCGTAAAGAAACCTCGCTGATCAAGGACGGTAAGTTACTGGCGGCGTTTAACGGCGCTGAGGTGCGGGTGCTGGCAATTTCCGATGTGGAAGGCGACGACATCGCAGTGATCGGTTCCGGTACCGGGGATACTTACCGGGCAACTGCAACCGCCAGTGTGTCACTGATCGGGACCAATCAGGTGGCCCGTGATGCAGTGGAAGCAAAGGCTGTGGCCATGGGCTTCACCGTGAAGACGAACCGTGAATGTATGTATCAGGATGTGAATCAACTGGCAGCGAACCTGGCGGATGAGCTGCTGGATGCCTCTCCCGGCGTGTACATCTTTGGCGGTGAGCCGACCGTTGAATTACCGGAGAATCCGGGCAGTGGCGGGCGCAATCAGGCACTGGCACTGGGGCTGGCGAAGGGTATCCGGGGCCGTCATGATATTCATGTACTGGTTGCCGGAACCGATGGCAGTGACGGCCCGACCGATGCCGCCGGTGGCATTATCGACGGTAAAACCGTGACCGATGTCGCCGTTGCGCGGGATGCGCTGCAGCGGGCTGATGCCGGTACTTATCTGCGTAATTGCGGAGATATTTTTATTACCGGCCCGACCAATACCAATGTGATGGATCTGGCAATCGCGGTGGTCAGCTAATCAGCTGGCCTGCTTCATCGCTTTATCAGCAAACTGATCCGCGATTTCAATAAACTGCTGTTCGGCGGCCAGAAAGGCGTCTATGACGTCCGGATCAAAATGGCTGCCGTTGCCTTCCAGAATAATCTGCTTCGCCTTTTCGTGGCTGAAAGCAGGTTTGTAGACCCGCGCAGAAATCAGCGCATCATACACATCTGCCAGGGCCATCAGACGGCCGGAAACCGGAATGTCGGTACCGCTTAAGCCGTTGGGGTAGCCGCTGCCGTCCCATTTTTCATGGTGGGTCAGGCTGATTTCCCGGGCATACTTCAGGAAACAGTTGGTGCCGAGCTTGTTTTCCGCCACCGCCAAAGCATCGGCACCGATCTGCGGGTGCTGTTTCATGATGGCAAATTCTTCATCGGTCAGCTTACCGGGCTTCAGCAGAATCCGGTCAGGAATGCCGACCTTGCCCACATCATGTAATGGCGCGGACTTGTAATAGAGTTCGATCGTGTAGTCATCTAACACATCGCTGTAAAGGCTGTTTTTCCGCAACGCCTCCGCCAGCACCCGGACATAGTTCTGGGTCCGCAGAATATGGCCGCCAGTTTCGTTGTCGCGGGTTTCCGCCAGGCTGGCGAGCCCGAGGATACTGGCATCCCGGGTAATATTTAATTCCTGGGTCCGGCTTTCCAGGGCACTGATCATGTTGTTGGTGCGCATCGCCATCAGGCCAAACTCATCGTTGCTGGTCACCGGCACTTCGACATCCAGCTCACCTTTGGAAACCCGTTCAAGCACGTGATTCTCTGTACTGATAAAGAACTTAAGGTTGCGTGCATAGCCGGTAATAATGGTCAGAATGTACGCCATGATGATGGCAACGATGAAAGAGATCTCAGCCAGAATGTAACGCTGGGATGTTTGCAGCGGGATTGCATCGCCGGTGTGAATCAGCCACTCAAGGTCTTTATTGATGACCAGAAAGACGACGCCGACCACTGAAAATGCACAGACCGTGGCAAACCAGGAAAACTTTTGGGTCAGCGGGTAAGGGGTTTCATCCGGTTCGATATGTTCACCGGTCTGTTGCAGCCGGGCAGCGATTTTGTGTTCTCTGGCGAGCGCCAGATCGCAGGCAATCATAAAGCCCAGAATGCCCATGCCGATGAGAATTTTGCCACCGCTTTCCAGTGGGAAGTTATAGCGCGCCAGATTATAGGTACCCAGTGCCAGTGATCCGGCCAGAAAGAGTCCCATATCGAGTTTGAACTGATAACTGACCTGTCGTTTCAGAGGTTGCCGGTTTACGGTATTTTCCAGCAGCAGGCGGGCCCCCCATTGCAGGCTGAATACTATAAGAATGGGCAGTAACAGTTGCAGTGGTGAGAGTGAATCGAGGAACGGACATACCTGAATGCCGTAAAACGAGAACAGTAGCAGCGCGATCAGGTAATGGACGTTGGTACGTCGGGAAATAGATGTCATATATAAAATGCCGGCTTACAAATCTTTTTGAGTGATCGCCGTTGCCGTTAAGGTCGGAATAATGCCTGTGGGAGCACTCTGTATTAGGTTGCTGATATTGCGTCCTGCATATGCTCAACTGAGGTCACAGAGTAGTCGAAGTGGCTTCAGGGTTTCAACCGCTCTGAACAGCTTTGCTGTCAAACTGAGGAATCTTGCCCGGTGTTGTTCGAGTCAGGTGAATAAAAAGTGCATGAATTGAGTAATATTAAGCATTTAATCTCTTATGAGGGGGAATTCCCCCGGGTATACTGGTGCTGATAAAGCGGGACCATAAGCGGAACTATATGACTAATTTAAGAATGTCGGCGGGATAATGATGAATGCACAGAATGAGACCGGCCAAAGCTCTCAGGTGCTGATGGCGCGGCAGCCGGTTTTTAATAAAAATCAGGATGTTGAAGCCTATGGTCTGCTGTACCGGACGGAAGACGGCATGTTGCCGGCTGAATTTACCGATGAAAAAGCCACCTCGTCAGTCATTCTGAACAGCTACGCAGTTGTGACGACTGAGGACGGGGAAAACCGTCGGCTACCTTTCTATATCAAGTTAACGGAAGCAATGCTGCTGTCCGGTGCAATTCCGGCGTTGCCAAAAGAGCATTTTGTCTTTGAACTGTTACGGGAAGATGGCGCCTCTAAAGAGCTGATTAAAAAAGCGAAAGAACTGAAGCAACAGGGCTATCGTCTGGCGCTGACCCATTACAACGGAGATAAGGAGCAAACCGCGCTGCTGGATGCGGTGACCGTTGTTAAGATTGATATTCAGAAACACAACACTGAACAGCTGAAGAAGCTGATTCAGTTTGTACGTCCTTATCATGTAGATTTACTGGCCGACAAGGTTGAGAACCAGGACGATTTCCGCCGCTGTCTGGAACTGGGTTTTAAACTCTTTCAGGGGTTTTTCCTGTGTAAGCCGGTGGATATCAAAGGCAAGGCGCTGGGCAGCTCGAAAGCGATGATTATGCAGCTGCTGGCAGAACTGGAAAATCCGAATGCCAGTGCCGATTCGGTTGAGCAGATCGTGATCAATGATCCGAACATGACGTATAAAATCCTGCGTTTGGTGAATTCTGCCGCCTTTTCGACCCCCAAAGAAATTCAGTCACTCTCCCATGCCGTTGCCCTGATAGGCATGAATCAGGTGAAAAAGTGGGCAACCTTATTCCTGCTCAGCGGCCAGTCCGGTAAGCCGGCGGAACTGACCCGGATGATGCTGATCCGTGGACGGATGTGCGAATTACTGGCAGAAATGCTGAATTATGAAGCGCCGATCAACTTCTTTATGGTGGGCTTGCTTTCTCAGCTGGATGCCATGATGGACATGGATATGGGTTATCTGATGGATCAGGTGCCGCTGCGGGATGACATTAAGCAGGCAATTCTGACCCGTGAGAATCAGATGGGAACCGTCCTTGAAGAAGTGGCTTCCTATGAGCGCGGTGAGTGGGACAGTATACAGGGGCTGCTGGATAAGCGTTTTTATGAAGTGGCTTACCGGCATAGCCTGGACTGGGCCGAACAGGTGCTGGCTTCGTTATCTGAATAACTTTTATGTGGGCAATAAAAAAGGCAGCCAGGTGGCTGCCTTTTTTCGTGATGCCTGATCAGTCCAGCTGAGACAGGTCGCGTACTGCGCCTTTGTCTGCTGAAGTGGCCAGCTTAGCGTAGGCTTTCAGCGCAGCTGATACCTTGCGTGGCCGATCTTCAACCGGTTTCCAGCCGAGCTTATCCTGTTCCACACGGCGGGCAGCCAGTTCTTCATCGGACAGCAGAACATCAATGGTACGGTTTGGAATGTCGATACGGATCCGGTCACCGTTGCGTACCAGGCCGATTGCGCCGCCAGCCGCTGCTTCAGGAGACGCGTGGCCGATAGACAGGCCGGAAGTACCGCCGGAAAAACGGCCGTCGGTCAGCAGTGCGCAGGCTTTACCCAGACCTTTTGACTTGATGTAAGAGGTCGGATAGAGCATTTCCTGCATACCGGGACCGCCTTTCGGGCCTTCGTAGCGAACGATAACCACGTCGCCAGCTTTCACTTTATCATCCAGAATGTCGGCAACGGCCTGATCCTGAGATTCAGTAATATGTGCCGGGCCTTCGAATACCAGAATGGACTCATCCACCCCGGCAGATTTAACCACGCAGCCGTCTTCAGCAATGTTGCCGTGCAGTACCGCCAGACCGCCTTCCAGCGAGAAAGCGTGTTCGATAGAACGGATACAGCCGTGTTCACGGTCGCCGTCCAGCGTAGGCCAGCGGGTTGCCTGACTGAATGCCTGCTGAGTCGGGATACCGGCAGGACCTGCCTTGTAGAATTCCACCACTTCAGGGGACGGGTTACGCATGATATCCCACTCGTCCAGCGCGTCAGCCATAGTGTCGGAATGAACGGTCGGGGTATCAGTATGCAATTTGCCGGCACGGTCCAGCTCGCCAAGAATCGCCATGATACCACCGGCACGGTGGACATCTTCAATGTGATACTTCGGAGTGTTTGGTGCTACTTTACATAACTGAGGCACAACCCGGGAAAGCCGGTCGATATCTTTCATTGTGAAATCGATTTCAGCTTCCTGAGCTATCGCCAACAGGTGCAGTATTGTATTGGTGGAACCGCCCATGGCGATGTCCAGGGTGATGCAGTTTTCGAAAGCCTTGAAACCAACTGAGCGCGGCAGTACCCGCTCGTTGTCGTCTTCGTAGTAGCTGCGGGCCATTTCAACAATGCGGTGGCCGGCGCGCAGGAACAATTGTTCACGGTCGGCGTGCGTAGCGACCACGGTGCCGTTGCCCGGCAACGCCAGACCCAGAGCTTCCGCCAGACAGTTCATGGAATTCGCGGTGAACATACCGGAGCAGGAGCCGCAGGTCGGGCAGGCAGAACGTTCTACTTCGTCAACCATTTCGTCAGAAGCGTTCGGGTCTACCGCCAGTACCATGGCATCAACCAGGTCCAGTTTGTGTTCTGCCAGTCGGGTTTTACCTGCTTCCATCGGGCCACCGGTCACAAAGATAACCGGAATATTCAGACGCATGGATGCCATCAGCATGCCCGGTGTGATTTTGTCACAGTTTGATATGCAGACCAGCGCATCGGCGCAGTGGGCGTTAACCATGTATTCAACAGAGTCGGCAATGATGTCACGGGATGGCAGGGAATAGAGCATGCCGTCGTGACCCATGGCGATACCGTCATCCACCGCAATGGTGTTAAATTCTTTGGCGACACCGCCGGCTTTTTCAATTTCGCGGGCAACCAGCTGTCCCATGTCTTTCAGATGGACGTGGCCGGGTACAAACTGGGTAAAAGAGTTAGCAACCGCGATGATTGGCTTCTGGAAATCATCATCTTTCATGCCGGTCGCACGCCACAGGGCGCGGGCACCTGCCATGTTACGGCCGGCGGTCGATGTTTTGGAACGGTATTGTGGCATGCACAGATCCTCGAATCAGTGGTAGCGAGCCTCTGGCCAGAACAGTATGACTACGTCAGAGGCACGGCACAGGCTCTTATTGTTTTGCAGGAGTATACCAGAAAGTCGCATACAGATAGCTGAAAAAAATGCCGGTTTAGCCGTTATAATCAGAGGTCTTTTAGTTGTATAGCAAACGCAGCCACCGTGAGGTTAGAAGTATGAGTGATGTTCAGAAACTGACAGCAGACCGCTGGTTACAGCGGCTGATGAAAACCGGCATTCCGGTTGCGCTTATCAGTGTATTGTCTCTCTGGCTGGCCTGGTGGCTGCAAAGCCCTGCTCTGGGGAGTGTATTTCTGGTCACAATGGTGATTGCCTTAGGGCTGGGGTTTGCGTATAACATTCGTCTTGTCATTCTGTCTTTACGGGCCAGAAAAGCGGCCGGTATGAATGATAATTAGTTCAGACATTTGTTTGAATTCCTCCGGTGCTTAAGTGCGCTGAGATTCTTTGCAGTCTGTGTTTGAAGGGGCAATCTGTGCCCGGTTCATAATGTGCTATATGTGTTGTAGCACAAAAAATAATGTTTTCTGAATCAGTGAAACCTGACCGTATCAGGCAATGCTTATTGTCGTCCGGGACAAGCGGACAGGCACCCAGTTAATACCTGATTAAGTGGTGCGGCAAGATAATTACTGGCAGGCGCAGAGTGCAGATATCGTCATATTATTGATTGGTGGCCGAGTTACCCATTTTGGGTTTTAACACGCCGCTTCGCAGGTATAATGCGTGGGCATTTATTACGCGGCAAATAATCATTGCTGACAGATAAGGAAGTACGCGCCTCATATGGAACCTGATACCGAGCCAACAATAGCGGGCCTGTCCCGATAAGAATCGAATTAAGGTGAAAACAGTATGTACCAAGCTCTGCAAAATACTTTCCAATCCCTGATGCTGGTTATTTTTCTGGGGATACTGGCAGGTCAGGCGAGTGCAGAGTTATTTGTACCCTCTACCGCAGTGGTTGTTCTGGCTGCTGACACCAGTCTGCAGGCAGCTGCCAAGCAGGTGAATACTAAGTATGGCGGCGAAGTGGTGAAGGCTGAAACCGTCAGTAAAGAAGGGCGGAAGGTACATCAGATTCGCTTACTGATTGATGGTCGGGTAAAAAATGTTGATATTGATGCCAGTTCAGGAAAAGAACTGTAACTTGCATCTGTCTGCGCAATCTGGTCTCTTCTCTGGTATATATTGCCTCTGTTTAGCCCGCTAACGGGTATTTATTTTAAGGAGTGATGGATGAAACTTCTGGTTGTTGAAGACGACAGTGATTTAAGACGCCAGCTGGTCACCGCACTGTCGAATGCCGGCTATACCGTGGAAGAAGCGGAAGACGGTCAGGAAGCTGTGTATCTGGGAACAGAGTTTCCGTATGACCTGGCGGTTGTTGATATTGGTTTGCCGAGCCTTTCCGGGGTTGAAGTTATCCGGAAATGGCGCGACGAAGATGTGAATTTTCCGATCATTATCCTGACTGCCCGTGGTGACTGGCAGGATAAGGTCGAAGGGCTTGAAGCCGGTGCGGATGATTATCTGGTTAAGCCGTTTCACATGGAAGAATTACTGGCCCGTCTGAATGCCCTGCTGCGCCGCGCCGCCGGTCATGCCAAACCTATGATGGAATTCGGACCGTTACAGCTGGATACCAGTGGTCGGGTTGTTAAGCTTAACGGCGAAACCGTTAAACTGACCAGCTACGAGTACCGTACCCTTGAGTATCTGGTGCTGAATGCCGGTAAAGTGATCTCCAAGACGGAGCTGACAGAGCATCTTTACCATCAGGACTTTGACCGTGACTCTAACGTGCTTGAAGTGTTTATCCGTCGTTTGAGGCAAAAGCTGGATCCGGATCAGACCCTGCAACCTATCGCGACGGTAAGGGGCCTGGGTTATCGCTTTGATCTGACGTTAACTTCCGATCAGGCATGATGCCAAAATCTTTGCGGGCACGTCTGTTGCTCGCATCTCTTCTGCTGTTGCCGGTTTTCTTTGGCCTGACGGGGTTTGCGCTCCAGCAGGCTTTCAGCCACAGCCTGGCAACGGCTGAAGAACAGCGCTTAAAGCTGCAGCTGTACCTCTTGCTGGGAGCTGCAGAACCTACCTCCGAAGGCATTAATATGCCGGCAACCCTGCGTGAGCCGCGCTATAACCAGATAGCGTCCGGCCTGTACGGTGTTCTTCATGGCGACAGTCACAGCCTGATGTGGCGTTCAGAGTCCAGCCAGTTGCTCAGTGATGACTTGCTGGAGCGCCTGGGCCGGACTGAACTTGAGACCGGTATGGAGTCGTTTTATGAGCTGAGCGATGATGCCCTGTTTGTGTATCAGTTTGGGTTGCTCTGGGATATTGACGGCGTCGGGAAGCGTTACCTGTTTACCGTGCTGGAATCGAACAGCTTCGTGAAAGCAGAACAGAAAGCCTTCAACACCCGGCTGTGGAGCTGGCTGGGAGCGGCGATTGTCTTATTCCTGCTCGTCGAAGCCATTATCATGCGCTGGGGCCTGATGCCCCTGAACCGTTTAGCCAGGGACCTGAAGTCGATAGAGCACGGTCACAGTGACCGCCTGCAGGGTGAATATCCCAGCGAAGTGCAGGTGGTGACAGACAATCTGAACTTACTGATTGAGAACGAACGTAAACAGCGTGAGCGATACCGGAATACGCTGGGGGATCTGGCCCACAGTCTGAAAACGCCGCTGGCGGTTATCCGCGGGGCCCGGCAGGAAGGTCTGGATTATGTTGATTTCCAGAATCTGGTCAATGATCAGGTTGTACGGATGGACCAGATTGTTCAGTACCAGCTGGCCCGTGCAGTGAAGAGTCAGGGACGCCGGCTGGCAAAGCGGGTTGCCGTAGAGCCGCTGATCAAACGGATGGCATCTGCCCTGCAGAAGGTTTACCGGGATAAGGGTGTTGAAGTTGAGCTGCAACTGAAAGATTTACAGTTAGCGGCGGATGAACGGGATCTGATGGAGTTGCTGGGAAACATTCTGGAAAACGCCTTCAAGTACGGCGATTCCCGGGTGAGTGTCCGTATGTCACAGGCTGACGGTATGCTGCGCATCGACATTGCCGATGACGGTGCAGGTATTTCACCTGAACTGCGCCAGACCATTCTTAAGCGTGGTCAGCGGGCGGATACATCCGCTCCCGGACAGGGCATTGGCCTGTCGGTGGCGGTGGATATTCTCAGCAGTTACGGCGGTGAACTGCGGATTTCTGAGTCGCAGTATGGCGGCGCACTGTTTTGCCTGATGCTGCCGCTGAGTTATTGACCGAACAGCTGATCAGTCACGCAATTTTTCAATACGTTCAGGGGTCGGCGGATGGCTGGAGAACCAGTCATTGGTGCCTGCTTCATGTTCCTCACTTAACCGTTCCAACAACCGGCCAAGGCTCATGGGGTCATGCTGATGCTGTTGCAGCAGATCTTTCGCAAAGGCGTCCGCTTCCAGTTCAAAGGCCTGTGAGTACTGGCTTTCCACCAGAATCGTCGGTAGGGCCGCCAGCACTGAACTGGCGGTGCTCATATCGCCGGTCACGACAATAATGATCAGTGGCAGTGCACTGCTCTGTAGTGCCCGGCGCAGGCCATGGCGCATATTAACGTGACCGATCTCATGGCTCATCACCGCAATCAGTTCTTCATCGTCACCGGCCAGTTCGATGATCTGATCGGTGAAAATGATGCTGCCATCGGGCAGGGCAAACGCATTCGGGCCGACAATGCCGCCGTTCCGGAAATGCAGCTGATAGTTGAAACCATCGTCGCGGCTGGCGACCAGTGTGGCAAAATTTTTGCGCAGTTTTTCACGGCGTTCTGCCTCCAGCACGGAGGGTTCAAAGATATACTTATCCAGCGTGCTGAGGGTGTGCTTACTGACCTCTTCATTGACGCTGACCGGCAACAGGAAAGCCACCTGCCGGGCGGCAGACGGCAGGCCGTAATTAATGCCCCACCAGATAAACAGCCCCACGCAAATGACCGACAGGAACGCATAGCGATAGCTGTTTTCCAGCCGGTGAATCCAGCTGAGGCGGTCATCTCCGGCAAACTGGCCGATTAACTGATCGACCTGATCGTTGTCCCGGGTTTCGAAGCGCAGCCCGTTCGGTAAGTCCAGATAACGGGCGGTGCTGCCTATCCGCGGGCTGATCGTCAGCTCAGACCAGTGACAGCCACTGACACTCAGTTCGGGACACTCGATACGGACATCCCCCTGATCCGTCACCGACAATTCCGCCGGATGACTCTTTGATGTGTGGCCATCAAAGAGCCTGCCTGAAAGTTGCATCAGATGCCAAACTCCAGATCCATAACGTCGCCGAGTTCCTCGCCCAGCGCGTTCTGGTGCCCTGCTGCGTCACGGGTGAATTCATCCAGATTACCGGTGGCAACAAATTGGGTGCAATCCGCTTTGTAACGGGCCATGCGAATGTGGGTCCATGGAATCAGCAGGCCTAAGCTGACCATAATAGCCAGTGTGTTGGTGATCAGTAACCAGAGGAGTTTAGAGGCTTTCAGGTTACTTTCGAAACTGTGCTGATCCAGTTTGGTGCTGTTCATGGTGGCATTGACGATTTTTGCATGAACATAGACATATACGCCGTAGTAAACGGGCAGCAGGGCTATCCCGAGAAACGGTGCCAGTGGATTATTTTCAATATCACTGATCAGATTGCCGCCCAGAATCAGGCCGAAGAAACCGGCGAATGCGACAATGATGACCAGTGCTGCAATGAAGCAGGCAAAGAAAATAGGTTTGGCGCTCAGGTTGCTGGTGAATTTAGTCTGGCCGTAACTGCTGTTATTCACATACCAGCGGTTCTGAATGGCAATGATCAGCGGGTAAATCAGATACAGCGTGAATACGCTGAGTAACGGGAACAGCAGATAGTTGCAGAACGCCTGTCCATACGTGCCATGAAAGTTAAAGTTGAGGTTTCTGTAACGGGAGTTAACCGCCCGGAACTTCAGGGAACGGCAAATCAGCCAGGGCAGAATGATCAGGAACGCGATAATAAATAAGGGGGTAATCAGCGGGAAAAAACTGGTACTCAGTGAATAAAGAATAATCACGAAGAACGCGACCAGCCGGCCTTTGAGGATTGTCATCGGCTTCGCGGTATATTCAAAGCTGCTACCGGCCAGCGTGGTATGGCCGTAAAAATACTGACTGGTACGGACCTTCGCCCAGGCAGAATAAATGCCCAGAGTTAGTATTGTCAGACAGATGTTTACGATCCAGATTTTAAAGAACTCACCGCTTTTACCATGAAATTCAAAGGGGTGCACCGTTGGGTGCTGGGGAATATTATGCGACATGGGGAACGTTCCTTGTGTAGCGCCAGCCTCCTCGCCGGCGCGGTTTTAAAATCAGTTACTCAGCCTGTCAGTCTAGACAAGCTGTTTGGCAAATACCTTAGAGTTACGCTGGAAGTTATACAGCGCCTGCTTTTCACCGGGCAGATCCTGAATGTTCATCTGGATAAAGCCGCGCTCTAAAAACCAGTGTGCGGTCCGGGTTGTCAGCACAAACAGCCGCTCCAGTTTTTGTTCCCGCGCCGCCTGTTCGATACCTTCCAGCAGTTTTTCACCCCGGTTCCCGCCGCGGTAATCAGTGGCTATCGCAACGCAGGCCAGTTCACCGGTCTGCTCTTCAGAGAACGGGTACAATGCGGCACAGCCGATGATGGCACCGTCCAGATCAATGACGGTAAACCGGCTGATTTCCGCTTCCAGCCGTTCACGGGAACGGCGCACCAGCACGCCGGCTTCCTCCATCGGCTGAATCAGTTCCAGAATACCGCCGACATCTTCGATGTTTGCCGGGCGAACCTGTTCGTACGACTCTTCAATCACCATGGTACCGGTGCCGTTACGGCTGAACAGTTCAGTGACCAGTGCGCCGTCTTCTCTGTAGCTGATCAGGTGACTGCGGGAAACGCCGCGTTTACAGGCCTGAGCGGCAGCGGCAAGGTGCCGGGAAATATCAGAAGAGGTTTCTGACGGGTCGGTTAGCCGTGCCCGGTACTGATTGACCAGGCGCTCGGCGGTGTCCGCCAGTAATTCAGAGCGTAACTGATCCTTGCTGTCGGTGACGCCGTTATCCGCGCCGAACAGAACCAGCTTGTCGGCTTTAACGGCGATTGCCGTCTGGGTCGCTACGTCTTCCACCGCAAGGTTGAATATCTCGCCGGTAGGTGAATAGCCCAGATGTGAGAGCAGTACAATGTGATTGTTTTGCAGCTGATAACGGATCGCTTCGTGATCGATACGCCGCACTTCACCAGTGTTACACAGATCTACGCCTTCATAGATACCTGCCGGTTTGGCGGTGACGAAATTACCGCCACAGACCCGTATCTGAGCACCGTGCATGGGGGAGTTTGCCACCCCCATAGACAGTTTTGCTTCGATCTCGGTACGCAGGTAGCCGACCGCTTCAATGACGCACTTAAGGACCGGTGCATCGGTAATGCGCAGGTCATGGTGGATCCGGGTATCAATCTGTTGGCTTTCCAGGCGCTGCTGTAACTGTGGTCGCGAGCCATGAACCAGAATCAGTTTCACCCCCAGGCTGTTGAGCAGGGTGATGTCATGAACAATGTTCGCAAAGTTGTCATCCGCCAGTGCATCGCCCGGCAGCATCAGCACGAAGGTTTTACCCCGGTGTGCGTTGATGTACGGGGAACTGTGGCGGAACCAGTTCAGATATTGGGTCAGGTCGTCGATCACAATGATAAATCAGTCAGTTAGCAGTTTATGTGTGTAAGGCTAAGTGTTCTGTGGATAAAAGCAAGATTCAGAGGCAATACTTGCCAATTAACTGCCGCAAAATATCCACGGTGGGGCGGATCTGGTCCATTGCCAGATACTCATCCGGCTGGTGGGCCTGATCAATGGAGCCGGGCCCCATGACAATGGTATCCATCCCTAATGCCTGCAGAAACGGAGCTTCAGTACCAAAGGCAACGGTGTCGGCAGTGTGGCCGGTCAGCTGTTCAGCACAACGGACCAGTTCAGATTGTTTGTCGTTCTGAAAAGGCAGTATCTCCGGAAACAGACGCTGATTGCGGATACTGACACCAAAGCGTTCCGCAACGGGCTGCAGGCGCTGGTCGATGGCGGCACGCAGGTTATCGATATTCATGCCCGGCAAAGGGCGTAAATCATATTCCAGATCACAGCTGCCACAGATACGGTTAGGATTATCGCCACCGTGAATACACCCCAGATTCAGGGTGGGAACGGTCACCTGAAAGGCACTGTTCTGATAATTTTGCTGTAATTCGTGACGGAAACTGATCAGCTCGCCGAGTACAGAATGCATGGCCTCCAGTGCGTTGTTCCCCAGCGAAGGATCAGATGAATGGCCGGCTTTACCGGTAATCTTTATACCTTCCATCATCATGCCTTTATGCATGTGGATTGGCTTCAGTCCGGTGGGTTCACCAATAACTGCATAACGGGCTTTGGGGTAGCCGGCTTCCGCCAGCGCCCGAGCGCCGTCCATTGAGCTTTCTTCATCGGCAGTGGCGAGAATAATCAGAGGCTGCTGCAGGGGCTGGTCAGCAAAGCTTTTGGCCGCTTCAATGGCGATGGCAATAAAACCTTTCATGTCGCAGCTGCCGAGGCCGTAAAAGCGGTTGTCTTTTTCGGTCAGTTTAAACGGGTCACTGTTCCAGCGTTCCGCATTGTACGGCACGGTATCGGTGTGGCCGGACAGCACCAGCCCGCCGGGACCGCTGCCCAGGGTGGCAATCAGATTGGCCTTACCTTCATGGCCCGGGAGGGGCATGATTTCGGTGCTGAAGCCTAAATCGCTCAGCCAGGCTTCGAGCTTGTGAATGACCCCAAGGTTGCTCTGGTCGAGATGCGGCGCGGTGCAGCTTACGGAGGGCGTACCGATCAGCTCGGTCAGCATGGTAAGCAGGGAAGGCACATTAGACATAGCAACTCCGTCGCAGGGGAAAGATCGTGTACAGGCTATTGTGCAGGCTTTAGAGCGGAGCGTCCAGAAACGAAAAAAGCCGGCACAGGCCGGCTTTTTAAATCTCCAAAGACTGTGGCTCAGCCAAACATGCCTTTGAACATAAAGAAGAACATGATCGCCAGACCGGCACCAGCAGGCAGAGTCACCACCCAAGATGCGAAAATAGTACCGATCACGCGCAGGTTCAGGGCAGACAGGCCACGTGCCAGACCTACACCCAATACCGCACCTACCAGAGTGTGGGTCGTGGAGATAGGCAAGCCGGTACCTGATGCAAATACTACTGTAGTCGCTGCTGCCAGCGTGGCAGCGAAGCCACGGCTTGGTGTCAGTTCAGTGATGTTGTTACCCACAGTCGCGATAACTTTGTGGCCGTACATCACCAGACCGGCAACGATACCGCCGCCGCCCAATAGCAGGATCCATACTGGCATGGCTGTCTTCTGAGCCACTTCACCGGCAGAGGCTACCACACCTACAACCGCTGCCAGTGGGCCAACGGCGTTAGCAACGTCGTTAGAGCCGTGGGCAAATGCCATGGCGCAGGCAGTGAACATCATCAGTACGCCGAAAACTTTTTCAACGCTGGCGAAGTGATAGTCTTTGTCATCGGCTTTGCTTGCATGGATTTTCTTCAGCATAGCGATGCCCAGGAACATAGTCAGCAGTGCCACACCCACAGAAATCAGGGAGCTGGTGCCGAAGCCAAGGTCCAGACCGATGTGCTTCAGACCTTTGGTGAAGGTCACCATAGAGATCATGAAACCTACCAGGAAAATATAGTAAGGCACGTACTTTTTAGCGTTTTTAAAGGGTTCTTCTGTGTCGAGTATAAGCCGTTGCACACTTCGGAAGAGGAAGAAGGCTATCAGTCCGGCGGTGACCGGCGATACCACCCAGCTTGCAACGATCTTGGATACCTTACCCCAGTTAACCGCATCAACACCGATACCTACCGCTGCAAAGCCCACGATGGCACCAACGATAGAGTGAGTGGTTGATACCGGCCAGCCAAAGAAGGTTGCGATCAGCAGCCAGATACCCGCTGCCAGCAGGGCTGAGAGCATCCCGTACACCAGCAATTCAGGTGTGCCGGATAATAAGGCAGGATCAATAATGCCTTTACGGATGGTAGAGGTTACTGCACCGCCTGCCAGCCAGGCACCGGCAAACTCGAAGATAATAGCGATCAGGATCGCCTGTTTCAGCGTCAGTGCTTTGGAACCTACTGAGGTACCCATTGCGTTGGCAACGTCGTTCGCACCGACGCCCCAGGCCATAAAGAAGCCAAAAATACATGCCATGATGACAAGGATGTCACCGTATTCTGCGATAATGGTCATGGAAATTTCCTATCGGGAAAAATTAGAAAATGTTATTTGGCCAGTAGCAGCTGTAAACGGCTGCCGACCTGCTGTGCTTTGTCTGCCAGATCACCTACCAGGTTAATTACCTGATACAGGAACATAGCATCAATCGGGTGCAGTTCTTTTTCTACCGTGAATAAAGCCGAACGGGCCTGACGTTCCATTTCGTCTGCGTTGTGTTCCAGGTCGTCGATTTCGTGGATCATCTGTTCCACAAGATCCACTTCATGACCGCTGAAACCTGAAGTAACCAACTCATCCAGACCGTTCAGGGCAGAAAGCGCCTGAGCGGAGGTTTTCAGAGAAACTGCCAGATATTCTTTCATGATTGGCTGGATTGCTTCAGGGATGCTCATCTGACGTCCCAGCATCAGGCCGGCAATGTCTTTCGCACGGTTGGCGATCTTGTCCTGCATGCGCAGCAGATCCAGCAGATCGGTACGGGGTACCGGCAGGAACAGGCCACGGGGCAGTTGCTGGCGAACATCCTTTTTCAGAGTATCGGCTTCATTTTCCAGACGCGCGATATTTTGCTGCAGGCGTTCAGCCTTTTCCCAGTCGTTTGCCATTACAGCATCGAAGAATGGGATCAGTTCAATGGCACAGGCATGCGCTTTGGCAATGTGTTCCTGCATCGGCTTGAATGGGGAGCTGGCAAACAGCTGAAAAATCGAATTGTTAGTAACCATATCAGGTCTCTTTTTTATTCTCGCTCAGGGCAAAATTGGCGCGAGTATACGCGGCCTTTTCATTGCTTTGTAGTAAAAATGTCACGAAATAGACACATTAGAGAAGGCTAAAATTGACAAATTTTGGAACCCTCATTGTAAGTGCATGAATCTAATGATTTTTATTAGAATTTCTTAAAAGGTGATCAGGTCAAAAAAAATTATATTTATTGAAATTTCCCGTAAAAGTTCTGCCGGCTGAGCAGAACTGCCAGAGGATCAGTGACTTATCTCATGCTTGCCGGGATCAGCGTTAGGCAGATGCAGCGATATCAGGTAAATTGAATCTGACTGACAGAAATACAAAAAACTTTAGTTTAGCCGGTAACGGTTATCCGAAAAGAACGACAAGAGTGACGGAACATGGCTATACCGCAGACAGATGCATTACCGACTGCCCTTCAGGAATTTGTGCATAACCGCTGGCAGCAACTGCAAGAGCGTTGTGCGCTGGAGGAGCTGGATACTGCTCAGACAGCTGATCTGGTGACAGTGGTGGTGGGCAGTGACTATGCCGTGGACCAGTTTACCCGTCAGCCGGCTGTTTTTGCTGAACTGCTTGAAAGCGGTGATCTGTACCGCTCATTTCAGCTGGCGGATTATCAGCAGCAACTGAGTGCTCAGCTGGAAACTGTGGAAAATGAAGAACAGTTGCAGCAGGTGTTACGCAAGTTTCGCCAGCGCCAGATGGTACGGATTATCTGGCGGGACCTGACCCGCGCTGCTGATATGCGGGAAACCACCGGTGATTTGTCGGATCTGGCTGATACCTGTATTGATCTGGCGTTGCAATGGCTGCATGCCGAATGTTGCCGCCGCTGGGGCACGCCGTACAGTTATGCTACCGAAGGTCATCCGGCCGAACCGCAGCAACTGATCGTGCTGGGGATGGGTAAACTGGGAGCTCATGAACTGAATCTGTCATCGGATATTGATCTGATTTTTGCTTACCCCGAAAAAGGCGAAACCCGCGATGGTCGCCGCTGTCTGGCCAATCAGGACTTCTTCAGCCGTTTAGGTCAGAAACTGATTCAGGCGCTGGACAATATTACCGCCGACGGTTTTGTGTTCCGCACCGATATGCGTTTACGCCCTTACGGGGCCAGCGGACCGCTGGTATGCAGTTTCATGGCAATGGAAGAGTATTATCAGGATCAGGGGCGGGACTGGGAACGCTACGCCATGATCAAAGCCCGTGTGGTTGGCGGCGATAAAATAAAAGGTGCGGAGCTGCAGGATATTCTGCGTCCGTTCGTGTACCGCAAATACATCGACTTCAGCGCCTTTGAGTCCCTGCGCAGCATGAAGGAAATGATCAACCGGGAAGTCCGGCGTAAAGGCCTGAGTGGCAATGTAAAACTTGGCGCCGGTGGTATCCGGGAAGTGGAATTCATTGCTCAGGCGTTTCAACTGATCCGCGGGGGCCGTGATCCGCGACTACAGCAGCGGGAGTTGCTGAATATTCTGCCGTTACTGCCGGCGTCTGTGGGGATGCCGCAGCCGGCCGTCACCGAACTGACCGACGCCTACACCTTCCTGCGTAATGCTGAGCACTGTATTCAGGCGGTGGCGGATAAACAGACCCAGGAACTGCCGCAGGATGATCTCGGACAGCAACGGCTGGCCTGGAGCATGGGCTGTTCAGGCTGGGACGATTTTCTGCAGCAACTGGATCAGCACCGGGACCGGGTAACCGAGCATTTCGGACATGTGATTACCCCGGCGGAAGACGATGACGGGGAAGATCACCAGCAGGATAAAGAATGGCTGCTGCTCTGGCAGGCTGAAGATGAAGAAGACGGCAGGCTGCATGTCTTCGCTGAGCACGGCTTTGATGAGCCGGAAGTAGCCTGCAAATATTTTAATGACCTGAAATCCAGCAGAGGCGTGCAGATGATGCAGGCGATTGCCCGGGACCGTTTATGTGCGGTACTGCCCCGGCTGATGCACGATGTTGCCCTGGTGGAAAACTCGGCAGAAACTCTCGGCCGGGTGTTTCAGCTGATTAAGGCCGTGCTGCGCCGGTCTGCTTATCTGGTGCTGCTGGCGGAAAATCCCGGGGCGCTGAAACAGTTGGTACGTCTGTGTTCCGCCAGTGCCTGGTTTGCGGAAACCCTGACCAAGCAACCGGTACTGCTGGACGAACTGATCGACCAGCGGGCGTTGTATAACCCGCCCACTAAAGATGAGCTGCGGGCGGAGCTGCGCCAGCAGTTGCTGAGGATTCCCGAAGAAGACACCGAACAACTGATGGAAGCCCTGCGGTACTTTAAAAGCGCCCACGCGTTGCGGGTGGCGGCGGCGGATATTACCGGTGCCCTGCCGTTAATGAAGGTCAGTGACTACCTTACCTGGCTGGCGGAAGCCATTCTGGAAGTGGTGCTGGATATGGCCTGGCGTCTGATGACCGAAAAACACGGCGTGCCCTTCAAAACTGCCGGTGTGCCCTGTGATCCGGATTTCATCGTCGTGGGATACGGCAAAATGGGCGGTATAGAGCTGTCCTACGGTTCCGACCTGGATCTGGTGTTTGTCCATGATGCAGAACTGAACCTGTTTACCCCCGGGGATAAGTCTATTGCCAACTCGGTATTCTTCACCCGTCTGGGTCAACGGATTATCCACATTCTGAATACCTTTACGGCGGGCGGGCAACTGTATGAAGTGGATATGCGCCTGCGTCCCAGCGGTAACTCCGGATTGCTGGTCAGCTCTTTACGGGCGTTTGAAGAATATCAGCAGAAAGAAGCCTGGACCTGGGAGCATCAGGCGCTGGTCCGTGCCCGGGTCATTGCCGGTTCTGAAGAACTGGCAAAACGCTTCGAAGCGGTGCGTGAACAGATCATCGGAAAATCCCGTAATGCTCGGGAGCTGGCGGATGAAGTGGTGAAAATGCGCGAAAAGATGCGCACGCATCTGGGCTCTTCAGAGAAAGAAGCAGAGCAGGCATTTAACCTCAAGCAGGACCGTGGTGGCATTGTGGATATCGAGTTTCTGGTGCAGTTTTCAGCACTGGCTTATTCGGAACAACATCCGAACCTGATGGAGTTCACCGACAACATCCGCATTCTGGACGCCATGGAAGTCAGTGGAGTGATTGCCCCGGCGGAAGCAGAAACCCTGCGTGAGGCCTATAAAGCCTTTCGGGCGCTGGGGCATCGGCAGACCCTGCAGGATAAATCCAACACGGTAAGTGATCACGATCTGGAAGATTACCGTGAAGCAGTGACCGGACTCTGGCAGCAGCAGGTACTGCGTCAGGCCAGCCCGGATTTACTGGCCGACAGTCAGTAATACTGAGCGTTGGCAAACAGCGAACAGTACCGGGGAAAAGGTCCTGCGATTCAGTAATGGGCAAGCTGTATGTGCCACACTGTTGATGTATCTGATTCAGGAGGAAAGGTTATGCCGGTTTCAGCATCAGGCTTAAAAGATGCCGTCAGCAAAGGGCTGTTGCGGGAAGCGCAACTGGCGCCCCTGCTGGAGTACCTGCGGGAGTGGGATGCCGCACATGGTCAGCAGCCAAAGTTTGATTTTACCCATGTGCTGTATTATCTCGGAGGGCTGATTGCCATTGGGGCCATGAGCCTGTTCATGAATCTGGGCTGGGAAGCATTTGGCGGCTGGGGCATTGTCGCCCTGTGTGCGGTATATGCAGTGGCAGGTTTGTTACTGACCAATCGCTTCCGGAATACCGGTCACCTGATTCCCGCCGGTATCTGTGCAGCCTTTGTGCTGACCCTGACACCGCTGGCGGTTTACGGTTTTCAACAGGGTATAGGCTGGTGGCCGGATGACTCGGTATATAAGGAATACCACCGGCATATAAAACTGTTGTGGATATATATGGAGCTGGCAACCTTGCTGGCGGCGGCCGTGCTGTTATTCCGCTACCGTTTTCCGTTTCTGATGATGCCGCTGGCGGTCACGCTCTGGTACATGTCTATGGATCTGGCGGAACTGGTGCTCGGCAGTGATTTACCCTGGCGGGCAGAGAGATTATTCACCTGTTGGTTCGGGTTGGGAATCACCGTTGTTGCCCTGTGGGTGGATATCCGTGCCCGCCGCAGTCTGGATTATGCCTTCTGGCTGTATCTGTTCGGGGTTATCGCTTTCTGGGGCGGGTTAACCGCCCAGCATTCCGACAGCGAGCTGAATAAGTTTCTCTATTTTTGTATCAACATCCTGATGATTGGCTTGGGTGCCGTGCTGATGCGCAAAGTGTTTGTGGTGTTCGGTGCCATAGGCTGCTGCCTGTATCTGGGGCATTTGGCGAACGAAGTGTTCAAAGACAGCTGGTTATTTCCGATTGCGCTGACCTTTATTGGTCTGGGGATTATTTATCTGGGGATTCTCTGGCAAAAGAATGAAACGCGTATTACAGCCACTGTTCGAAGCTGCCTGCCCGCACCGCTGCGGGAGTTACTGGAAGCCCGGCACGGTTAAGTACCTGAAAAGAAAAAAGCCCGTTTGTTCAACGGGCTTTTTTGTTTGTCAGCCTGAAATTGCTTCCAGCGCATAATCCAGTTCGGCGATCAGATCATCCACTGCCTCCGCGCCAACCGATAGGCGTAGCAGGCCTTCGGTAATGCCTATCGCATGCTTCTCTGCAACCGGCATACCGCCGTGTGACATTGTGAAGGCATGATTGATCATGCTCTCTACGCCGCCAAGCGAGTCTGCCAGTACGAAGTATTTTAGCCGGCCGATAACCGCTTTGGCTTCGTCAAGGCCGCCTTTAAGACGCACCGTTACCACCGCGCCGCCGGTTTTCATCTGTTGTTTACACAGCGCATGCTGCGGGTGGCTGGGCAGCCCGGGATAAATGACGTCTTCGATGGCCGGGTGCTGTTGCAGGTGTTCTGCAATGGTTAGCGCGTTGCTGCTCTGGCGGGTCATACGCAGATCCAGCGTTTTCAGCCCGCGCAGGGCCAGGTAGCTGTCAAATGGCCCCTGAATGGCACCGACCGCCATCGCGATGTACTGCAACCGCTGATGTAATTCAGCATTGGCAGCAACCACGGCACCCCCGATCAGATCCGAATGTCCGCCAATGTATTTGCTGGTGGAGTGCATCACCAGATCAATGCCGAACTTTATCGGTTGTTGGTTCCAGGGCGATGAAAAGGTGTTATCCACACAGGTCAGGATCTGATGTTTTCTGGCCAGATCCGCCAGTGCCTGCATATCCACCAGTTTCAGCAAAGGGTTGGTAGGGCTTTCGATCCAGATCAGGGCGGTATTCTCCTGAATCGCGGCTTCTACCGCTGCCAGATCGTTCAGGTCAACATAGCTGGTGGTGAACCCGGAGGTTTTGCTGCGGCATTCTTCCAGCAGCCGAAAAGTCCCGCCGTAGACGCTGGCAGTGACGATGACATGGGCATCCCGGGGCAGCAGTTCCATGACTGAAGCCGTTGCCGCCATACCGGATGCACAGGCGATGGCGCCGGCACCGCCTTCAAGTGCCGCCAGACAGGTTTCCAGTGCATGCCGGGTTGGGTTTTCACCACGGCTGTAGCCAAAATCCTGCTGGGCGCCAATGTTCTCCTTGATGAATGAACTGGCGGTAACCACAGGGGGCATAATGGCGTTGTAGGCCGGGTCTTTCTGTTCGCCGGCGTGGATAACCTGGGTGGCAAACTGCGGATGTTGGGTGTCAGACATAGTGCTTCCTGAGTCAGTCGTTAGCCGATTGTTACGGCGTGTTTTTGGCGGAGTTTCAACTTCAGACACGCCAGTAAAGCCATGCCGGGTGTCAGTAATGATATGGCCAGCCAGTTAGAGTTTTCCCAGCCGATCCAGACAAACAGTGCCCCGGCGGAAAATGCGCCGCTGGCATTCAGAAACGCCACTGCGGATTCGTTGATTCCCTGCATGCGGTGCGCATCTCCGGGCAGGCGGGCTACCAGACTGCTGCCGCCTACATATAACATGTTCCAGCCCAGCCCGATGCCTATCAGCGCCGCCAGCACACCGTTATAGGTTGGCTGATAAATAGCAATCAGCATGGAAGCCAGCATCACCAGGTAGCCGATAAAAATAACCGTGCTTTCGCTGGTACGGGCAATGACCCGGCCCATAAACAGCGATGGCAGGAACATGGCGATAACGTGCCACTGGATGACCTGCATAATATCGCTGAAGGGCAGTTGCAGGGCGTTGAGTTTAAGAGAAGACTGCATCATCAGCATTGCCATGATCATGTAACCGAACCCGGAAGCGTAGATGGCGACCAGTAAAGGCAGTAAAGGAACCGGTTGTTTTACCGGTGACTGCGCTGCAGATTCGCTGTCTTTCTCTGATGTTGGCGGCGGAGTGTGGCGTTCATGACGAGACAGCCGTGCGACAGCGCCCAGCAGCAGGGCCATAAAAATGCCCAGCGCTGAAAAACACAGATAACTGGCGGCGAATTCCTGATCAACAATAAAACTGCGGCTGTTACTGGCGATGGCCGGGCCGACGAATGCCGCCAGAATCCCGCCCAGAGTTACCAGTGACAGCGCCCGGGACTTCAATGAATCATCCAGCCCCTCGGTCGCGGCAAAGCGGAAGAAGGCGAAGGTGCTCAGGCTGACCCCGAAGAGAATGTGTGCCAGCAGGTTGATGCTGAATGATTGCTGCAGGATTGATATGTAGCCGGCAATGCCGGCCAGAAACAGAGTCAGGCTGCCGACCAGAAAGATCTTCAGCCGCCCGAAACGCTGCATCAGCATGGCCAGCACATAGGAACAGGCGATGACGGTGGCAAACTGAATGCCGTAGGGCAGCGTGGATAACTCGCTGCTTGGTGCCAGTGCTTTACCGACAATCGGTGACACGGAAACGGAAATGACCCCACAGGTCAGCGCGATACCCTGGGTCAGGAAGTACAGCCATGTTTTTATCTGTCGGGGGGACATATTGTGCTCCGCGTATTGATTGTCCTGTGGTGTTAAGAAATTCTGGCATGCTATATTGCATGACACAATTTTTTTATTGCATGACATACAATATGTGGTATCCCGAAAACACCGGCGTCCGGATGGGCGTGAACGAACTGGTTTTTGCTATAGAAGAGGCAATTACCCGGCATGAACTGAAAGTGGGGGACCGTCTGCCGCCTCAGCGAATCCTCGCATATAAACTGGAGGTGAATCCCACAACCGTTTCCCGTGCTTATCAGCGGGCCGCGCAGAAGGGCCTTGTCGGTGGGCAGATTGGCCGTGGTACCTATGTGCTGGGCAACAGCAATGCGGCCATGTTCGCGCAGGCAATTGGCGTGAGTGACGGTTTGAAGATTAATCTGTCGATCAATAAGCTGCGCTGTGATGAGGTTATTCTGAAGCTTAATAAGCAGATTGAAGCGGCCAACACCCTGGCCAATACCCCGCAGTATTACGAATACATCAGCAATGATCTGGTACAACGTTTCCAGCGTGCTGTCAGCCAGTGGCTGTATGCCTGCCGGCAGGTTACGTTTTATGGGGATCAGATACTGGCTTTGCCCAGTTGTCAGTATGGGCTACAGATGATTTTTACCCGGTTACTCAATGCCGGCGATGCCATTCTGGTGGATGAATTTACCGCACCCGGCATTATCACGGCAGCCAAGCAGCGGGGCCTGCGGCTGTTTACCTGTAAAGGCGATGAGCAGGGGATTACTCCGGAAGGACTGGTATCTGCAGCCAGGCAGACCGGCGCCCGTATGCTGGTGACGATTCCCTCCCATCATTCACCGCTGGGGTTTTCCCAGACGGAAGCCCGTCGCCGGGCACTGGCGAATGAGATCCGCCGTCTGGATCTGTTGCTGGTGGAAGAAGACATTTACGGCATGTTCGACACGCCGGCACCGGTCAGTGGGTATATTCCGCAACACAGCCTGCTGGTATCCGGTTTCAGCAAGTGCCTGAGTGGCGGACACCGGGCCTCGTTTATCGCTTCTGCCAATCCGGTGTTGCATAAGTTACGGGAGAATATCGTCGAAACCGCCTGGCTGGTGTCCGCCAGTGCTGCCAGCCATATCATTACCGCCATTGAACATGGCCTGATCGATAAAGCGATTCAGCATTGTCTGGCGGAAATGAAACGGCGTAACTCTCTGCTGAATAAACGGTTGGGGCTGCAGTTGCCGTTGACATCACCGCACCACTGGCTGGCGAATACCGTGGTGGACATCCGGGGGCTGAAGGCTGTCGGGGTGGATGTTGCTGAGGCCCGGCATTTCGCGGTAAATCCTTTGGACGACCCTCTGAGTCATTGCCGGCTCAGTGTTAATGGTGTGGATGACGAAACCTATGAGCAGGGGCTGAACTTACTGGCCGGCTTTGTACAAAAGCGGGTTGTCTGAGGCTGGCGTAATTTTATAACAGGCCGTCGCTTTTATTGATCTGCGGGTATGACTCCCAGTGGTACTTTGCAGAAAAATAATAAGGAGACTGCCATGCCCCGCCCTTACTGGAATGAAACTCTGGAAACGCTGCCCGCTGAGCAGCTGCGTAAGCTTGAGTCGGCTGCCTTGCAGAAACAGATGGCGTACGTCTATGCCACCAGTCCTTATTACCGCAAAAAATTTGATAGCGTTGGCCTGAAACCTGCGGACATCCAGTGTCAGGAAGATCTGGCTAAGTTGCCATTCACTGAAAAAACCGAGCTGGCGCAAACTCAGCGGGACGGCGAGCTGATCGGGCCTAACCAGTGTGCCTCCATGGAAGACATTATCCGGATCGTTGGCACCGGCGGCACCAGCGGCCAGCCAATGCGCCTTGCCTGGACGCAGAATGACGTCCGGGGATACAACGAAATGGGCGCACGGGCACTGTGGGCAATGGGGTGCCGGCCCTCAGACTTCGTGGTGAATTGCTTTAACTACAGCATTTATGCCGGCGGTGTGACGGACCATATGGCGTTTGAAACCCTGGGCGCGACCGTATTGCCTTACGGTGTGGGTAATTCCCGGCGGTTGTTGGATATGAAAGCAGATATGAAAGTTGCCAAAGCGCTGTATTCAACGCCTTCTTATGCGGTCCGTCTGGCCACTGTTGCTGAGGACATGGGCATTAACCTGCGGGATCTGAACGTTAAAAAAGGTTTCTTTTCCGGTGAAGCGGGGATGCAGGTGCCGGGCTACCGGGAGCGGATCGAAAATCTCTGGGGGATGGAAGCCCATGACCTTTACGGGATGGCTGAACTGGGTGTTCAGAGTGCCGAGTGTGGGCATAATACCGGGTTGCATTTCAGCGGTGCGGGAGAGGTCATTGCTGAGCTGATAAACCCGGATACGGAAGAAGTGATTCCCATGGAACAGGGGCAGATCGGTGAGTTGGTGTTTACCAACATCAACCGTGAAGCCAGTCCGCTGGTCCGGATGCGTACCCATGATTACGTGGAGGTGTACACCGATCCGTGCCCCTGCGGCCGTACCGGCTTCCGTTTCCATACCCGTGGTCGTACTGACGATATGGTGGTCATTAAGGGGGTGAATATTTTCCCGATGGCCATTCAGAAAACCCTGCTGGCAATGCAGCCCCGCCTGACCGGCGAATTCCAGATGGTGCTGGATAAGGCGCCGCCGATTGATTACCTGCCGGTGCTGAAAATCGAAGTGGCTTCTGATCAGCCCGCCAGCGCGTTGCCGCAACTGACAGAAGACGTTGCCCTGCAGTTGTATAAACAGTTGGGCTTCAGCGCCAGCATTGAGTTTGTTAAAGCCGGTGAAATCGCCTCGGAACATAAAACTAAACGGGTTATCCGTAATTACTGAGCAGGAGACCAGTATGACAATTGAATACAAGGTTCAGGATAAGGTGGCCTGGGCAACACTGAACCGGCCTGAGGCGTTGAACGCGCTGAATGATGAGCATCTGACAGGGTTACTGGAGGTTGTGGATAAGGTCCGCAACGATGCAGATGTCCACGTGCTGGTGATTTGTGGCACGGGCCGGGCATTCAGCGTTGGCGGTGATATCAAGGAAATGCATGGCAGTACCGATGAGCAGTTCCATGTGACGGCTAATTATTATCAGCGTCTGACACAGGAATTACGTGCACTGGATAAACCGGTGATTGCTGCGCTGAATGGCCTGACGCTGGGCGGTGGTCTGGAAGTGGCCTGTATGTGTGATGTGCGGGTTGCTGCGGCGTCTGCAAAACTGGGCCTGCCGGATGCGCCACTGGGCTTCAGCCCTACCGGCGGTCTGACCTTTCTGTTACAGCGGATCATCGGCTTTGGCCGCAGCCTGCATATGGCACTGGATGCGGAACCGCTCAGTGCTGCAGAAGCCGAGCGCATCGGTCTGGTGACCCGGGTGACGGCTGACGAAGAGTTTCTGGCGGATACCCATGCCTTTGCGGCGAAAGTAGCCAGTTGGTCCCGGGGTGGCATGGCCCGTACCAAGGCCGCATTCTACGGTGCCAGTGAAGCCGGTTTTGAAGACACGCTGGCGCTGGAAGCCCGGTTTGATCTGGAATGTTTCCAGTCTGCCGAGACCCGTCAGGCGCTGGCGGATTTCGTTGCATCCCGTAAAAAGACGTAGTACGTGCCGGTTTCTTCCGCTTCTGAAATATCCTGCGACAACAGTTTCGGCGCCGGTTTCCGGCTGGCGCTGGTACTGCTTTGTACCGCCATTATCATTGCGACGTTTGGCTTTGGGCTCTATCTGTTTTCAGCGCTGGCGACGGATATGCGTCAGGATCTGGGTTTCAGCTATACCGCTGTCGGCAGCATGATTGCCCTTGCGCAGTTGGGGTTTTTGGGGGCGTCTCTGGGCAGCAGTGCGCTGGTACCGCGCTGGGGGGAAATCCGGGTTGTGCTTAGCGCCGCAGCACTCTGTGGCGTGAGTTTGCTCTTGTTAGGGCTTGCTAGTGAGGTCTGGTTAATTGCGCTGTTACTGGTGGTGCTGGCAGCCTGTGCCGCGGCGGCCTGGACCCCTATGGTCGGGCTGATCGCCCGTTACATTGATTATCAGCACCGGGCCAAGGCGATGGGCCTGATTGGCAGCGGCACCAGTTATGGCATCTTCATTAACGGGCTGGTGCTGCCCTGGTTACTGCCGGATTATGGCTGGCGTCCGGTGTGGTTTGTGTTGGGAGGCTTAACTTTACTGATCACTCTGCTGGCTGCCGTGGTGATGCTGCGTCAGCAGAAAGCCCCGGTTGCTGCTGAACAGCCGGGAATTCTCAGCCAGTTACCTTTGTTGCGGGAAGCCCGGCCCTGGGGGCTGCTGACGGGGGTGTTTCTGGCGGGGATAAGTTTCATCGCATTTATGAATTATCTGGCGATGTATGCCCGGGATGACCGGCAGCTGAGCGTACAAGTGTGCGGTGATTTGCTGATGATCATCGGTGCGGTCGGGATGTTTGCCGGTGTCATCTGTGGCATTTTGGCTGACCGGTTGGGCATTCGTCCGGTCATCACCCTGATGTGTCTGGCTTTTCTGATCGCTGCTGCGCTGGTCAGTGCCGATGCGGATATTCCGGGGTTATATGTCGCAGCGGGATTATTCGGCAGCGCTTATGTCGGATATTTCGCCATGGTTCCGGCGTATATTGGCAAAAGATACCCGGCAGCACTGGCCACCAGTTTGTTTGGCGGGGCAAATTTTGCCATGGCCGGTGGCGCGATGCTGGGAAATTTTCTGGGCGGCTGGAGTAAAACCCTGTTGGGTAACTTCAGCGCCGTGTATCTCAGTGCGGGAGTCATCGCGGTGGTGCTAATTGTGCTAACTCTGCGTTTGCAGAAGGAGTCAGGCTGATGCTACGTGCGCTGGGTCAGGACACTTGTTACCGGGTCGGGTTAGTACTGCTGCCCGGGTTTTCGATTATGTCACTGGCGTCGGTGATTACACCGCTGAACAGCGCTAACCGGATCAGCGGGCGACAGCTTTATCACTGGACCACCCTGAGTCTGGCGGATGAGCGGGTATTGTCTGCTGACGGTATGCCGTATCCGGTGGATACGCCGCTGGCAACGGCTGCGGATTTTGATGCGGTCATTATCTGTGCGGGAGAGAGCCCGCAACTGACCTGTACGGATCTGTTGCGGCCCTGGTTGCTGGCGCGTCTTAAACAGCGGCGCAGCTATCCGCTGGAGCTGGGGGCGCTGGATGCAGGCAGTTATGTGCTGGCCCATATGCGTTTGCTGGACGGTTACAGCTGTACGGTGCACTGGGATTATCTGACGGTTATGCGGGAAAGCTTTCCTCAGGTAGAGGTCACCAACAAGCTGTTTGTCTTTGACCGTAACCGTTTTACCTGTGCCGGCGCGACCGCTACGCTGGATATGATGCTGTACCTGATTTGTTACCATCAGGGAGGCGAGCTGTGTGCGGCGATTTCAGAACAGCTTAACTGTGAACGTATCCGCGATGAGCAGGACAGCCAGCGGGCGCCTATGCAGAATTATCTGGGGGTGGGACAACCGCAGCTGATCGAAGCCATGGCGCTGATGGAAGCCAATCTGGAAGAACCCATTACCACGGCGGAGCTGGCGTTACTGGTGGGCGTCTCCCGCCGGCATCTGGAGCGTCAGTTTCAGAAATATTTGCAAACCACTCCTACCCGGTTTTATCTGCAGTTACGTTTACAGCGGGCGCAGCAGTTATTGCGGCAGACCAATATGGTGTTGCTTGAGATCGGGCTGGCGTGCGGGTTCGCTAATAAAAACTATTTCTGTAAATGTTACCGGGATTTTTTTGGCACACCGCCCGGAGAGGAACGCCGTAATATTCAGGGAGCCGCTGCCAGACGGTCTGTGATCACCTCAGTGCTGCAATGAAACCGCCACCGGCGGTTTTTTTATGCATGACTGATACGTTTTAGTGTCGTTTGAGTTCAGGTAAATGTGACATTTAAGTCATGTCGGCTAAGCTGTCAGAAGCCAGAATGGCGTATATCCGATAACAAAAATAAACCGGATATTCAGCATTGCCGGAACAGCTTCCGGGCTGAATATCTTTTCCGGAGACGCTCATGGATAACGAAATTTATCTGACCCGCGAATACCAGCGCTATGCCGAAGGCAGCGAAATCGGCACACCGCTGCAGCTCTACCGCTGTGAAGTATCCCCTGACTGGGTGGACTATAACGGCCATATGAGTGAGTCCTTCTTCCTGTTTGCCTTTGGCGATGCCTCCGATGCTCTGTTCCGGTATGTAGGAATCGATGAAACCTACCGGGCTTCAGGCAATTCTTTTTATACCGTTGAAACCCATATCAATTACTTTCTGGAAGCCTCAGAAGGTGAGCCGCTGTATTTCACCACCCAGTTGCTGGGACTGGATGAAAAACGCCTGCATTTTTTCCACAGTATGTATCACGGTGAGACTGATGCCTTGCTGGCAACCACTGAGCAGATGTTGCTGCACGTGGATATGAAGGCCGGTAAAACGGCACCGATCCGCTCAGAAGTACATGCCGTGCTTGAAAAAATCATGCAGCGTCACACCGACATGCCTAAACCGGCGCAGGTCGGCCGGGTAATGGCCGTGAAAGCAAAGTCTTGATGACAAATCCTGATGAAAAGGTCTGATTAAAAGACCTGCTTTAAAACCCAAATTTCCTGCCGTGAGAAGCGGCAAACTGTTTTCAGCGAATAGAATGATTGTCTGATCCGCCTGGCCGGAGGGATGCTGCTGTTCGCTTAACCGAAAAATATCAGAAGGTGCCCTTATGGAATTCTCCGTCAGCAGCGAACAGCAGATGATCATCGACACTGTTAAAGCATTCGTGGAACAGGAACTGTATCCCCATGAAGCGGAAGTGGAACAGACCGGTGTGGTCAGCGATGAGATTCATGAAAAGATTAAACAGGCCGCGCTGGACTGCGGTCTGTATGCCGCCAATATGCCGGAAGAGCTGGGCGGTGGCGGTCTGGATGCGGTAACGCTGACACTGCTGGAGAAAGAATTGGGCCGCGCCAGCTTCGCCCTGCAGTACATTGTTGCCCGCCCGAGTAACATCTTGCTGGCCTGTGAAGGTGAGCAGCGGGAGAAATACCTGCAACCGGCTATTCGCGGTGAAAAGGTGGACTGTCTGGCGCTGACCGAGCCGGATGCCGGTTCCGATGTGCGTTCAATGAAGTGCCGTGCGGAGCGGGACGGTGATCATTTCATCATTAACGGCAGCAAGCATTTCATCAGCCACGCGGATGTGTCGGACTTCGTGATTCTGTTTGCCTCTACCGGTGTGGAAGACACTCCACGGGGACCGAAGAAAAAAATTACCAGCTTCCTGGTGGATATGGGCACGCCGGGCTTCACCGTTGAGCCGGGTTACAACAGCGTCTCTCACCGGGGCTATCAGAACTGCATTCTGAATTTTGATAACTGCCGCATCCATGAGTCCCAGATTCTGGGGGTGGAGGATCACGGCTTTGATGTGGCCAATGAATGGCTGGGCGGCACCCGTTTGTCGGTGGCGGCGATGTGTCTGGGCCGTGCCGAGCGCGCACTGGAAATTGCCGCTGACTGGGCGGCGGAACGCAAGCAGTTTGGCCAGACGATCGGAAAGTTTCAGGGGGTTTCGTTCAAGCTGGCGGATATGTCGCTGGAACTGAAAGCGGCAGAGTTACTGACCATGCATGCCGCCTGGAAGCTGGATCAGGGCAATATGTCTGATACTGATGCAGCCATGGCAAAACTGAAATCCACTGAAATGCTGGGTATGGTCTCCGACGAGGCGATTCAGATTCTCGGCGGCATGGGCCTGATGGACGAACTGCCACTGGAACGGATCTGGCGGGATCACCGGGTTGAGCGGATCTGGGACGGTACCAGTGAAATTCAGCGTCACATCATTTCCCGTGCGCTGCTGCGTCCGCTGGAAGCTTAACACTGCCCGGCAGAAGGAAGGTGTCTGTGTCTGAAATTGATAAGAGCCGTTTTGCCCGCCTGCTCAAACCCCGTTCTATTGTGGTGTTTGGCGGGGCAGGTGCCCGCTATGCGATTGTAGAAAGTCAGAAGTTGGGTTTTGACGGTGAGATCTGGGCGGTGCATCCCACGCATACTGAGATGGCCGGTGTTAAATGTTACCCCAGCATTGCCGACTTGCCGGGCGTGCCCGACGCCGCCTATGTCGCCGTGAATGCTGATGCTGCTATGAGTATCGTCGGCCAGCTGAATGAGATTGGCTGCGGCGGGGCGGTACTTTATGCCTCAGGTTTTGCTGAAGTGGGCGACGAAGGTGCTGAACGTCAGCGGTTGCTGGTGGAACGCGCCGGCAGTATGCCGATGATAGGGCCAAACTGTTACGGTGTGCTTAATTGTCTGGATAAAGCGGTGCTCTGGCCGGATCAGCATGGCAGCCAGGCGGTGGATAAGGGCGTCGCGGTGATTACCCAGAGCGGTAACATCGGTTTGAATATCACCATGCAGCGACGCGGGCTGCCGCTGGCCTTCATGTTTACCATGGGCAATCAGGCAAATGTTGGCGTGGCGGATGTGATGGACGCGCTGCTGGACGATCCGCGCATTACCGCGATCGGACTGCATATCGAAGGGCTGTCTGATATCCATCATTTTGATGCGGTGTGCCGGCGGGCGCTGGAGAAACGGATCCCGGTGGTGGCTGCTAAAAACGGCCGCAGTGAAGCAGCGGCTAAAATTGCCATGAGCCATACCAGTTCGCTGACCGGTTCAGATAAGCTGTTTGATGCACTGTTCAAACGCCTGGGAATAGCCCGGGTTGATACCCTGGAAGAGCTGATTGAAACCCTGAAGCTGGTGGCCATTGCGGGGCCATTACAGGGTAATAAGGTCGCATCAATGAGCTGTTCCGGCGGTGAGGCCGGGGTCATGGCCGATCTGATCGAACGGCATGATCTGACGTTCCCGGCGATGACGGCGGAACATCAGGCGCGGGTTCGGGAAACCCTCAGTGAATACGTGGTGGTGGAAAACCCGCTGGATTATCACACCTTCATCTGGGGCGATGAGGCCCGTAAAACGGCAACCTTCAGTGCCATGATGAGCGCCGGTTACGATGCCACCATGCTGTTGCTGGACTGGCCAAGTTTTGCGGATGCCGATCCGGCCCCCTGGGATGCGGCCATGCACGGGCTGATCAATGCCAGCCGGGCGACCGGTCATCAGGGGGTTCTGCTGGCATCTTTGCCGGAATGTCTGCCCCAGTCGGCGATTGATACCTGTGTGCAGGCCGGGGTGGTGCCAATGATAGGTCTGGACACCTGCTTACGAGCATTATCTGCCGCGTATCAGATCGGACTGAAACATCAGCAACCCGCCCCTTTAGCGCTGTTGCGCAGTGCCCCTTTTGCTGACGAACCGGCAGGACGGAACATTGATGAGTACCGGGGCAAGCAGGCACTGGCCGGTTATGGCCTGCAGATCCCGGCAGGTGAGCTGGTCAGCCATGCTGACGACGCGGTCAGGTGTGCCGAGCGCATAGGCTATCCGGTGGTGATCAAGGCGGTCAGTGATACCATCGTGCATAAAACTGAGCAGGGGGCTGTACAGCTGTTTTTGCAGTCTGCTGATGATGTTCGGGAAGCGATATCGCGAATGGCCCATTTGAGTGATGCGTTTCTGGTGGAACAGATGCTGACGGAAACCGTCGGTGAATTGCTGATCGGCGTGACCCGTGATCAGCAGTTTGGACCGTCGCTGGTGATCGGTTCGGGCGGGATTATGGTGGAGTTGCTGAAAGACAGCGCGACCCTGCTGTTGCCTACCACTGAAACAGAGGTGCGTACAGCGATCAGTGGGCTGAAAATGTCGCCGTTGCTGACAGGTTTTCGCGGCAAGCAGCGTGGTGATATTGAGGCCTGTGTAAGCGCTGTTATGGCGGTAGCGGAATACGCCGGTCAGCTCCGGAATACGTTATTGGAACTGGATATTAATCCGTTGCTGGTGGCACCTGAGGGTTTAGGGGCGTATGCGGCGGATACCTACATCCGAATTTGTGAGGAATAAAGGCAATGAGTGAAGCATTACAACTGGTGCGTAACGGCGCCATTCTGGAAATTACCCTTAACCGGCCAAAGGCGAATGCCATTGATGCCAAAACCAGTGCAGCAATGGGGGAAGCCTTTCTGGCCTTCCGGGATGACCCGGAACTGCGGGTGGCGATTATTACCGGCGCCGGTGAGCGGTTCTTTTCCGCGGGCTGGGATCTGAAAGCCGCGGCAGAAGGTGAGGCGGCCGATGCTGATTTTGGCAAAGGCGGTTTTGCCGGCCTGACGGAAATTTTTGATCTTGATAAACCGGTCATCGCAGCGGTGAATGGCTATGCCGCTGGCGGAGGCTTTGAACTGGCCCTGGCGGCGGATATGATTGTGTGTGCGGAGCATGCCATGTTCTCATTGCCGGAAGCCGGGCTGGGGATCATTGCCGACAGTGGCGGGGTATTGCGCTTACCAAAGCGTTTGCCGGCTGCAATTGTCAATGAAATGCTGATGACAGGCCGGGCCATGGAGGCGGCAGAAGCGGCCCGCTGGGGGCTGGTGAATAAGGTTGTCAGCGGTGAACAGCTGATGGACAGCGCCCGTGAACTGGCGGAGCAGGTCGCCGCCAGTGCACCGCTGGCCATTGCTGCGATTAAGGAGATTACCCGCACAACCGCTGAAATGACGGTTGAAGAGGGCTATGCTCATATTCGCAGCGGTGTGCTGAAACATTATCCGGATGTTTTGCACTCGGAAGATGCCCAGGAAGGCCCCCGGGCGTTTGCTGAAAAGCGCGATCCGGTATGGCAGGGTAAGTAAGAGCGGTAATGATATTGCGTAAAGAGGTGCTGATATGACGGCAGAGGCTGTACCTGAAAAAATCGGTTTTCTGTTACAACCGCGGTTTTCGATGTTGTCGTTATTCAGTGCCCTGGAGCCACTGCGGGTGGCTAATCGCTTTGGTGGTGAGCTGTTCAGCTGGCACTTCTTTTCGCTGAACGGTGAGTCAGTCACGTCCAGCAGCGGTATTCCGGTTGCGGTTGAAAGCAGCATTGATCAGGTCGGCGAATTTCCGAATATGTTTGTCTGCGCCAGCTTTGAGCCCGAAGCCGGGCTGAATAAAGCCCTGCTTAACTGGCTGCGGCGGCTGGACCGTCAGGGAGCTGTGCTGGGGGGGATAGAAACCGGCTGTTATGCCCTTGCCCATGCGGGCTTGCTGGATGAACACCGGGTGGCGCTGCACTGGGAAGCGCGGCCAGCGTTCGAAGAAAGTTTTCCCCGGCTGAAAACGTCAGAGCAATTGTATCAGGCGGACGATAAACGGCTGACCTGTGCCGGCGGTATTTCGGCCATGGATATGATGCTGCATCTGATCCAGAACCGCCACGGGGACGCCCTCACCAGTCAGGTATGTGATGCCTTTATGCATGATGGTATGCGTCAGCCCGGTCAGCTGCAGCGGATGCAGACAGTGGAACGTTTTGGCGTCCGGCATGCGGATGTGGCTGAAGTGATTGAACTGATGGAACAGAATCTGGAAGAACCGCTGACCGCTTCCGAGCTGGCATCATTCAGCGGTATACAGTTACGTCAGCTGGAACGGCTGTTCCGTAAGCATTGTCATGATACACCGACACGGTTTTATCTGCGTTTACGGCTGGAGCGTGCCAGACAACTGCTTAAGCAAACTCAGATGACCGTGGTCGAGGTGGCGGTTGCCTGTGGTTTCCGGTCGCCGGAGTATTTTTCCCGGCGCTACCGGGCAGTATTTGGCATGGCGCCCCGTGAAGACCGTAAAATGGCGCCTGAACTGTCCCGGATGGCGATGGGGCAGGATATTCCTCCCGGCTTGGAAAGCACTTCACTGCAGCATCCGCTGTAACTTTCTTTAGCGCAAAAAAAAGCGAAGCTGCCAGCTTCGCTTTTTTATATTCAGAGGCAGGTATTACACCTTAGTCAGCCAGCCGTGTTTATCTTCAGCCTGGCCCCACTGAATCGCATTCAGTGCCTGACGAAGTTTCACGGTGGTCGCGCCGACACCGCCGTTACCAACCTTATAGTCCTGACCGTTATGGATCAGGGTGCCTACCGGTGTCAGTACTGCTGCGGTACCGGACAGCGCTGCTTCGCAGCCTGGCTTGGCAGCCCGTTCCAGCAGCTCTTCTACGGTTAATTCGCGCTCTGAAACCTTCATGCCCATGTCGCGGGCCAGGGTCAGAATCGAGTCGCGGGTAACACCGTGCAGGAAGCTTTCATCCAGTGCCTTGGTGATTACTTCGTCACCGTCGATCAGCAGAAAGTTTGCTGCGCCGGTTTCCTGAACATCACCATTCGGGCAGAACAGCACCTGATCGGCCTGAACGTCCTGCCTGGCTCGCATAATCGGATTCAGGGCGCTGGCGTAGTTACCGCCGCTCTTGATCATACCCATATGGGCCGCGCAGCGGGCACCGTTTTCTTCCAGCAACAGACGTAAAGTAGTATCGCCACCGGAGAAGTAATCACCCACCGGAGACAGCAAAATATACTGTAAAGAGGTGGCTGTCGGGGCTGCCGCTTTACCGATAGCCGGTTCAGTACCCACGTGGGTCGGACGGATATACATAGAACCCGGCGGTTCAGGTACGTCGCTGGCGAAACGGCCAACGATATCCAGAATCATTTTTTCAGTGGCTGCTTCATCAATCTCAGGCATTGCCAGCAGGCGGCTGCTCTGGGCGAAGCGGGCAATGTTCTTATCCATACGGAAAATCTGGATAGAACCGTCTGCGTGACGAAACGCTTTCAGGCCTTCAAAGCAGGTGCTTGAGTAGTGTAATACGTGCGAGCCGGGGTGCATCTGGATGCTGTTGCTGCTGACCACTTCAGCATCGCTCCAGCGGGTTCCATCGAATTGTGAAATTGCCATTTCAGGCATAAAAACAGTACCAAACGCGGCCATTGACTACCTCGGAAAATTAAAACGTCTAACAAGCTAAGGCGAATGCACGCGGTATGAGAGTAAAGCCCTCAGTGGATACTGGATGCCTGCACAAAAACTGCTACATCTGTGCGGGGAATGGGCGTTGCTATTTAGCCGGCTGCCGGCGAGGGCGTCGTGCAAAACCTCGATTAAATACAAAGAGCCTGATTGTAACACCGGCGCTGAAAAAGGGAATTGGCCAGCTTACAAAAATGCATGAAACCAGTTGTTGAAGGGGGCTGTTTCGTCATGAAGTTGAAAAATACCTTTAAAAGCCGCTGAAAGCGGGGTTTTCGCAGCAGATCGGTGTTAACTTGGCCTGTCAGCGAGTATTATTTGCGGCTCAGTTCTGATAATCGCATCAGACGGTATTTTTGAGATGTTACAAAACAGATTTCCGGTGTGAAAAAACGGTAATCACAGGCTTTTTCAGACGTTATGCAAAATATTTTCTCCCGACTTTCTGCCGCGGCAATGGCTGCCCCTAAGCGTGCCTTCTGTGCCATTGTGCTGCTGGTTCTGGCTTTTGATTTAGTGCTGGTGCGTGACCTGGGCTGGCTGATTGAAAACGTCCAGGGGAAACGCTTCCTGGTTAACTACGGCCTGAGCAGCCTGGCGCTGGTGTTACTGATTATTCTGTTGCTTCCCCTGCGCACCGTCGTGGGCCGGACAGTGATCATTGCGCTGATCCTGATTCCGCAGCTGATACAGTTATCCTTTTTTGCGGTGTACCGGAATTTTGTATCCGTCTTTGATTTACGCTTTGTCGCCGAAGATCCGCTGCTGACCCTGATGCTGTGGGTGGATAACGCCGCAGTCTTTAAGCCGTTGTTGCTGATTGCGCTGGAGCTGCCACTGTTGCTGATCCTGTTGCGCTTACCGCTGAAGCCCCGCTGGTGGGCTCGGGGGATATCCGGCGTATTTGGCAGCCTGCTGTTTCT
Source organism: Aliamphritea hakodatensis (assembly GCF_024347195.1). Taxonomy (NCBI): domain Bacteria; kingdom Pseudomonadati; phylum Pseudomonadota; class Gammaproteobacteria; order Oceanospirillales; family Oceanospirillaceae; genus Aliamphritea; species Aliamphritea hakodatensis. Next base: position 515,987 of record NZ_AP025281.1, read on the forward strand.
GTTGCTGGCGTTTAACTGGTACGGCGTCACTAAATTCCAGTTCAGCAGTCTGGCGTATATAGGTACGTTTCCGGGATTGATCGAACAGCAGGTGTTTGCCGCCAAGCTGGTTGAAAAACCGGTGCTTGAAAAGCAGGTAGCGGCAAAAGATGCGCCTAATATTATTTTTGTGGTGGGCGAGTCCCTCACCAAGAGTCAGATGGGCGTGTACGGCTACGACCGTGATACCACGCCAAACCTGCAGCGTTTAAAGGATGCCGGAGAGCTTGTTCTGTATGACAATGCGGTGAGTATTGGTACCAAGACACTGAGCTCTGTGCCCTATATGTTAACAGGCCTGCAGGGGATTGATCCTCACGGCAGAGTGTATTCGGTACCGACGATTTTCAATTACGCCAAGGCGGCGGGCTACCAGACCGCACTGATCACCGCGCAGGATTTTAAATGGCGTAATGTGGATCAGTTGTTCCTGGACGGTGATCTGGATTATTTTAAGGAAGGGACTGACTTCAGCAGTAATATTTCGGTTTCGATCGGCGCCGATGATATGACGGTTTTAGAGAAAGGGGTGATGCCATTCCTTGAACAGGCTAAACAGTCTGACGAGCCTTATATGCTGGTTATTCAGATGAACGGCAATCACTACCCGTATGCGAAACATTCACCGGACGCGTTCAAAAAGTTCCTCCCGGAAGAGGATGAGAATGGGGTGAATGCCTATGACAACTCAGTGGCTTACAGTGATCATTACTTCGGTGAGTTAATCAAACAGGTCAGGATGGATGATCCTGATGCCTGGATCTTCTTTTCAACAGATCACGGCCAGAATATCGATTCCAAGAATTCGCCATACAACTATGGCTATGGCCTGGGTACCACACATAATGCAATGTTTGCTGTGCCGCCTGCCAGGGAGGCAGACAAAATGCAGGTGAACACCGATCGGCCGGTCAGCAGTGCAGATATTTTTGCCACCGTTCTGGGGCTGATGGATACCCGGCCAGTGAGTAATATTGATGGTGAGAATTTACGGGAACCTATTGATCCTGAACGGCTCAGAGTGATTTCAGCGTATATGAAAACCCTGCATAACGACCCTAATGCAGTACTGGTGTTCCCGGACCTCAGTTACCTGCATATCGATTTCGAACGTAAGAGCGCTATCTTGCCCGAAGGTGGTGAAGTAGTGCCGTATACCCGGTTACCGGACAGTTACCGGCGTTTATTTGACCGTTACCTCAATCCGCAGCAAGAAGGCGCAAATGATGGCTGAAAAAATCCTGATAGTAGGGCCCTCCTGGGTAGGCGACATGCTGATGAGTCAGTCTCTGTACCGTTTACTGAAGGCCCAGCAGCCAGACTGCCAGATTGATGTACTGGCGCCGGACTGGTGCCGGGCGGTACTGGAGCGTATGCCTGAGGTAGATAACACGGTGGCGATGCCGGTTGGGCACGGGCGGTTACAGTGGAAAGTACGTAAACAGGTTGCTGAAGGCCTGAAGGGCCGTTATGACCGGGCGCTGGTTTTGCCGAATTCCCTGAAATCCGCGCTGATCCCGTGGATGGCGGGTATTCCTGTGCGCACCGGCTGGAAAGGCGAGTTGCGTTACGGGTTGCTGACGGATCTCAGACCGCTGGATAAGAAAGCGTTTCCGCTGATGGTGCAGCGGTACATTGCGCTGGCACAGGCTCCCAGTGCGACAGGTGAAGCGTTGTCGAATATCATGCGCCCTGAATTGCAGGTTGATTATGAGGCTCAGGCAGAACTGAAGGTCACCCATGGGCTGACGAATAACTATATCGGCTTATGCCCCGGCGCTGAATTTGGCCCGGCCAAGCGCTGGCCGGATTATCACTATGCTGAGCTGGCGAAACAACTGATCAGTGCGGGATTTCAGGTGTGTATTTTCGGGTCTGCCAATGATCAGGCGGTCAGTGAACAGATTCTGGCCCAGCTGGATGAGGCGGAAAAACAGGCTTGCGTAGATTTATGCGGCAAAACGTCACTGCAGGCGGCCATTGATTTGCTGGCAGGTGCCCGGGCCGTGGTCAGTAATGATTCCGGCCTGATGCATATGGCCGCAGCTTTAGGCACTCCACTGGTGGCGCTTTATGGACCGACCAGCCCTGATTTTACCCCGCCGTTAACGGATAAGGTTGAAATTATCCGCCTGATTGATGGCTATATCAAAATTCGCAAAGGGGATGCTGATCAGGGATATCATCAGAGCATGATTGATATCAGCCCGGCATCGGTATTTAAAGCGGTTGAGCAGCAATTATCATGAGAGTGTTAGTGGTAAAAACCTCTTCAATGGGCGATATCATTCACACTTTGCCAGCTCTGACGGATGCAGTGCAGGCGATTCCCGGTATTCGCTTTGACTGGGTGGCTGAAGAAGGGTTTGCTGAGATCCCCCGCTGGCACGCCGCAGTGGATAAAGTGATTCCCGTGGCAATCCGGCGCTGGCGTAAGCAGCCTCTGAAGACCTGGAAAAGCGGTGAATGGCAAGCCTATAAGCAGGCACTGCAAGCACGGGAATATGATTATGTAATTGATGCTCAGGGGCTGATCAAAAGTGCGTTTCTGGTCACCCGCTTAGCGAAGGGTGTCACCTGTGGTTATGACAAGGCGTCGGTGACCGAGTCACTGGCAACCTGTTGTTACCGCAACACCTTCGCGGTAGCCCGGCAGCAGCATGCGGTCGAGCGAATCCGGCAATTATTTGCCTCATCACTGGGGTATGACCTTCCGGATGCAAAGGGTGATTTTGCCATTCGTCAGCACTTCTCGCAGGAGACACAGGATGAGCAGCCGTATCTGGTCTTTCTTCACAGCACCACCCGTGCAGACAAACACTGGCCCGAAGCATACTGGCAGCAACTGATTGAGCTGGCAGCGGGTGAGCGCTTCAGAGTTAAATTACCCTGGGTGACTGCTGACGAGCTGGCCAGAGCAGAGCGCCTGGCGGCTGATAATCCGTTTGTGGATATTCTGCCGAAACTGAATCTGCACGATGTGTCTGCGGTTATCGCCGGGGCAACTGCCTGCGTGTCTGTTGATACCGGCTTGTCACATATGGCGGCGGCACTTGACCGGCCGAACATTACTTTATTCGGGCCGACTGATCCCGGACTGGTGGGCGGCTACGGAAAAAACCAGTTGTCACTGGAGGCTAAAAGGCAGCCTGTAGTGGACCTTCAGGCTGAACCTCAGGTATTTGCGCCTTTGACGGCAGATATTGTATGGCAGCATTTACAGGAAACACTCCGCCGGAGTGAGTCTCAGGCCGGGGAAGTGTGATGCGGATTAAATTACAGATTAATCAGCAGTTTAATGATCTGAAAACTGAAATAGAGAACCTTGAGGGGTTGTTTGCCGGCTCTGCAGAGTCGATCCATAAAGCCCGCAATGAGTTACGTATCGTCACGCTGCAGGATAAGCGCTATGTGCTGAAGGCCTTTAAAGTACCGGGTTTTCCTGCCAGTGCGATTTATGGGCTGTTGCGCGCATCCAAAGCCTATAAGTCTTACCATAACTCCATTCTTCTTAAAGATTACGCACCCTGCCCGGTGGCATATATGGAACAGCGGCAGGGCGTTTTGTTGCAGCAAAGTTATTATCTGAGCGAAGCCTTTGATTACGACTTTACTATCCGTGAGCCTTTACTGGATGCGGCTTTCCCTGATCGGGATCAGATACTCAGGGGCTTTGCGCGATTTTCGCTGAAACTGCATAACGATGGTTTTTTCCACCGGGATTATTCACCGGGCAATATTCTGGTGAAGCGGGACGGGGATGAGTTCGTTTTTAAAGTGGTGGATGTGAACCGCCTGAGTATTTCGGCATTGTCGGATACTGACCGTGCCAGGGGCTTTGCCAAACTGTGGGCAACGCCGGAAGATCTGGCTGTGATTGCCGAAGAATATGCCCTGCATATGAAGGTGGGTAAACGCTTTGCGGATAACGTCGTAAAGTTTTCCGAGCAGAATAAAACCTTTAAAAACTTTAAGAAGCGGCTTAAGGGCAAGCCGGTAACCGACTAGAGGCTGATTGCTGCCATATGGATAAGCATCCCTGGGATCATCATTCCGATCAGCCCTATCCTATACGGGACCGGGCATACAAAAAACGGATGAAACGCCGTCACCGGAAAGATCTGATTAAGCTTTTTATCGCCAGTTTAATGGTGTTTCCCATTGCTTTGCTGCACTTTCTCTTTAACCGTAAAACCGGCATGCAGCAGGTTGATCAGTCGTTTTTTGGGCTGTGTGTCAATCTGGATAAAGGTGAAGAGCAGTTCCGGCTGCTTGATGAGCTGGGTTGTCAGACTGTGCAGATCAGAGTCTTCCTGAGTGATTATACCCGGCGCAAGGATGAGTATCTGGCCTTTGTGAAACGCTGTCAGGGACGGCATATTCTCATTACCCTGGTACAGGATGCTGACTGTATTAATGACCACCGGTTGCTGCGGGCTGTGCTGGAGGATGTATTCTCCGCCTTCAGTGGTCTGTGCAGTGAGTATCAGGTGGGCAATACCATCAACCGTACCAAGTGGGGTTTTTTCTCGGTCAGGCAGTATCTGGACTTTTACCAGGTTGCTCAGCAACTTAAAGATGAGAAGTACCCGCAGCTGACCTTAGTTGGGCCTTCTGTTATCGACTTTGAATATCACTACCTTATCCGGGCGATGTTCAGCCGTGCCAATGTGCGTTTTGACAAGGTTTCTTCACTGCTCTATGTCGACCGCAGGGGGGCTCCGGAAAATACCCAGTTGGGGATCTTCGATACAGTTAACAAGATCCACCTGTTGCACAGTATCTGCCGGTTAAGCCCGAAAAGCTCTGAGCGGATATTGCTCACAGAAGTGAACTGGCCGTTATCCGGCACCGCACCCTGGGCACCGACCAGTGAGACAGAGTGTGTCGGTGAAGAGGATTACGCCCGCTTTTTATTGCGTTACCATCTGTTGGCGCTGGCCAGCGGCAAGGTCGAGACGGTTTACTGGCACCAGTTAATTGCGCCGGGCTATGGTCTGATCGATAACCGGGAGGGTATCCGCTACCGCACTGCGTTTAAGGTGTATCAGGCGATGCTGCAGCGTTTAAGCGGTGCTGAACAGCTTCGCTATACGGAAGCTGATGGCTGGCACTCTCTTGAGTTTATTCAGCAGGGCTGCAAAGGCCGTGTGGTCTGGAGTGAATGTGGACAGCAGCCAGTGGCAAGCCTGATTAGGCCTGGCGAGACGGCGTTTGATCTGTTTGGTGAGCCTGCAGGTGCTGACCTGCAGGTGGGTCCTGACCCTGCTTATCTGGTCCGGTCTGTTTGATCCGGTCTGTTTAATCGGGCCAGCTTAATCGCTGGCCGATGGCCGGTTTTGTACCTGAAACAGCATCTGGCTGAGGATAATCAGCAGGCCTGTATACATGATGATGCCGTTATTCAGGAAGATCATATCCTGCGTCAGGTTGGCAATAGCGAACACCAGTCCAAAGCAAAGCAGGGCATAAGCGTAGGGTTTTTCTTCAGCGCTGCCCCGGCGGATCGCTGCAGCAGCAATGTAAACCGGTAGCCACAGGAAGGCGCATAAAATCGCCAGACCAATCAGCCCGCGGCGGGCGACGGTATTCATGTAGGCATTATGCGAACTGTCATATTGTGTAATGGACTCTGAGAAGCGCCCTGAATCAACCTGTAGTGCTTTGTATTCGATTAATCGGTTTTTTCCCACTCCTGTTACAGGCGATGTTGCGGCAACCTCACCGGCAATCTGCCACAGGTTGAGGCGGATACTGGTTGAAGTATTGGCCTGAGCATCATGAGTTGACAGTTCTGCTATAGCACGTTCCAGCCGTTCAGTTGTTGTTGAATTCAGTAGTAACGTAACACTGGCTAACAGGCAGCCTCCAAAAATCACTAAAACAGTTTTTTTCAGGCTGAATCTGAACTTATGTACCTGCAGGGCGATCAGGCAAAGTGCCAGCAAAGGAAGGGCAATGATGCTGCCCCGGCTCTGAGATAAAATCCCCGCATAAACAGCGCCGCAACAGAGCAGGCAGCACAGCACATACAGCATAACCTGGCGGTGGGAGTCTGTATTGCGTGTAGCACACAGAGCAATGCCGGCTGTGCCGATTGCAATTGCAATCGCCCCATACTGAATAGCGTTGACGTCACCGTTCACCCGGGGAACGCCCAGATAGAATTTTTCGTACACCGACTGCATTAGCAGCACGACAGCACTGAACATAAAGCTGTAAATCAGTTGTTGCCGGCCCGGACGCAGGGCATTACACAGCAACAGGGCCGGTATTAAGAGAAGCACTTTCGCCGGGGCATCCAGTATTCTCGGTTTCACGTCGTGGAGGACGACTTCCATGATGAAGCTGAACACATAGAGTGCAGAAATGATGAGGAGCAGTTTTTCCGGGCGGCTCAGGTTAATTTGCTGCCGCACTTGTTTGCTGAAAAAAAATACATAACTGGCGAGAATTAACAGGCTGGCCAGGTTATAGCTGCCTTCGAAGGTGACACTGACCAGTACAAAAAAACTCAGGACAAAACTGAGGTAATAGCGGCCTGCAGTAACAACATTCAGATTGCTCATTGTTTTACAGGTGTTGATAACAAGGCATTTGCCTGTGTTACTTCCCAGTTTATAAATGTGCGTTGTAAGTCGATGAACATCGAAATTTTCTGTTGTGACAGATGGGAGTTACTTACCGCTGCATCAAGCATCAGAGTGTCGTTGTGCCATGGATAGAGTTTACTGGTGTCGTACAGGTTGACAGTGCCTGCACTGTTTATCCAAATTGATTCGTTATAACCGAAGTTACGTTGCGGGTCGTCCCGGGTCATCAGCAGATCCCGGCCACCAATAGTGAAGTACTGCCTGCCGCTCAGACTCAGGTTGTAAAGCGTTGGCATAATATCTTTATGTGAACCAATTCGTCGGTTGTCGTACAGAAATTCCCGGCTGTTGAGGATACTGTCCGGAACTCGCAGGTAAAATGGTACGGCGCTGTCCAGCATGGATTCTTCCGGCAGCTTTGCTTCAAAGCGGCGCATCTGGTGGTCGCCGGTAGCTGCGATGACGGTGTGATCGGCCAGTTTATCGCTGGCTTTTACGGCACCGATAAAGCGTCCGAGGCTGTCCGCGGCGTACTGGAAGGTGTTAAGGATATTATCCAGTTCAATCTCTCCGCCCCCGGCCCGTGCCTGATATTCAGCTGATACTTCAACCGGGCCCGCAGTGTAGGTATCCGGAGTGAAATAAGGCGGATGGTTACTGACTGTCAGGATGTTGATAAATAGCGGTTGCTCTGATTCATCGAGCAGTTTTTTGGCCAGTTTAAAGGCGTATTCATCCGGTACTCCCCAGGCGGTTAGCTGACCTTTGGCCTGAGGATATTCCTTCATCAGGAAATTCTGATCATAGACCTTATCAACGCCCTGTAATGGCAGGTAGTTCACCAGATTACGCCACATCATATTGCCGGGGGAAATAAAAACCGTTTTATAACCGGCTTTTTTGTAGGGGCGGAAAATGCTGCCGGCCAGCGGGGTTTTCTGAGCAGAGGAATGACTGATACTGGGAACCGGGCTGTTGAACAGAATAGCTGCCAGGGACGGTGCCGTGCCATTACCCGCAGAGACGAAACGTTTATATAAAAAGTCAGATTCGAAGTGTGGCCGCAGTGAGCCAAGAAGGTCATTATTCTGCGGATTGTCCAACTCAAGAATGTTGGACCCCATGCTTTCCATGAGCGCGAGAATGACGTGTGGTGGCTGCGCTTCAAGGTACGGATTGATGGCTGAGGTTTGTTGCAGCGCTTTATTGCCAAAGAGCTTCATGTTCAGCTGTTCAACGTCGGCAATCTCAACGGCATCGAACTTTGCATCTTTACGTTTATCTTTGTTCGCCCAACTGATGGCGATCAGACCGTTAGGGGTCAGTTTGTTCAGGATGTTCAGATCAGAAATCTGCGCGTTACTCCGGCGCAGTGGGAATGTATCTACAGACCCCCGGGAAGCTACGGCAAACAGGCTGAAGAATATCAGACCGTAACTGATCGCTGTGGTTTTTGACCAGACCGTCGTGACCGGCTTTTTGGCAGACAGAAGCCGGAGCAGGAAGGTGGCGATGATGGCTGCGAGAAGTGCCCGGATAACCGGATAGTCCTGCCAGATATTTGCCAGTACGGCGGCGGTGTCGTCTTCCGCCAGACCAAAGATGAAAATATCAAAATGGTTATGATAGGTTTCGTAGTAATAATAATTACTGATAGAAATCAGGGTGAAGCCAAAAATGACCAGCAGGCTGTAGCCGCGGGCGAAGGCGCTGAAGCCTTTCCAGAATTTCCCAAAGGCGGCAAATGCCAGGCCGGCTAAATACACCGGGACCATAAAAATAGTACTGGCCTTGAGGTCAAACAATAAACCGGTTGTAAACAGTTTTATCAGATCGGCTTCTTTGCCTGCCAGTTTGTCGGTATCCACAAAGGCAATAAACATGGCCAGGCGGGCCAGCAGTAAAATAATGACCGCCGCCAGAACAGTTTCAAAAATAGTTCGGCTGAGCTCTCGGTAACGTAACTGATACATATGTTCTTTTAAAATTCTGACGGCTAAAAATTGGTCACATAATATCATGAAGCGTTAACGTTCAGATATCGGGTGTGCCGTTAAGTTGTGATCCCGGATCAACTGGCCGGAAATTTTTCCAGATGCTGCTGTAAACGGGCTTGTATGACGTTTAACTGCTTTCTGATTTTGTAGGTGCGCAGTGGCCGGCAGTGGCGGTAAATGAAAAACTTCAAGCCCGGATGCCGTGAACCGATCCCGTCTATCACACTGATCCGGTAACTGCCGTCTTCCTGTAGGGGTAATAAAATATTGGCAAAGCCAACGTCGACAAACAGGATTGAATTTTCATGCAGGTAGCCCGCGAGTCGTTCAAGTAAGGTCCGGATAAGTGCTTCACTGAGGCGCTTCTGCTCAAGGGCTTCCAACAGGCTGACTGCGTCGCTGCCGTCATGGTTGCATACCCGCTCAAAAATGAGGCCTGGACCCAGATCTGTTTCAGTTTGTCCGAAGTAGCCGGCGAGCATACTCAGGTCTGCTTTTGCTGCCAACAGATGCTGATAATAGACACTTTCAATCCGGTTTTGCTTTCTGTTTTTCCCGCCTTTGAACGCGACTTTAATGACTTTACTGTCGTCAGTCGGATGCAGGTAACAGCGGCGCTCGGAGCCCTGGCCAAGAACGGGAGAGTGTCTGAGATGTATCAATGTTAGGACTCTGATCGCCCCGGAGTTGTCATGCCTGGGGTCATTGGTTAGTATTGTCCGGACTACATTCCTTCCCTGGTTGCAACCCTCTGTGAATAACATTTCCTGTGTCATTATCGCTAAAAATGCCGCCGGCTCACTGCCGAAAACATTGGATTCGTTGGCGGATTTCAGCGAGGTAGTAGTATACGATAACGGTTCAACCGATGCTACGAAAGAGATCGCCTGCCAGTATGCCAATGTGAAGCTGGTGTGCGGTGAGTTTTACGGCTTTGGTGAAACCAAAAATCATGCCGCTTCCTTTGCCAGCCATGACTGGATTTTGTCGCTGGATGCAGATGAGGTGGTGACCCCGGAGTTACTGAGTGCTATTGCATCTGTCGAATTGCAACCGGAAAAAGTTTACCGTCTTGTGCGGGTGAATTATTACCGGGATCATGAAATCCGATATTGCTGGAAGCAGGAACATCTGACCCGTCTTTATCACCGGGGAAAGACGAATTTTAACGACTATAAAGTCCATGAGTTCGTGCTGGATGAGGGTTTTGATGTTGTAGTGCTGGATGGCATTCTGAAGCACTATCCGTATGCAAACCTGGGCGATTTTCTGCAAAAAGCAGATCGCTATTCAACGCTGTTTGCACAGGAGCGGTGCGGGAAAAAGCAGTCTTCTCCTGTTAAGGCTGTGATCAGCGCCTGGTTTTCTTTCCTGAAAAAATACCTGTTTAAGCTGGGGTTCCTTGATGGCTATCCCGGTCTGGTTATTTCCGTGTCACACATGGTGACCAACTTTTATAAATATCTGAAACTGTACGAAGCCAATAAAGACCGTGCAGACCTGCGCAAGCCTGAGGTATAGCGTGAAACGGATTGCTCATTTAAATTTCGCCAAAGGTTTTCGCGGCGGTGAACGTCAGACCATGCTGCTGATTGAAACACTGGCTGCACGTGGCTATACACAGCAACTGTTTGTCCGGCACGATTCTGAACTGGCGCAGCGTTGCCGTTCGGTGCCAGGGCTGACCATAGTGGCGTTGAGTAAGCCGTATATTGCCGGCTGGCGGGCGCTGCGGGATACGGATTTATTGCACGCGCATGAGACCAAGGGAGCCCAGGTTGCCTGTCTGATGAATTGCCTGTTCGGGGTAAAGTACATCGTTACCCGCCGGGTGGATAATACGATAAAAGATAATTTCTTTACCCGGATGATGTATGCCCGTGCCAGCAGAAGTGTGGCGCTGTCTTCGGTTATCCGGGATATGATTCTGGAGCGTTCCCCGGATGCCCAGGTGGATGTCATCCCTAGTGCCTCGACCCATTTCTCTCCTGATCCGGATCAGGTGGCTGCCCTCCGCGAACGGTTTGCCGGCCGTTACCTGATCGGCAATATCGGTGAGCTGGATAATACCCATAAAGGTCAGAAGTATCTTATCGAAGCCTTCAAAGAGCTGCCGGAAGACGAGCCTTACAGCCTGATTTTGCTGGGGAAAGGGAAGGACGAAGAGGCTTACCGGCAGCAGGCTGAAGGGATGGATAACATCATTTTTGAGGGCTATGTGAATAATGTTGGTGACTACATCGCCTGTATGGATCTGTTTGTATTTCCTTCGCAGAATGAAGGGTTAGGTTCTGTATTGCTGGATGTGATGGAGCAGAAAGTGCCAGTTATCGCTTCGGATGTCGGGGGCATTCCTGATCTGGTGACACATGAAAAGACCGGGTTGCTGGTGCCACCGGGGGATTCCCGGGGGCTGAATCAGGCCATTCAGCGTCTCCAGGGGGATGCAACGCTGTCCGGTTTGCTGGCAGAGCAGGCCAGCCAGCAGTTACCGTTATTTTCGGTCACCGCAATGGCGGATTCCTATGAGGCTTTATATGAAGATGCAATTAAAGTAGCGGGTTTTTAGTCGCATTATTAATATGCCTGATGGGTCAAAGTATATATCGTAAGTTGAGAATTTTTGATGAAAGTATTTGTAATTAGCTTAAAGCAATCAACAGAGAGGCGGGAAGTTGTACGTCAAATGCTTGATGAGGATGATGTCTCTTTTGAGTTTTTTGATGCGGTTGATCTGAGTACTAGTGATATATATAGCCGATATAATAAAGAGGAAACTCTGAAGAAAAAGGGATATGTTCTTACCGATCCAGAGTTAGGATGCTTTGCAAGTCATCGTGCGTTATGGCAGAAATGTGTTGATTTAGAAGAGCCTTTGCTTATTTTAGAGGATAACTTGCAGCTTAATAGTAGTATTCGTAATAGTTTAAGTTTATTAGGTAAAAGAGTCGAAGGTTTAGGTATTATTAAACTAGGCTGTATATTTGATTACGATTATTTTTCAGTCCATAGATTAAATGAAGAATTTGAAATTGTTAAATATAAGAAAGGGGCATCAGGCACATCAGGTTATATGATTTCTCCTGATGTTGCTAAACATTATCTGGATTGCAGCTCATGTTTTTATCAACCTGTTGATGATTTGATGGAAAATGAGTGGTTGACAAATACTCCGCTTTATTCAGTTTATCCAAGTATCATTTCGCGCAGAGTTACTAAATCAACTATTGGTAACAGGAAAGATAAGAAAAACACAACGTTTTTAATGAAGGTAAGGTCTGAAGCGTATCGAGGATTTTATCGCTTGGGACGGTTTTTGTTCAATGTTAAGTTTTTGTTGAAAATGAAAGTGAAATCCTTTTTTAAGGCTGTTTAGGTTTTTTTATGCTTAGTATGAAACGCTTTGATTTTGTGTGCTTTTTTGTTTTTCTGCCTTGTGTGTGGGTATTTTCTGGCTTGTTCGCTTCTTCCAGCGGTCGAAAGCAAATCGGAGTAATGATACTTGTATCTGTTATCTTAGCTTGTTATAGGTTTGGTGGCGGAAAAAAAATAGTCAGTAACTTTACAGAGAATAAAATACTGTGGTTTTTGCTGGCTGCTTTTGTGTATGGCATTGGTAGCTATTTTACTATTGGGTATAGCAATAGTAATTTAGTGAGTATGCTCTTTATATTGACATTTATGCTGTTTTTGCCCAAGGCTATTTGTACGAAGAACAATCTGAAGTGGCTTGTTGTTATTGGCTCAGTATTTGTTTTTATATCTGCAGTTTATTTTGCAATCATTTTAGGCGAAGGCAGGCGTGGATGGGGTATAAATGTAATACCTTTTACTACATTTTCAGCTGTGTTGGCTGCTTTTTCATTAGTTCTGATTTGCTTTGAAACTGATAAGGTAACGCGACTAATTTATCTTTCTTGTTTTTCTTTAGCTTTACTATCTATATTGATAGGTCAGTCAAGAGGAGTTTTTTTAGCTCTTCTGGTGTCAGGTGTTGTTTCGTTTTTAATTATTTTCGACTGGAAAAAATTTAGTAAAAGGTATGCGTTGGCTGCTATTTTTATGATTTTTTCATTAGGCGCTGTTGTTTATCCTAAGGTTGAGTCTCGGATAATTCAGACTCAAAATGAGTTTGTGAGAATAGCTGATGGTGATTATAGTAGCTCTATCGGTTTACGAATTAAGATGTGGTCAGCTGCCATCGAACTGTCTAAAGTGTCTCCTGCTTTTGGTTTGGGTAAGGGATATATGGATGAGTTTTTGAAGCAGTATGCTGATACTGATGATCCTACCATGAAACCTTTGGTTGAGTTTAAGCCTTCACATTATCATATGCAGTTTTTAACAACGCTGGTTAAAAGAGGCTGGGTAGGGCTGGTCTTGTTGTTATTACCGATGTTTTATCTTTGCTACTACTTTGTCAGATATAAGACGCTGGGTGGGTTGCTATCCTTTTCGATGGTTATGGTTTATGTGGTAGCAGGATTGACTGATAACCCTTTTGGGCATGGGCAGCTTACCATGCTTTTTTGGCTTAATTCTTTTTATCTTGTTAATAACCCTGAGTTCGATCAGCCGTATAAAACTTAGTATGTATAGTGAGTTAAAAATAAAGCGCTAAGGTAAGATATTCTACATGTCAGTAATGATGATTGCCTGACATGTATTATGGCTGTTTTAGCGGTGCGTACAGGGTGTTGTTTATCAGTCCGTTGTTGTAGTACTGAATAAGCGCCTTGGTATAGTCGGTCAGGGGGGCTTTCTTAAGGCTATCTGCCGCGGTACCGTTGAATGGCAGCAACTCCTGCCGGGCAAAATCTTTCGAACTGACCAGTACCTGATTATCCCGGATAAGGTAGTACTGATTATTTTCCTGGAAGAATGCAAAGGGCTTTTGTACCGGTGAAATCAGACTGGTACTGAAAGGCAGCAACTGGCCGAAGTACTTTTTCTGCAGCCCCAGGTAGTCAATAATCGTGGCAGGAATGTCCGTGTGCTGCGCGATCCGCTGGCTGCGCTCTGGCTGAATATGGCCGGCCGGATGATACAGAATAATCGGTACCTGGTGCTGGCCCAGTGCTGTGTTGTACTTCAGTTTGCTGCCTTTGGCGGTATGGTCGGCGGTGATCACGAACAGTGTATTGTCATACCACGGCATGGTGGATGCTTTTTTGAAAAAATTCTCCAGCGCAAAATCAACATAACCCAGTAGCTCATGGATTGGCAGTTCGCCCTTTTGGAACTGACCTTCATACTGCGGTGGCATTTTATACGGATTATGTGAGCTCAGGGTAAAGATACCAGCGATAAAAGGCGCCTGTAACTGGTTGATTTTGTCTGCGGAGAACTGCAGGAAAGGTTCGTCATAGATACCCCAGTTGCCATCAAAATCTTCTTCATGAGGGTATTCTCTGCGGCCGTAGAAGTGCTCGAACCCTAAGCGTTTGGTAATGGAGTCAACATACATGCTGCCGTTATTGGCGCCATGGAAAAAAGCACTGTCGTAGCCTTCCTGCTGCAGGATATTGCCAATACCGATCAGGTTGCTGCTCTGGTACGAGGAACGGACATAGGGAGTTTTGGTAAAATTAGGCAGGCCAGCAATGATTGAGGGCAATGCATCAATGGAACGGCGGCCATTGGCATAGGCCTGATCAAATACCAGCCCTTTTGCCATCAGCGTCTGTAAAAACGGCGCGTAATTCTGCGGGTTGTCTTCCAGGTTCAGATATTCCATCGAAAAGCTTTCAAGGATGATCAGGACCACATTGTCTTTAGTGGGGGCTTTCGCCTGCGCCGGCACTGCCCGGTCCAGCGCCTCGTAGGCTTGCCGGTCATCGCTGAAATAGTCCACTTTCTCCAGACTGCGCTGCCGTTGCCGCATCAGCATGAATGGCGTATTCAGGACCAGATTACCGACAGAGGCTTCCGGCCAGGAAAATGCGTGAATAGGCTTGAGCTGTTTGGGGCCGGTGCTGCCGCGGCCAAGTGCTGCGGTAACCAGCACCAGAATCAGGCAATACGTAAAACGTAAGTACCAGCGGCTGTTGCTCTTTGTTCTGCCGAGAGCCGGTTGCAGGCAGTACTGGCTGGCGATCAGGATAACCAGCCCGATGATGATCATGTACCAGTACTGGAGCGCCAACTGGACAGTCTGATCCTGCAGGTCGCTGGCAAAGCTGAGAACTTCCATGCCTGACCGGCGGCCGGTAAACGGAAAATACACACTGTCCATCAGGTTCAGGGCGATGACCAGCAAACTGGCAAAGAGCATATACGCCCGGCTGCTGAACTGCAGTAATCTGTTCCAGCGGAACACATACATGGGCATGGCAACCAGCAGCCACGGGCTGAGGAGTAGCATAATGCTGACAAGGTCAAAGCGGATGCCGTGCACAAATGCCAGGGCTGTATTTTCAACACTGCTGAGGGCGAAGGTGTCCTGATTGAGCAGGTAAAAGCATAACCGCATGAAGCTGGACAGCAGTGTTAAGCCAAACACAGAAATCAAAAAAATACGGGGCAGGGACGGATTGTTTTGTGCCGGCTGCAGAGGTGTATTGCCAGAGAATAATTTCATAATGTTTACTTGTAGAGTTTCGATTTGCCGTCAGGCTGGGTTTTAAAACGTTTATGAACCCACATATACTGGCTGGGGGCCTTACGGATACTGGACTCCAGCGCTTCATTGATTAGCCGGGCATCCTCTGTTTCATCCCCTGAAGGAAAGTTCTCAACCCGGCTGACTTCCAGGGTGTAGCCTTTATCATCAGGGTTTCTCAGGCAGCTCAGCAGTAACAGCGGAGAGCCGTTTAACCGGGCAATTTTAGTCGTTGCAGTTATGGTTGCCGCCGTCTGACCAAAAAAGGGCACAAATACTTTATCTTTACTGGTGATATCCTGATCCGGTGCGTACCAGATGCAGTTGTTCTTACGCATATGGCGCAACATCAGGCGGGTTTTTGAGCGTTCAAGCGGCTCACTGAAGCGTTGCCGGCCGTTGAAAAAAAACATTTCCAGTAAGGGGTTGTTATGCTTGCGGTACAGGGTACTCACCGGGCGGCCGTAAAATGAAAACAACAGACCACACAGGTCTATATGTGAGTAATGCCCGCCCATCAGAATTACGCCGTTGTTCTGTGACAGGGCTTCATCCAGAATGTCGGCCCCTTTCAGGGCTGTGATGCTGCGGAAAAATGCTTTTGAGCCCCAGTAGGCCCAGGCCATTTCAATCAGGCCAATGCCGTTATTCTGAAAGACTTCACGGACCATCTGCTGTTGCTGGCGCTTGTCCAGCTCCTTAAAACACAGGCGGATATTGACTTCAGTGATGTGCCTTCGTTTCGGCAAAACCCGGTACAGCAGGTTGCCCATGCAGCGGCCCAGGGTAATACCAGCAGAGAAGGGTAACAGCGCTGTGATTCGCAGCAGACCGATCATCAGCCAGACCGGCCAGTACTTAGGGGCTAAAAAATTCCGCCAGGTTAGTTCTTTGTTATCCACAAACCACTCAGTTACTGTAAAATTGGCAAATTAAAAGGTCCACTATTATAAAGTTGGCCTGTCAATAACACTAGTGCGTGCCGGTTTTTTGGCCGATACGTCAGTTTTTATGAGTGAAGGATCTGCGCGTTGGCGAATAAACAGAGTGGCCTTGAAATTTATCTGCGCTTGCTTAGTTACATTAAGCCTTACATCTGGGCTTTTTTATTAAGTGTTTTCGGATTTCTGATTTATGCAGGTACCCAAACAGCCGCTGCAAAATGGCTGGAAGTGTTCGTCGATGCGATCGAAAACGGACAGTATGAATACCGTGGCTATCTGGCTTTAGGCATTCTGCTGGTGTTTTTTGTCCGGGGTGTCGGGGCCTTTCTGGGTAACTACGGTCTGACCTATGTGGCTCGCTACGTGGTGCATTTTCTTCGCCGGGATCTGTTTAACCGACTGCTGGTATTGCCCAGCAGTTTTTACCATCAGAACTCTTCCAGCGACCTGCTGGCCAGGCTTACCTATAACGTTGAGCAGGTGACCGGGGCGGCCACTAACGCCCTGAAGATTGCCATCCGGGAAGGCCTGACCGTCATCGGGCTGTTCGGGTACATGCTCTATCTTAACTGGAAGCTGACGCTGTTGTTTGTGGTCATAGGCCCGGTGGTTGGCGTGGTGGTGGGATATGCTTCGAAACGCATGCGCCGTATCAGTAAAAACGTTCAGGGCAGTGTGGGAGATATTACCGCCTCTGCAGCGGAAGCCATTAAAGGTTATCAGGTGGTACGTATTTTTGGCGGCACCGAGTCGGAAACAAAACGCTTTGAAAAGGCCAGTCAGCGCAACCGTCAGCAGTTTATGAAAATGGTGGTGACCCAGTCGGTGACGACCCCGATTGTACAGATGCTGGTGGCCGGTGTTATTGCGGTGCTTACTTTTCTGGCGATGGAGCCGAGTCTGGTAGAACAAATGAGCACCGGACAGTTTATTGCATTTATCTCTGCAGCCTCACTGATGGCGAAGCCGATACGCCAGTTGACCGAGATTAATGCGACGGTACAGAAAGGTCTGGCGGCAGCGCACAGTCTGTTTGAGGTCATTGATACTGATGCGGAAAAAGATACCGGGCAGCATGCGGTAGAACGTATCAGCGGGCGGATTACCTTTAAGGGGCTGGGGTTCCGGTATGAAGAAAGCGCCCGGGACATCTTACAGAATATCAATCTGGATATTCAGCCGGGTGAAACCATTGCGCTGGTTGGCAAGTCAGGCAGCGGTAAAACCACACTGGCTAACCTGTTACCGCGTTTTTACGATCAGACCCGCGGTGAATTACTGATTGATAACGTGGCCATCGGTGACATTCCCCTGACAGATCTGCGGCGTCAGATTGCGCTGGTGAACCAGCAGGTTGTGCTGTTTGAAGGGACCATCGCGCAGAATATCGCGTATGGCTCCCTGGCTGAACATTCTGAAGAGGCTGTACTGGCCGCAGCTGAAGCTGCCCATGTACTGGAGTTTGCCCGGAACCTGCCTGATGGTCTGGATACGATGATCGGTGAAAACGGGATGCTGCTGTCCGGCGGTCAGCGCCAGCGCATTGCGATTGCCCGGGCCATTCTCAAAGATGCCCCCATTCTGATTCTTGATGAAGCGACGTCAGCGCTGGATACCCAGTCAGAAAGGCATATTCAGGATGCGTTGGAAAACGTTATGCGTGGGCGTACGACGCTGGTGATTGCACACCGGTTATCAACCATTGAAACCGCGGACCGTATTCTGGTGATGGATGCCGGTCAGGTCATCGAACAGGGCTCGCACCGGGAACTGCTGGCGCAGGCCGGGGTCTATGCAAAACTGCACAGTATGCAGTTCAGCGAACAACAGCAATCGGTGGCGCAAGACGGCCATTCGGATCAGTTTACACAAGGTGAAAATTCATGAAGTTTGTAATGCCTCGTTTTGATAAGGCACAGGTGTTGGTGGTAGGGGATCTTATGCTGGATCGCTACTGGCATGGCCCGACGTCACGGATTTCCCCGGAAGCACCGGTCCCTGTGGTAAAAGTTGAACAGAGTGAGGACCGTCCCGGCGGTGCGGCGAACGTGGCGCTGAATATATCAGCGCTGGGTGCCGGTGTATCACTGATTGGTCTGGTAGGTGAAGATGAGGCCGGCAGCGCGCTGGAAACTCAGCTGACGTCTGCGCGGGTTAACTGCCGGTTCTGTGTCAGCAGCAGTGAACCTACTATTACCAAGCTCAGGGTGATGAGCCGTCATCAGCAACTGATCCGGCTTGATTTTGAAGAGCCTTTCGCGGCGAATTACAGTGACGCACTACAGCAACAGACAGGGCCCCTGCTGAACAATGTCGGCGTGATGATTCTGTCCGATTACAACAAGGGTACCCTGAGTGATCCGCAGGCCCTGATCACGCAGGCAAAAGCAGCCGGCGTACCGGTACTGGTGGATCCAAAAGGCAGTAACTTTGACCGTTACCGCGGAGCGACCTTACTGACACCTAACTTAAGTGAGTTTGAAGGGGTTGTGGGGGCCTGTGGGTCTGAGCAGGAACTGGTCAGTAAGGCGCAGCAACTGATTCAGCATCTGGAGCTTGAGGCGCTGCTGGTTACCCGCAGCGAGCAGGGGATGACCCTGATCCGTGCCGGTGAAGGGGAAGTTCATTTTCCCGCCCGTGCCCGGGAAGTCTTTGATGTGACTGGCGCAGGTGACACGGTAATCTCCACGCTGGCCAGTGCGCTGGCAGCCGGTGAGCCGCTGGAAGTGGCGACCGGTCTGGCAAATATGGCGGCCAGCATTGTGGTCGGCAAATTGGGGACTGCGGCGATCAGTGCACCGGAATTGCGCCGGACCGTAAACCGTGAGCTGGGTGCAGAACGGGGTGTGGTCAGTGATGAACAGTTACTGGTTGCGCTGGATGATGCTCGCGCCAGCGGTGAGAAAATCGTCTTTACTAATGGCTGTTTTGATATCTTGCATGCCGGGCATGTGGGCTATCTGAAGCAGGCCAGGGCGCAGGGTGACCGGCTGGTACTGGCGATCAACGATGATGATTCTGTTAAGCGTCTCAAGGGTGAAGGCCGGCCGATTAATCCGGTGGAGCGGCGTAAGGCGGTACTGGCCGGGCTGGAGGCCGTCGACTGGGTCGTAAGTTTCAATGAAGATACCCCTGAGCGCCTGTTGGAACAGGTACGTCCGGATGTGCTGGTGAAAGGCGGTGATTACGGCATTGACGGGGTTGTTGGCGGTGAGTTTGTGCGCAGTTATGGCGGTGAAGTGAAAGTGCTGTCTTTCCTGGATAACTGTTCTACCACGGCCATTGTTGAAAAAATTCAGAACAACGACGACTGATCCTGTCAGCCCTGATGGGCAAACACTTCACTCAGGCGGGTGTTGGCGGGTGTTGGCTGTTGCTGATAACGCCCGTCAATAAATTTTCCCAGCGCATATATCTGCCGGTTATCCAGTTTAGCCAGCCATAACTCCTGATTCAGAACCACGTCCAGCTGTTCCGTTTCCCAGTTATATTCTTCTTCGGCGTGAAGCAGAGACAGTTGTGTATCCGGCAACCGGGTCACTTCTAATGGATAAACCAGTTGTGCAGAACATGTCTGGCTGTGGATATACAGCATCGGATTGCCGGGCAGCAGGCGTTCGTTCATGTAGATGTCTGTCTGGGGCAGGTGTAACGGGTTCCAGGGGCTGCTCTGCAGTTCCAGTAACACTTCACTGCAATAGGTCAGCTCTTTATAGGCGGGGGCCAGCAGATCATTATTCAGGCGGCAGCGGGCAAAGGCCGGGCCGTTTTCCAGTAAGCACTCTTCAGCAATTTCCTGTGCCAGTGTCAGATAGGGGTTGTGTAGTTGCTCATCGGGGATATAGCCGGAAGGCAGTTTCAGTTGCCAGTGATCGTCTTTGAACTGTCTGACCAGAATCAGATAGTCGGTGTTATCTGTCCGGAGGTGAACCTGTGCCGATACCCCCAGGTTTGCGAATGTTCCGGGGATTTTGCTCTGACAGGGTTTGCGCCGTTTTTGCAGGCTATTAAAGTTGATCCGTTCTCCCACGGCGGTGATGTTGATGCCGTGTCGGTAGGGCGCCAGTTCAACGGAACGGGTATGGAACTGCCGGGGATCTTTGTGAGTAATGATCATTGCCGGCGCTCCTTTTGTGCAAAAAAGTATCAGGTCAGATTATTTATACCATGGTTTCTATCGCGCGTTTGACCGCCGCGATGTTTTTTTGCAGATGATCGGGGTTGATTGTACCCACTATGGCACTGTGTACTCCGGGGTGACGGAAAATGAAATTAAAGCTGGCCTGTACCGGATCTTCGCCTTCGTTCAGGCACAGGTGTCCTGATGCCAGGGCTTTTTTGATCAGAATGCCTTTGTGATGCTGGTGGGCATAATCAAGTACCGGTGCTTCATCCGGCTGATTAAGGTTGTAGGTGACCATGGCACAGTCAGACCGTTTCAGGGTTTCAATACCCCCTTCAACGGTTTTGCCAGACATGCCCCCTGCACGTATTTTGCCTTCAGCCTTGAGATCATTCAGGACATCCAGCGCGCCGAATTCATGAATGATCTGCATATCATTGCCATCAGAGTGGATCAGCAGGAGGTCGATATAATCGGTTTCCAGCCGGCGTAAGCTGCGCTCTACACTGCTGCGGATATGCTCAGGGGTGAAAATGTAGGCAGACTCACCGGTGGCGTTATCAAACTCTTCGCCGGCTTTGCTGCAGATAACCCACTGGTCCCGCTGGCCATGCAGCAGCGGGCCAAGCCGGGTTTCACTGGTGCCGTACGCCGGTGCGGTATCAATCAGATTAATGCCGAGATCTTGGCACAGGGCCAGCAGATCAGCGACCTGCCGGTCATCGGGAATCGTGAATCCATTGGGGTACTTAACGCCCTGATCACGGCCAATTTTAACGGTACCCAGCCCTACCGGGCTGATGTCCAGATCGGTACCTGCCAGTCTGGTTTTGATCAAAATAATGTCTCCCATACCGGTGCGGCTATCTGAGGTCGGGGTAACGGAATATCGGTTTCGGTTGCCGTCGGTTTAATGCCCTGTTCATTCAGCAGGCTAAGCACCTGATCACTCATATCCGGTGCCAGTGCCAGCTTGGTGGGCCAGCCAATGATGCCGTTGGCGACGGGCTGGGCAAAGGCGCTGTCCGGACGGCTCAGGGCTGATTGCTTAGGCTCAGCACGGTTAATCCGCAGGGTGCCCCAGCGGGCGTTTGGCAGTTCAACCCAAGGCAACAAGTCCTGTAACAGTTTTTTAGCATAGCTGATTTGCTCATCTTCAGAGCGCTGCACGCCAGTTTCTGCCAGATCACCGCCCAGATACCAGGCCTGTTCGCCATTGTCGGTGGGGTGGCTGGTAATGGTCACCAGCGGTTTACTGCCTGCGCCGATACAGTGGGCGAAGACCGGCAGGTTGGCACTGTGCCGGACAATGACCATGTGTAATGGCCGGCGCTGCATTTCCGGCTGGCTGATCTGCCATTCATTCAGCAGTTGTTCGCTGCCTTCGCCGGCGGTCAGGATATAACGCTGTGCAGTCAGGCGCAGTTGTTGTGATGGCAATTCAAGGGCGGTTATTTCACCTTTGTCGCAGCTGATGTCCAGGTCATCCCTGTTCACCCTGAATATGTAATCCGCGTGGGGCGTGCTGAGGGCACGGATCACGCTGGGAACATTCAGGACCAGTTCGTTCAGCTTGTAGAGGCTGCCGCGAAACTGTTTGTGCTGGAATACCTGTGGCCGGTCCTGCAGGCTGATATCATCTACCCGGCCTTTCAGGGCTTTACTGGCAAAAAAGGTGGTCATCTTGGAGGCCAGTGAACCTTTAGACCAGAGGAAATGTGCCTCAGACAGAACTTCTGCGCTGCTGAGATCGACTTCCCCGTTCCCCTGCAGACACTGTTTCCAGCGGGCAGGCATATCAGCAATGGCGTTAGCTGCCTGGGTCAGCGCGCCGTTGAGGGCATATTTGGTACCGCCGTGAATAATGCCCTGAGAGCGAATGCTCTGACCGCCGCCGAGTTCATCTGTTTCCAGTAAAATGGCCTGATAGCCCTGTGTCCTGAGGCGGTTTAATAACCAGAGGCCGGCAATGCCGCCGCCCAGTATGATCAGATCTGTGTGAATGGTCTGCATGATGTCGCTAAGTGAAGTCTGTGATAGCAATGATTATATCTGCTTTTTTGTGGCTGAAGGTAGCAATGCCGGATCGCTGTGCGCTGTTTAATTCTGCCGGGGCTGATAGAATCTGACCTCTTTATTTGTCGTCAGTTGCATATGATGGGGTGTTGCGGGATTTATGCTACGTATTTTATACAGTTTGGTGCTTTATCTGCTGACACCGGTCATCCTTTTACTGCTTTGGCGCAGGGGCCGGAAATCCCCCGCGTACCGGCAACGCTGGGGGGAGCGGTTCGGGTTCTGTCCGGATGATATAAAGGTACCGCCGTCGCCTTTATGGATTCACAGTGTTTCCGTTGGCGAAACCATTGCCATCGCCCCGATGGTCGGGCGTATTCTGGCGAAGTACCCGCAGATGCCCGTGCTGTTGACGACCATGACGCCCACCGGCAGTGAACGGGTCACGTCGATGTTTGGTGACCGGGTTACTCATGTGTACTGCCCTTACGATTTGCCGGACGCACTGGCCCGTTTTCACAAGCGCTTTAAGCCCCGTGCCTGTGTCATTGTGGAAACGGAATTGTGGCCGAACCTGATTCACAGCTGCCATCACCATCGGGTGCCGGTGCTGGTGGCGAATGCCCGTCTGTCGGCCCGGTCAGCAAAAGGCTATCAGCGGTTCAGCGGCCTGACCCGGCCAATGCT
Organism: Aliamphritea hakodatensis; assembly: GCF_024347195.1. Lineage (NCBI taxonomy): Bacteria > Pseudomonadati > Pseudomonadota > Gammaproteobacteria > Oceanospirillales > Oceanospirillaceae > Aliamphritea > Aliamphritea hakodatensis. Next base: position 538,987 of record NZ_AP025281.1, read on the forward strand.
GGAGAAGCTGACGGTCATTGCTGCACAAAATGCGGTGGATGGTGAACGTTTTCGGGCGCTGGGGCTGGCGGAAGACAAGTTACAGGTAACCGGCAGCATTAAGTTTGATATTGAGATGGATCAGAGCAAAACCCTGCTGGGCAGTCAGTTGCGCAGTCAGTGGGGTGAGCAGCGTCCGGTCTGGGCGGCGGCCAGTACCCATGACGATGAGCACCGTCAGATCATTGCCGTTCATCAGGCGTTACTTAGCGTGTTTCCGGCATTGATGCTGGTACTGGTGCCCCGTCATCCTGAGCAGTTTGCTGTTGCGGGGGATCAGGCTGAAGCGGCTGGCCTTAAAGTGTGCCGGCGCAGCAGCGGTGATACCCCGGATGAAAGCACGCAGGTGTTTGTGGGGGATACCTTAGGTGAAATGCTGGGGTTCTGTGCCGCTTCAGACATCGTTTTTGTCGGTGGCAGCCTGATTGAACGCGGCGGCCATAATCCGCTGGAGCCAGCCTTGTTGTCGCGGCCGGTACTGGTCGGCCCGCATTACTTCAATTTCCTGCAGATTACGGATCAGTTGGCTGATGCTGGTGGCCTGAATGTGCTAGCGGATGCGCAGGCGCTGGAATCACGTCTGAACGCCTTGCTGGAGGATGCGGATCAGGCCCGTGAAATGGGGGCAAAAGGGAAGGCGTATCTGGATGCGAATCGCGGCGCCCTCGACAGACTGTTAGCGCTGGTTACCGGGTTGTAGTTTCCAGCGCTGTGCCGGTCAGATTTCAGTGCTGACCCGGTCCATTTCTTCGCAGAGCCAGTGGCCTATGAAAATATGGGCTTCCTGAATCCGTGCGGTTTCATTGCAGGGGACACACAGGCAATGGTCGGCAATATCTTTTAATTCTCCGCCGCTGGCGCCGGTCCAGGCCCAGCAGGTGGCACCGATACTCTGTGCCGCTTTAATGGCATCAATAATGTTGGCGCTGTTACCGGATGTGGAAATACCGATGACCAGATCTTTTGGCTGACACAGCGCCTGCATTTGCCGGGTAAACACGGTGCTGAAGTCGTAGTCGTTAGCGTGTGCGGTCAGAATGGATGTGTCTGTTGTCAGGGCAATTGCCGCCAGCGGCCGGCGTTCTGCTTTATACCGGACGACAAATTCTGCCGCCAGGTGCTGGCTGTCTGCCGCGCTGCCGCCGTTGCCCATGAAGATCAGTTTGCCACCGGCTTCAAATGTGGCGGTGATGTGTTCTGCAAGCAGTTCGGTATCCGCCTGAATGCTGTCCAGCTTATTAAACAGTTCCTGATGACGTTGCAGAGCGTTGCTGAAAGACATGTGTTATCCCGTTCAGATATCAAATTCAAAAGTTTCGCCGGCCTGTTCGGCAAACACACTGTTCAGTACAGCCTGCAGGGTTTCACCATCGCTGTCACGCACCCAGGTTTGCCTGTCTTCAGCATAGTCGAAATGAAAGCCGCCGCTGCGGGCTGCCAGCCATAGCTGAGTAACAGGGGTCTGGCGGGTAAAAATAATCTGCGTCTGGTTTTCACAGATAACGGTTAGCACGCCGCCGTTATTTTCATAATCCAGATCCGTGCTGGCTTCATCCAGTGCTTCTTCTATGGCTACAAAAGTATCGTCGACGCGCTGATTAAATTCGGATTCATTCATAATGGATATTTACCTGGCATTGTAAAGTGGGCCGATTATATACAGATGCTCTGTTGAGAGCGATTATTATTCCAGGAGTTCCCCCGGAATATCTTAACTTTGCTCGGTGGCCAGATGGCAGTTCCGCCCGGCGGCTTTAGCTGCCAGTAATTGCTCATCTGCCAGCTGCACCAGGTCGTAAGGTGACGGATCATGAACGTTGGCAGAGGTTGCGATGCCGATACTGACCGTGATGTTACGAATGGTGTCGTCATCCCTGTGCGGGTTTTCATCACGCAGCAGCTGCTGCAGATTTTCAGCAACTCTGATAGCGCCTGACTGAGGCGTTTCCGGTAGCAGCAGGATAAATTCTTCTCCGCCATAGCGAAATGCCATATCCGCCGGGCGGTTGGCTGATTTTGCGATCAGTTTGGCTGTTTCCCGCAAGCAGTTGTCGCCGGCCAGATGACCGTACTGGTCGTTGTAACGTTTAAAATGATCAATGTCGATCATCAGCACCGAGAGTGGTCTTTTCGCGCGGGTAACCCGTAGCCACTCAAGTTCCAGAAGATGCTCGAACTCCCGGCGATTAAACAGCTGAGTCAGGTGATCCCGGTTAGAGAGTTGCTGATACTGGTCAGCAAGCTGCTTCAGTGTGATGAGCCGACGGGCTCTGGCAGCAAACACTTCCGGCTGTAACTCGGGGTACAGGTAGTCGCTGTAACAGAGACGGTAACTGAGTGCTTCAGTCGTGGATACATAACCGGTATCTAAAAAAACAACGGAGAGTTGCTGCAGGTTTCGTTGCTGAATCAGTTCAATACAGGCAAGGTTAGCGTCGCTGTCCGGTGTGCCGGTGAGCAGTATCAGGTCAGGATTTTCCGGACCGTTCAGGTGGTCGGCAAGCTGCTGATAGCTGCCCAGTACCCGGATATCGTATTCGTTACGCAGTGGCTCAATAAAGTGCCAGTGTTCGGTCAGCGATCCCAGCAGGGCGACTATCGGTCGGAGTTTGAAGCTGCAACTGGCAACTTCACAGGAAAGCATTTTCTCGTCACCACTCAGGTAAGCCAGTATTTCAGTGATACTGGAAAGGCCCAGCATGGCGCGGCGGTTATGGTGCTGCAAAATCGGAATCCGTCGCTGAAAGGCAGGATCTTCCCAGCCTGTTTGCCATTTCAGGAGCAGTGCTTCACGTTGTGCCAGATTGTCGCTTTGTATCTCGCTGGGTGTCAGGCCACATTCGGTAAGGATCTCCAGTAACACCTGTTCCTGAGCAATATCCCGGCCCTGCTGCCACAGTGCCCGGTAAACGGCGAGGCGAAAGGCCGGCGCTTTTTCCGGGTATATCAGTTCGAGGCTGGCGCTAAGCTGGTTGGCCCGGCGGGTATTGGAACGTATCGGTGGCAGTGCAATGTGTATCTCAGGCGCCCGGTGCCGGACGATCGCAACTTCGCTGGCCAGTTCAACCTGTTCATCCAGTGTGAATTCCCGGATCTGTGCATCGGGTGCGTGTTCGATTAACTGCCAGCGGACGTCAGTCAGCCAGTCATGTGCTGCGAGGTGCTCGTGGAGTGCGTAGCAAAACGGACAGTTAAAATCACCGTAAACGGTATTTTGTACAGGGTCTTTCATAAAAATCTGTCCCGCGGCTACAGCTGTGATACGGCTTCATCTTAGAGCGGAGTGGATGCCGGCTGCAAGCCGGCGGGCTGCATTCAGGGATAAGGGGCGGAAATTTGCACATGCAGAGGGGCTATGCAGTACTTTTCTGGTGTAGCTGTGGGTATAATCGTGCGTTATTTGTGCGCAAGGCAGGGGTGGCAGGTGAAACCTGTTTCAGGATCTGTGGCTGCGTAAAGGAAGACTAATCACCAGAGAGATATCTGACGATGAAACATTGCTGGGTTGCTGTGTTTATCAGTTGTATTTTATTGGCGGGCTGCGGTCAGAAAGGACCGTTGTATCTGCCGGATGAGGCTCCGCAGACGGAGCAAAACTAAATTTCTTTGCGTGGCTACACGCAAGCAGCAGAAGTAGAAAAATAAGATGGATAACTTCGAATACCGAAATGGTGCTTTATTTGCAGAAGATGTCGCAGTCAGTGCCATTGCAGAAGAGTTTGGCACACCGGCCTACATCTATTCACGGGATGCGCTGGAGCGTGCTTACCTGGCATATGCCGAGGCACTTGAAGGCCGGGATGCGCTGGTGTGTTATGCGGTGAAAGCGAACTCTAATATCGCCGTGCTGAACGTACTGGCCCGACTGGGAGCAGGTTTTGATATCGTCTCGGAAGGTGAGCTGGAGCGGGTGCTACAGGCTGGCGGGCAGGCGGATAAGATTGTTTTCTCCGGTGTGGCCAAGCGTGAGTCTGAAATGCGCCGTGCACTGGAAGTCGGTATTCACTGTTTTAATATCGAATCGGAAGCTGAGCTGGACCGTCTGAACAGCGTTGCTGAGCAGATGGGGAAGGTTGCACCGATTTCCCTGCGGGTTAATCCGGATGTGGATGCGGGCACGCACCCGTACATTTCTACCGGCCTGAAAGATAATAAGTTTGGTGTTGCCATTGAAGATGCGGCCCGTATCTATGCCTACGCCAACAGCCTGAGCCACCTGAACATTCAGGGGCTGGACTGCCATATCGGCTCGCAGCTGACAGAAACTGCGCCCTTTATTGATGCGCTTGACCGTCTGCTGGTACTGATAGATGCGCTGGCGGAGCAGGGGATTACGATTTCGCACCTTGATCTGGGCGGCGGTCTGGGGGTGTGTTATACCGATGAAGTGCCGCCGACACCGCAGTCATATATCTCAGAAGTACTGGATAAGCTGGGTGACCGCCCGCTGAAGCTGATTTTTGAACCGGGACGTTCTATTGCGGCGAATGCCGGTATTCTGGTGACTAAGGTTGAGTTTCTGAAGTGTGCCGAGCATAAGAACTTTGCGATCATAGATGCGGCGATGAACGATATGATCCGTCCGTCGCTCTACAGTGCTTATATGGATATCATTCCTGCACAGGTCCGTGAAGAAGGTGAAAGCCGCGTATACGATCTGGTGGGGCCTGTCTGTGAAACCGGAGACTTCCTGGGCAAAGACAGGGACCTGAATATTCAGCCAGGTGATTTACTGGCGGTTTGTTCTGCAGGTGCATATGGTTTTACTATGAGCTCTAATTACAACAGCCGGAACCGTGCCGCAGAAGTCATGGTGGATGATAACCGCAGCCATGTAATCCGTCAGCGTGAAACCCTGGCCGATCAGTTACGGGGCGAGCAGTTACTGCCATAAAGGCCGTTTGCTACCGGTTTGCTGTTGCCCGGCTGACCCCGGGCAGTTACACCAAGTAAGAGAACACTATGTTAGTCCGATTTACAAAAATGCACGGCCTGGGAAATGATTTTCTGGTGCTGGATATGGTAACCCAGAAGATCAGGCTGAATTCTGCGCTGGTAGCAAAGCTGGCTGACCGTAATTTCGGCGTGGGCTTTGATCAGTTACTGATTGTTGAGCCGCCGACGAATCCTGATATGGACTTCCGTTACCGCATTTATAATGCCGATGGCAGTGAAGTGGAACATTGCGGCAATGGTGCCCGCTGTTTCGCCAAGTTCGTACGGGATAAGCGCTTAACGGCTAAAGACCGGATTGCAGTTGAAACCCAGAAAGGTGAAATCTATCTGACGGTGACTGACAGTCAGGACGTTGAAGTGGATATGGGCGCCCCTGTGCTGGTTCCCGGAGAAGTCCCTTTTCAGTCTGCTGAGCAGTCGGCTGTTTATCCGATAGAAGCGGCCGGCTCGGTTCATGAGATCAGTGCGGTATCTATGGGCAATCCTCACGGTGTGCTGGTGGTCGATTCAGTCGATACCGCACCGGTTGAAACGCTGGGGCCGGTGCTGGAAGCACATGCCCATTTTCCGGCGAAAGCCAATATCGGTTTTATGGAAGTGGTTGCCCGTGATGAAGTGCGCTTAAGGGTGTTTGAACGGGGCGCAGGAGAAACTCTGGCTTGCGGAACCGGTGCCTGTGCCGCGGTGGTGGCCGGGCAGTTACGTGGCCTGCTGGACGAAACAGTTACGGTGCACCTGCCGGGTGGCAGCCTGAGTATTTCCTGGCAGGGTAATAATTCATCGGTAATGATGACCGGACCGGCAACAACGGTATTTGAAGGGCAGATTTATTTATGACAGCTGATGCAGTCGACGTTCAGAGCGAAGTATCTGAACAGCAGGTTATTGATTACCTGAAGCAGCATCCGGATTTTTTTACCGGAAATGAACAACTGCTGGAGAAACTGTACGTGCCCCATCAGCGGGGCAACACCGTTTCTCTGGTTGAGCGGCAGACATCTCTGTTACGGGAAAAAAACCGTGAGCTGTATGATTATCTGAGTGATCTGGTGGGGGTCGCCCGGGAAAATGAAATCCAGTTTAAGAAAACCAAAAAGATGGTGGTTTCTTTACTGGAAGCAGAAACCCTGGATGACGTGGCAGTGGCGGTCGAAGAATGCCTGTGTGAAGAATTTCACAGTGATACCACCGCGTTACTGCTGTTCGGCCCTGCCCGGGACGATGTGAATAACCTGCGGATTATGCCCCGTGAAGATGCTGCCGTGATTGATGGGCTGGCAAACAGCTCTCAGACCAGCTGCGGCAACCTGACCGAACTGCAGAATGAACTGCTGTTTAAAGAGCATGCCTTTAAAGTGAAGTCCGCTGCCGCGGTACCGCTGGTGAAGGGTGAAACCATTGGCCTGCTGGCGATTGGCAGCTATGACAGCGAATACTTCCAGAGTAATCAGGGAACCCTGTTTCTGGATTACATTGGTCAGGTGCTGAGCCGGGTTGTTTCCCATATATTACGCCGGACCGGGGACTAAGCTTGACGGCTGAGTTGCCGGATCAGGCGCGGTCAGGTTTTTTTGCCTATCTGAGCGCCGAGCGGCAGCTGTCTCCTCACACGCTGGATAACTACCGGCGTGACCTTCAAAGGCTGTGGGAATACCTGCAGTCGCAACAGGTTTTCAGCCTGAATGAATCCCCGTGGCATAAGGTTTTACCCCTGCACATCCGTGGTTTTGTCGCTGCGGTGCATCATCAGGGGCTGGGAGGGAAAAGCATTCAGCGTGCCCTGTCGGCGATCCGAACCTTTTATAAATATCTGCACCGTGAAGGGTTAGCCAAGGCTGATCCTACAGCCGGAATCCGTGCCCCGAAAAGCCCGAAACGTTTACCTCAGGTGCTTGATCCGGACCAGTTGACCGGCTTACTTGATAAACCGTTAGGGAGAGATCCCCTCAGCCGGCGGGATCATGCGATGGTGGAGTTACTGTATTCATCCGGCATGCGGCTGGCTGAACTGGTGAGTCTGGATCTCTATGATCTTGATCTTCAGGATGCCAGTCTGCGGGTGACCGGTAAAGGACGCAAAGAGCGTTTGCTGCCGGTTGGCCGTAAGGCGATGGATGCGCTGGAGCACTGGCTGGCATGCCGTGATAAGCTGGCCAGACCGGAAGAAATGGCGGTATTTGTCAGCCAGCGGGGTGGCCGGATCTCGACCCGCAGTGTGCAGTTGCGGCTGGCACGCTGGGGGGAGTATCAGGGCAGTGACAGCAGGGTCTATCCGCACCGTCTGCGGCACTCGTTTGCCAGTGATATGCTGGCGTCCAGCGGTGATCTGAGGGCGGTCCAGGAGTTACTGGGCCATGCGGATATCGCGACCACTCAGGTGTATACCCATTTGGATTTTCAGCATTTGCTGGATGTTTACGATCAGGCGCATCCCCGGGCAAAGCGCCAGTCTGCCCGTCAAAAACACAAACAGGACAGCAATGATTAAATGTATTACTTTCGACCTGGACGATACCCTCTGGGCGGTTGATCCGGTCATTACCCATGCCAATAACACGCTTTATGGCTGGCTGGATGAGCATGCCCCGGGGTTTACCCGGCAGCATGCCGTCAGTGACTTTCCTGCCCTGCGTGAGCAGGTGCTGGAAGCCTATCCTGAAACCGCCCACAGCGTAACGCTGATTCGTTTGCGGCAGCTTGAAATCGGCCTGCGTCAGGCCGGTTACAGTGAGGCGGAAATAGAAAAGCTTGTCCCTCCGGCGTTTGATATATTTCTGGCAGCCCGTAATGAAGTGACTTTCTTTCCGCATGTGACGGACATGCTCAGTGCGCTGAAAGAGCAGGAGTACCGGATAGGGGCTCTGAGTAACGGTAACGCAGAAGTGGGCCGGGCAGGGCTTGGCGAATGGTTTGATTTCGCGCTGAATGCGCACATGGTCGGCCATGAAAAGCCTCATCCTGCGATGTTTGAGCAGATGCTTGCCAGTGAACAGTTACAGCCTGCTGAAGTGATTCATATCGGAGATAACCCCGATCATGATGTGGCCGGTGCCCAGCAGTTGGGCATCCGGACTATTTGGGTGAATTTACAGCAACAGACTCATAAAACAGGTGAAACTGCTGATCAGGTGGTAACCTGTTTAAGTGAGGTGTTTGATGCGGTAGCCGCGATCCGTACCCGCGGGTAGGACACGCCGGTAGCCGGAAATAAAAGGGATACTTATGTCAGGCCAGTTACGTAACCAGATAAACATGACCTATGATTCGGCGGAAGACCGGATTCTGATCCGGGCGACCGATCAGGGCAGGGAATACCGTGCCTGGTGGACGCGCCGGTTAGCGTTACGCATGAGTAATCTGTTTGTTGAACAGGAGTTCCCGACCGAGAACAGTGACAGCCATCTTGCCCCGGATCAGCGTCAGGTGTTGGGGGATATGGAGAAGCAGGGGGCGATTCAGAGCGCCGACTTTGATACCCCCTTCGAAGAGGCTGCTATAGATTTTTATCCGCTGGGTGAAGAGGGTATTCTCATTCAGCGTATTGATGTCAAGATTGATGGTAAAGTGGTGAAGCTGGTGATGTTACCGGCGGACGGCGAAGGGCTGACCCTGACCCTGCCTCCCAGCCAGCGTTACTCGTTTGAACATATGTTACATCAGGTTATGCAGGCGGCTGACTGGCATCTGGCAGCGACGCTTCCGGTAACGGAACCGGTTGATATCATTACCCATTAACGGCAAGGCCGGCCCCGGTTTGCTGCTGTATATCTGATCAAGTATCCCCTGTTTCAGCAAGGTACGGCTATGCGTCATATTCATAAACACAGTTTACAGGTGGCGAACCTCGCCCGCAGCACCGCGTTCTATCAGGCCTGTCTGGGCATGGTTTTGGTGAGTCAGTATCAGCAGCAAGGCCAGCGCTGTTGTTTGCTGGGCTATGTGAGGGACTCAGGAAGTACACCGCCCACTCTGCTGGAACTGATTGAAAACGAGGGCTTTAAGCGTTTACCCGGCACTTTGCCGGCCGGTTACTGGAAAATTGCCCTGGCAGTTGCGGATGTGGATATTGCCCGGGCATGTCTGACAGAAAAAGGCATTGAGGTGACACCGGCCCGTCAGGTCCCGGATGTTGCTTATCTGTGCCACCTTAATGACCCGGACGGTCACTGTGTTGAGCTGATCCAGCATCACTTTGAAGCTAATCACCGGCCCGGTTCCCGGGATAACCGCTACCCACTGGGGGGCGAAGCGGTGTTCTCACTGATTACTTACCGGGTTAAAAATCCTCAGGCCAGTGTGGCATTTTATGAACAGCTGGGGATGCGTTTGCTGTCCCGTCAGGACGTTGAGTTTGCCGGCTTTACTCTGTATTTCCTCGGCTACAGTGATGAGGTTTTGCCTGAAGATGATGTCTGTGCGGTGGGTAACCGTGAATGGCTCTGGCAACGGCCTTATACACTCATTGAGTTACAGCATAACTGGGGCACGGAACTGCAGGATGCATTTGCCTATGATGTCTCTGCCGACACCGGTTTTGCTGGCATCGAACTGGTGACGAATGAGGCGGGGCTGCTGGCGCTGACGGATCAGACGATAGCAGAAGCGCCGGTATGTTTTGACCCGGACGGTTACCGGATAGATGTCAGACAGATCTGTGTCGAGTAACAGTGTTTTGCCGGTATAGACTAAAGTCTTCTCACAGCAAGGGCGTGCTTCTGAAAGAATAGGACGCCTGACTGTATGTAAAAAATAATAATAACGGTGGCTTGTGTGGGTAAGATTTTTCTCTGGATCAGCGCGGTACTTTTAGTGGTGTATACCATGAAAACCCAATACCTGACGTCGAGCACCTGGCAGCCTTTTAAAGATGCCTGTATGACCTCTGAGGGGGCGACAGATGCTCAGTGCAGTTGCCTTGCAGATTATGTTCATAAGCACTTCAGTGACCGTGAAGTACAGCAGATTATGAACCAGACGGTGACTGATCCTGCCATGCAGCAGAAAATAGAGGGCATTGTCCGGGTCGGGTCAAAGCAGTGCCTTAACCCCTGATGGCGACGCTTTAGCAGCCTTTTTGCAGTCGGTCACGGACCATATAAAGCGCGGCAATTGTACGGGCTTCGGAAAAGTCATCCCGGGCAAACAGTTCATCCAGCTGCGCCAGCGGCCAGCGGACCACTTCCATTTCTTCGGGCTCATCGCCTTCCAGTCTGCACGGGTACAGATCCCGGGCCAGCACGGTGGTGATCTTGTGGCCCATATAGTTCGGAGCGGAAGTCATCTCTTTGATGCTGATAATGTTGCGGGCGCCAAAGCCTGCTTCTTCCTTGAGTTCCCGGTCGGCGGCAATCATCGCATCTTCGCCCGGATCGATCAGACCCTTGGGCAGGGTGAGCAGATAATCTTCAACGCCCACCGCGTACTCTTTGATCAGGATAATATTGTCGGCATCATCAAGGGCGACGATCATAACAGCGCCGTTACCACGGACTGCCAGACGTTCATAGGTGCGTTCCACGCCGTTCGAAAAACGTAAATCAACCGCTTCGACTTTGAATAACCGGCTTTGTGATGGCTGGCTGATCTTCAATATTTCAGGCTTTACGGGCATACTCTTGCGCTTCCTTAATGGTACCGGGGCTGACCGGGTACTTCGTGAGTGAGCTATGGTGGATTATACTGATAGCTGCTGGCAACAATATTAACTCTCTGGCTGTAACTTTCCTATGGATTGGCAAAATATAGACACCGTGCTGCTGGATATGGACGGCACCTTGCTGGATCTGCACTTTGATACCTATTTCTGGCTTGAACATGTACCGATGCGTTATGCCCAGCTGCATCAGACCGATGCTGCTGAAACCCGGGCATGGCTGCTTCAGCGCCTGCGCGAAGAACGGGGGACGCTGAACTGGTACTGTCTGGACTACTGGAGCAGTGAGCTGAAGATCAATGTCGCAGAGCTCAAGCAGGAAGTTCGGGCAAAAATCTCCTTCAGGCCGCATGTGAAAGATTTCCTGGCTCACCTGCGGGCGCGGCAGATGCGTACACTGATTGTGACCAATGCCCACCGTGACGGGCTGAATCTGAAATTGCAGGAAACCGGGCTGGATACGCTGGTGGACGATATTATCGTTTCCCATGATTTCCGCCTGCCGAAAGAAGATCCGCAGTTCTGGCACGAAATGCAAAAGGTTGAGCCGTTTAATCCGGCCACGACGCTGTTGGTGGATGACAGTCTGCAGGTGCTGGAATCTGCCCGCCAGTTCGGCATCGGTTACCTGCTGAGTATTTACCAGCCGGATAGTCAGCAACCGAAACGCGAAATTGATGATTTCGCTGCCATCCATCACTTTGACGAGATTTTCCGTGGCTAAACAGACTTCAGCAAAGACTAAAGGGGCTGCCGACAAAGGTGCAGATGAAAAAGTTCGTCTGGATAAATGGCTGTGGGCCGCACGGTTTTTTAAAACCCGTGCGGTTGCCAAGCAGGCTGTTGAAGGCGGCAAAGTACACTATGAAGGCCAGCGGGCTAAATGCAGCCGGATTGTAGAAGTGGGTGCGCAGCTGGTGATTCGTCAGGGCTTTGATGAGAAGACGGTTGTTATTGTGGAGATCTCAGGACAGCGGCGGGGTGCGCCGGAAGCCCAGAAACTTTACAGCGAAACCCCGGACAGTCAGGCTAAACGTGAGCTGACAGCTGAACAGCGTAAAGCCATGCGCGGTAATCTGGGACCTGACGTACGGCCTAATAAGCGTGACCGCCGGCGGATAATGCAGTTTAAGGATCAGTAGCCGCACATTTTTCGTACAGTAATGTGTTAGAATGCCGCCCTTATTTTTTTCCGGCTGCCAGTAATCCGTCCGGTGATTGCGCGACGTCAGCTTTATTATTGTATGTTTGTTTGAGAGTAACATGAGCAATCCAGATCAGATTCAACGGGTCCTTTTTGATAACGCCGACATCCGCTGTGTTGTGGCCGGTGTTGAAGCTTCATTTCAGGAAGCGATGCAGCGTCACGGCTATCCGCAGGTTATCCGGAATGTGCTGGGTGAAATGATGGCGGCGGTCAGCCTGTTGAGCGCGACCCTGAAGTTTGAAGGGCGTTTATCGCTGCAGGCGCAGGGTAATCACAGTGTGAAAGCGCTGATGGCTGAGTGTAATCACCAGCGTGATTTGCGTGCCATTGCCCGGTTTGAAGGTGAGTTGCCGGAAGAAGCCGATCTGAGAGAGCTGATTCAGGACGGCCAGCTGGTTATCACCATTGAGCCTGAAGGTGGCAAGCGCTATCAGGGTGTGGTGCCGCTGGAAGGTGATCATCTGAGTCAGTGTCTGGAAGCGTATTTCTCCCGTTCTGAGCAACTGCCAACCCAGATTCATCTGGCAACAGGGGCTGACAAGGCGGCCGGATTCCTGATTCAGGTGATGCCGGTTGAAGGCGACCGGGAAGATCAGTGGGAGCATTTCAGCCAGTTGGCGGCCACCTTAAGTGATGATGAGCTGCTGAACCTGGACAATGAGACTATTTTACGACGTCTCTTCCATGAAGAAGAATGCCGCTTATATGAGCCGGAACTGTTACGTTTTAACTGTGACTGTTCCCGTGAGCGAACCGGCCATGCGCTGCAGTATCTCACCCAGGACGAACTGGAAGATATTATCCGCGAAGAAGGCAAGATCGAAGTTAACTGTCAGTTCTGTAACGAAAACTATCAGTTTGATCAGGCCGATATCACCCAAATGTTTTCTGCGACTGCCAATGTAAAGCCTTCTGATCAGGTGCACTGACAGGCTGGCCAGCTTATTCCGGGATGTGAAAACTCATCCCGTTAAAGCTGACAGAAAGCGACTAATGGACCTGCGATTAAGCAAATAGGAATGGCTCTCAGTCATAGTTTTTCAGACTCTTTTTTGACATAATACGCGTCCTATAAAAAATAAGATCCGCCCACGAGTGTCCGAGGTGGACGAAACCGTTTTACTCCTCTGTGCATGGGGGTAGTTGGTTGTAAAAACAACTGATTGCGCACGGAGACGAATAACTTTCCAGGTAATTATTTTTTTTGGCTGAAGGCCAAGGGAATCCAATAATGAGCAAAGACACCGTGAACACTGTACACGTCAATATGAGCCCGGCTCAGTTAGTAGAACGAGCTATTCAGCGGGGAGAAGGTACCCTGGCTGATACTGGTGCTCTGGTCGTAAAGACCGGCAAGCGTACAGGCCGCTCACCGATGGATCGTTTCATCGTTGATGAACCCAGCACTTCTGATGCTATCCAGTGGGGCCCGATTAACCGTCCGTTCGACGCCGACAAGTTCGACGCACTGTGGAACCGTGTGGAAGAGCATCTGGCCGAGCGCGAACACTTCGTTTCTACTGTTCACGTAGGTTCTGATCCTAATCATTATCTGCCGGTAAAAATGAGCACCGAGACTGCCTGGCAGAACCTGTTTGGCCAGAACCTGTTCATTCGTCCGGAAGAGTACAACCCGAAAGCGAAAGAAGAATGGCAAATCTTTAACGCTGCAGGCTTCGAATGTATGCCTGAGCGCGATGGTACTAACAGCGAAGGCTGTGTGATCATCAACTTTGCTAAGCGTAAAGTTCTGCTGGCCGGTATGCGTTACGCCGGTGAAATGAAGAAGGCCATGTTCTCTGTTCAGAACTTCCTCCTGCCAGAAAAAGACGTGCTGCCAATGCACTGCTCTGCCAACATCGGCGATGACGGCAGCACGACGTTGTTCTTCGGCCTGTCCGGCACCGGTAAAACAACCCTGTCTGCAGACCCGTCCCGTTACCTGATCGGTGATGACGAGCACGGCTGGGGCAAAGGTGTGGTATTTAACCTGGAAGGTGGCTGCTACGCCAAGACCATCAACCTGAGCCAGAAAAACGAGCCTATCATCTGGGATGCAATCCGTTTCGGTGCGATCGTAGAGAACGTTGCGCTGAATGATTCCCGTGTAGCTGATTACGCCGATACAAGCCTGACTGAAAACGGCCGTTGCGCGTATCCCCTGAAGCATGTTGAAAAGCGTTCTGCGACCAACATGGGTGGCGAACCTAAGTCGATTGTCTTCCTGACCTGTGACCTGACTGGCGTACTGCCACCGGTGTCTATCCTGTCTAAAGAAGCGGCTGCTTACCACTTCCTGTCCGGTTACACCGCACTGGTTGGTTCTACTGAAATGGGTTCAGGCGGTGGCATTAAGTCTACCTTCTCTACCTGCTTCGGTGCGCCGTTCTTCCCGCGTCCGGCAAGCGAGTACGCTGATCTGCTGATCAAGCGTATTGAAGAGTTTGACAGCCAGGTATACCTGGTTAACACCGGCTGGACCGGCGGTGCTTACGGCGTTGGTAGCCGCTTCAGCATTCCGACGACCCGCGGCATTATCAGCGCCATCCAGAATGGCGAACTGGCTGGCGTAGAAACTGAACACCTGGAAGGTATCAACCTGACAATTCCTAAGGATGTGCCGGGCGTTGATAACGCACTGCTGAATCCACGTGAGACCTGGGAAGATAAAGGTGCATATGATGCAACTGCCAACGACCTGATCGGTCAGTTCACTGCAAACTTTGAGAAGTTTGACGGTGTATCTGAAGCGATCATCCTGGCAGGTCCTCAGCGTTAATTCGCTGCTGATAAAAAAAGGCGCTGACAGCGCCTTTTTTTGTGCCTGTAAGTTGCTGAAAAGTTACTTCAGTAACACGTCTGTCGGCGGAGTTTCCGGCGCAGGCAGCCATTGGGCAGGCGACTGCCACTGGGCGATCCAGCTGGATATTTCTTCGGCAGGCATCGGTCGGGCGATGGCATAGCCCTGAGCCAGATCGCAGCCCAGTGACAGCAGTACTTCACCGTGGCGGACGCTTTCCACCCCTTCTGCTACCAGCTGTTTATTGAACAGTTTACCCAGCTGAATGATGCCCTTAAGAACCGTCAGGTCTTCCGTATCGCTGAGCATGTCGAAAACAAAGCCCCGGTCAATTTTAACCGTACTGGCGGGCAGGTCTTTCAGATAACGCAGGGATGAGTAACCGGTACCGAAATCATCAAGCGCAAAGTTGACCCCTAACTTAATACACCGGTGCATCGTCCGGGATACCTTGTTCAAGTCCCTGATAATGCTGCTTTCCAGCACTTCCAGTTCAATATAACCCGGATCAATTTGCGGGTAGCGGCCGAGAAGCGCTTCAAGCCGTTCAGTAAAGTTGTCCTGTTGCAGCTGCCGGGGCCCGACATTTATGCTGACGGACAGCATGTTGCCCTGACTGTGCCAGCGTGCGAGCTGGCGTAATGCCGCGTCGATTACCCATTCGCCAATGTCCACCGCCAGTGAATGTTCTTCCGTCAGGGGCAGGAAGTCAGCCGGGAATAACAGGCCTTTTGTCGGGTGCTGCCAGCGAATCAGCGCTTCAACCCCGAACACCTGAGCGGTGCGCATATTCACCTTAGGCTGGTAGTGGAGTACAAATTCATTGTTACTGACAGCCTGTTTCAGGCGTTCAATTTCTTCATGCTGATGTTTTATATTCCGCGCCAGATCAGAGTCGAAAATGTGGTAGCGGCCCTTGCCGGCCAGCTTGGCCTGATACATGGCCTGATCGGCCTGACGTAGCAGTTGCTCGGCGGTAATGTCTTCCTGCTGTGGATAAAACGTCACCCCCAGGCTGGCGGATACCTTCAGTTCAAGGTTGTTGATATAGACCGGTTCATTGGTCGCTTTTAACAGGCGTAAGAGATAAATTTCGTAAGGCAGCCCTTTGGGCAGGTCAACAAAGATGGCGGCGAACTCATCCCCGCCCAGGCGGGCAACGGTATCGGTTTCCCGCAGAGCGAACTTCATCCGTCGGGCAATTTCGACCAGCAGCAGGTCACCCACTTCGTGCCCCCAGGTATCGTTCACGGCCTTAAAGCCGTCCAGGTCGAGATATACAATTGCCAGGCTGAGGTCGCGGCGTTTTATCTGCAACATGCCGTGTTCAAGGCGGTCGGCCAGTAACAGCCGGTTAGGCAGGTTAGTCAGAGAGTCGTAGTGCGCGATGCTGCGCAGTTGTTCATCTTTGAGCTTCTGATCGGTGATATCGTAAAACAGCGCAACATACTGGCGCAGGCTTTTCTCTGAGTCCCTGATGGCGTTGATGGTCAGCTTAAGGGTGCGGGAGCCATTGCTTGCGTGACTTGTTTCCAGCTCACCCTCCCAGTGGCCGTGTTCCTGCAGTGACTGGTACATCCGCTGTGCATCATCGGTATCGTGAAATTCCCAGAACAGATCACGGATATTCTGGCCGATGGCTTCATTGTGGCTGTAACCGGTGATCCGGGTGTAGGCATCGTTGGTGTCCAGCAGGGTTCCCTGTGGGCTGATAATCATGATGCCTTCGCTGGTGTGTTTAAACACACTGGCAGCCAGCCGCAGCTTTTCGTGAGATTTTTTTCGCTCGGTTATGTCCCGGATGACCCGTATATATCCCAGCGGATTTCCCTGCGGGTCGGCAATGACGGTCGCCAGTGTTTCGCCGCGGAATGAGGAGCCGGTTGCGCGGCGGTACTCTGTTTCGTAAATAGCAGGGTTATGACTGTCTTCTGAGTACTGCAGATCCTGATAGGTATCGGCGTCGGCAGCCTGTTTATACAGCATCTGTGCATCACCGGATATCAGCTCATTCAGGGGGTAGCCGAACAGGGCTTCGCTGCCCCGGTTGGCGTTAAATATTTTACCGTCCGGCGTTGCACAGATGATTGCGTCAGAAATGCCGTCAAAAATGGATGACAGGGTGGCTTCATTTTCTTCTGCCTTGCGGCGGGCTTGCTGGCCCCGGCGCATGGATTTATAGAGCAGGACTATGAGTATCAGCAGTAAGGCAATTGAGCCTCCCATGGCCCAGATAACCTGACGGCTCTTTGAGGCTATCTGGTCGGTCTGGACATCAACCATGGCTTCCAGCTGATCCTGATAATGGCTGATGACCTTGTCCATATTTGCGGTGACCGGCGTGACAATGGAGTACAGTAAAACCTGCCCGTCAATATTCAGCGGCACGGTACGGACTTCTACTTTCCGGTTGCTGCCATCGGACATTGAATGCCGGAATATAAAAAACCGCCGGCCTTCCTGCCGGGCCAGTTTAACTTCTGCAGCAACCTGTTCCGGTGTCAGCATGTTCAGGTCTGCCACGGTCATTGATTCCAGCCGGGTTTCCGAGTAGCCATAGAAGCTTGCCGCAGCGGCGTTGGCATTCACGATACGGTTGGTGTCCGGATCAATTAACAGCATGGTGGCAGGGTGTTGGTCGAACGCCTGATTAAACGTTGGCATGTCGGTCTGGCTGTAAGCCGGTTGTGTCAGGCCGACAGTGAAGGCATATAGCATGATGCTAAGCAGGTGAGTCGCCTTCAGTGTTGAGGTCATGATGCAGTCCGTGAGTAATTATCTGATCAGGCCGGAAGCGCTGTAACAGTGTTTCCGGCATGGTTGCCCTTACGCTCATCCTGAGCTGGCTGTCGCGGCTGATGTTCAGCCGCTGCCATACAGATAAAGTTTTAGCACATCAATCGTTTGTTTTAATAGCGGCCAAGTCCCCATTATATGAGGTTACAGCGGCCTGCAAGATAACTTTGCAGGGCGGCCGGGGAGATATCAGCGGGCGTCAGAGCTGCAGGCGTCGCTGCAGGGCGATGTAATTTTCGCGACTGCGTTGCTGTAAGGGGTGTTGTCCGGCAAAAATTCTTTGCTGTCCGGCGATATAGACATCTTTCACCGGGTTTTCCCGGCAGGCGAAAATCCAGCGGTTCAGTAACTGTGCCGGTTGCGCGCCGGCGATTTCTGCCAGTCCGTTGTCCAGCGTCATGAAATCCGCCCGGGCACCGGGACGCAAGCCGCTTTCTATACCTGCAGCCTGAGCGCCGCCTGCCAGACAGGCGCTGAACAGATAGTCTCCGACAGCGGGCTGTTCAGAAGTGTACAGCCGGTTACGCTGCCGCGCCTGAAGCCGTTGTCCGTATTCCAGCAGGCGCAACTCCTCTGCTACCGATAAACCCACGTGGCTGTCTGAGCCGATGCCGATGCGTCCCTGTTCTGCGAAAAAGCTCTGGGCGGGAAATATACCGTCCCCCAGATTAGCTTCCGTGGTCGGGCACAGGCCGGCAACGGCGCCGGAGCGGGCCAGCTGGCTGATCTCGGCAGGGTCCAGGTGCGTTGCATGAATCAGACACCAGTCCGGTGTGACGTCCGTGTTGCTGAACAGCCATTCCACCGGTCGCTGGCCATAATGATCCAGGCAGTCCCGGACCTCTTTTTGCTGTTCGGCGATGTGGATATGTACCGGTAAAGGTTGCTGCTGTGCACCGAGTACCCGGTTGATCTGTTCTGCGGTAACCGCCCGGATTGAGTGGAAACACAGGGCCAGCTGCCGGGTCAGGGGCGCAGAGGCTGTTTGCCGGGACAGGTTTTCCAGCAATCTCAGATATTCACCGGTTGAGTGCCGGAAGCGTTGTTGCGCCTCGTTGCAGGGCTGCTCTGCGAACCCGCCGTAGCTGTAGAGGACCGGGGCCAGCGTAATGCCAAGCCCGGTTGTGTCTGCAGCCTGTAGCAGGCGAAGATTCATTTCTGCCGGATCAGCATACGGTTGCCCGCCGGGCGCGTGGTGCAGATAGTTAAATTCCACTACCTGCCCGTAGCCAGCTTTGAGCATATCGATGTACAGCTCGGTGGCAATGATTTCCACATCATCCGGGGTGAGCCGGGCAACCAGCTTGTACATAGTGTCCCGCCAGCTCCAGAAATTATCATCCGGGTCCAGACTGACCTCACTCAGGCCGGCCATAATCCGCTGAAAAGCATGGGAGTGGAGGTTGGCCATGGTCGGTAATACCGGGCCGTTTAACAGGGAGGCGTCTGCTGGCTGGGGCTGATTTGCTGCCACCCGGGTAATCAGGCCCTGGCTGATTTCTATAAGAACGTTTTCCTGCCAGCCGTCAGGCAGCAGGGCCAGAGGGGCAAAGAACCTTTGGTGAGACATGCTGGCTCCGCGACGGATAAATCCGTATTTGTTTATTGTTTATCTTGTATATACAACCTTTTGTCTTGGTGTTGCAAGCTTTTGCCGTATAATTCAGTGATGCTTAAACCGGCAGAGGGTGATGGATTTTCATTCTGTGCTGTTAAAACGCCAGCGGAGTAACGGATGCGCCAGCAGTCTCAACATTTAGCCGATGAACTGAAAACAAGCCTGACAGAAGGGAACGGTCCCTTGTATGAACAACTGAAGCAGGCAATTGCCAGCCGGGTACGGGACGGTAGCTGGGCAGCATTACAGCGGGTACCTTCTGAAGCCGAGCTGGTGAAAGCGCTTGAAGTCAGCAGAATGACGGCAAACCGGGCGTTAAGGGAGCTGACGACGGAAGGCATTCTGCAGCGCCAGCAGGGGGTAGGCACCTTTGTTGCAGAAAAGAAGCTGCCGTCCGCTTTATCGGAAATTCATGATATTGCAGAAGAAATAGCCAGTCGGGGTAATCAGCACCGGGCTGAAGTGCTGTGTCTGGAGCGGGCGCAGGCTTCGCAACAGGAAGCAACCGGGTTAGGCGTGCGTACCCGGCACCCGGTATTCCGTTCTCTGTTACTGCACTTTGAAAATCAGCTGCCGATCCAGCTTGAATCCCGGGTGATTAATGCCGAGCTGGCACCGGAATACCTTCAACAGGATTTTACGGCCATCACACCATCGGCGTATCTGAGCCGGATTGCCCCTTTAACGGAAGGTGAGCATTTGGTGGAAGCGGTGCTGGCGACCGCTGAGCAGGCAGTATGGCTGCAGATGGATGTGGCTGAGCCCTGCCTGCAGATTCAGCGCCGCACCTGGTCCCGTGGGGAGCTGGTGGCCAGTGCCCGGCTGCTGTCTCCGGGGAGTCGCTTCCAGTTATTTGGCCATTTCGGACGCAGCACCTGAAATCTCTCTGATCCGCTATGCTTAAAAAGCGCAGTGACAGTGTTTGATTTTAAGTTGTATATACATGTATGCTAGTTTTAAAATAAACAGTTTACGTGTTGCAGGAGCATGCCATGACCACTCTTAACCGAATCCGTGAAGGGGATATTATCGCGCCGACCGGTAGCCGACTGAATGCCAAGAGCTGGCTGACAGAAGCGCCGTTACGGATGTTGATGAATAATCTGCACCCTGATGTGGCTGAAAACCCGCATGAGCTGGTGGTCTACGGAGGCATTGGCCGTGCCGCACGGGACTGGGAAAGCTATGACAAATTGGTGGCAACCCTGAAAGAGCTGGAGGCTAATGAGACGTTGCTGGTGCAGTCTGGTAAGCCGGTTGGGGTATTCAAAACCCATGAAAATGCCCCCCGGGTGCTGATCGCCAATTCAAATCTGGTACCACACTGGGCTAACTGGGAACACTTTAATGAACTGGATGCCCGCGGGCTGGCAATGTATGGCCAGATGACCGCCGGTTCCTGGATCTATATCGGCAGTCAGGGCATCGTACAGGGGACATACGAAACCTTTGTGGAAGCCGGGCGTCAGCATTACGACGGCGATCTGCGTGGCCGCTGGATTCTGACCGCCGGGCTTGGCGGGATGGGCGGTGCTCAGCCGCTGGCGGCTTCACTGGCCGGTGCCTGTTCGCTGACCATTGAGTGTCAGCAAAGCCGGATCGACTTCCGCCTGCGGACCCGTTATCTGGATGAACAGGCAACGGATCTGGATGATGCGCTGGCCCGGATTAAAGCACATTGTGCTGCGGGGCGTGCTGTGTCGGTCGGCCTGTGTGGCAATGCCGCTGACATTCTTCCGGAAATGGTTAAACGGGGCGTACGCCCTGATATGGTTACCGATCAGACCTCGGCCCATGATCCGCTGAACGGCTATCTGCCACAGGGGATGAGCTGGGAAGAGTATCGTCGCCGGGCCGATACCGAACCGGCTGAAATTACCCGGCTGGCCAAGCAGTCTATGGCGGTTCAGGTCAGTGCCATGCTGGCGTTTCAGCAACAGGGTATTCCTACCTTTGATTATGGCAACAACATCCGCCAGATGGCCCTTGAGGAAGGTGTGGATAACGCCTTTGATTTCCCGGGATTCGTGCCCGCCTATATCCGGCCGCTGTTTTGCCGGGGCATAGGTCCGTTCCGCTGGGCGGCGCTGTCCGGCGATCCTGACGATATTTATAAAACTGACGCGAAAGTTAAGCAACTGATCGCGGACGATAAACTCCTGCATAACTGGCTGGATATGGCCCGTGAACGGATTCAGTTTCAGGGGCTACCGGCCCGTATTTGCTGGGTTGGACTGGGGCAGCGGGCAAAGCTGGGCTTAGCCTTCAATGAAATGGTGCGCAGCGGTGAGTTGTCTGCCCCGGTAGTGATTGGTCGTGATCACCTGGATTCCGGCTCGGTGGCCAGCCCTAACCGTGAAACAGAAGCCATGCGTGACGGTTCCGATGCGGTATCAGACTGGCCTTTGCTGAATGCTCTGCTGAATACCGCTTCAGGGGCAACCTGGGTATCACTGCATCACGGCGGCGGTGTTGGCATGGGCTTTTCCCAGCATTCGGGCATGGTGATTGTGTGCGACGGCACCGCAGAGGCGGACGAAAGAATTGCCCGTGTGCTGACCAATGATCCGGGCACCGGTGTGATGCGCCATGCGGATGCGGGTTATTCTGAAGCGATTGCCTGTGCGAAGGAGCAGGGGCTGAAATTGCCAATGCTGGATTAAATACCTGTAACTGTTTGTTTCTGAAATCTATATTAAAAGTGCCGGTCCGATAGCGGTGAGGCACAAAACAATAATAATGGAATGAGTATGCAGGCAAAGGTGATATTTGATCAGCGGCTGTGCTGGCAGGACCTGCTGGCCGTGGCTGATGGTGCAACGCTGGACATCAGCGAGGAACGCTGGCAACGGATGGCGCGTGCCCGCAGCGCCGTCATAGATATGGTTGAGCGCGGTGAACGGGCGTACGGTATTACGACGGGGCTGGGAGACCTTTGTAATCATCTGCTGGCACCGGCAGAGCTGGCCGAAATGTCGCGGGGGACGATTCTGAATCATGCCTGCGGTGTGGGGCCTGTTCTGGAACGGCGTCAGGTCCGGGCGATTATGGCCGCGGCCATTGCCAATTACAGTCACGGGTATTCCGGCATATCCCCGGACATTGTCACGGCACTGCTGGCAATGCTAAATAATGGCGTGACCCCGCAGGTGCCGGAGCAGGGGTCAGTCGGCTATCTGACCCATATGGCACATATCGCCCTGCCGCTGCTGGGGGTAGGCGAAGTCGAGTACCAGGGGCAGCTGATACCGGCAACCGAGGCGTTTCAGCAGGCGGACATTCAAGTACCGGAAATCGGGCCGAAAGACGGCCTGAGCCTGGTGAACGGTACCCCCTGTATGACCGGGTTAGCGTGTCTGGTGGCCGCCGACAGTGAGCATTTACTGGGTTGGTCTGATCTCAGTGCTGCACTGAGCTTTGAAGCCTGTGGCGGGCAACTGGCGGCTCTGGGAGCAGCTAATCTGGCATTAAAGGCTTCGCCGCAGGTCAGCCTTGTGGGCCGTCGTTTACGTGGTTTTCTTAAAGACAGTCGCTGGTTGGAATCCCGGCAGGGCCAGCGGACCCAGGATGCCCTCAGCCTGCGCTCCATTCCGCAGATTCAAGGCGCCTGCCGTCAGCAGTGGCAACATTTCAGTGAACTGGTTAACCGGGAACTGAACGCTGCCACGGATAATCCCCTGATTCTGGAGGAAGATGGCGGCTACCGGGTGGTTTCTCAGGCCAACCCTCACGGAGAAAGCCTTGCGCTGGCCAGCGACGGACTGGCGCCGGCACTGGCTGAACTGACCTCGGCGGGCGAGCGGCGTACTTACCGTTTACTTAATCCACAAATCAGCGGGTTGCCGGGGTATCTGACCGATGAAGGCGGGATCAGCTCCGGTTTAATGATCGTGCAGTATGTCAGTGCATCCCTGAGTGCGGAGAATCGCCGTCATGCGCAGCCAGTATCGGTGGATAACTATGTCACTTCAGGCTTGCAGGAAGATCATCTCAGCTTTGGCACCAGCGCGGTTTTAAGGTTATTTAAGCAGCAGTCAAACTTACAGAAAGTGTTGGCTATTGAGTTGATGTGCGCTGCCCAGGCCTTTGATTTTATTGCTGCCGATCACCCGCAGGACAAGCATCTGTTCAGCCGGGGTGGCCAGTTACTCTGGCAGCGTATTCGCCAGCATATTCCGCATTACACCCGGGAGCGCTGGGTGGCAAAAGATATTCAGCAATTAGATGCATTACTGGCTGATCCGGAGGTGCTTCAGGCGCTGGAGCATCAGGCAGGTATAGGAGACACTGAACATGTTTGAGTTACAACTGATTCCCGGCAGCCTGACGCTAACGGATTTGCGGCAGATCAGCCGCCGGCGCTTGCGGATGGGGCTCAATACTGCCGCGGTGGCGGCGATTGATGCCAGTACTGAAGTGGTTAACCGGGTAATAGAAGAAGACCGTACTGTGTACGGCATTAATACCGGTTTTGGCCTGTTGGCAAATACCCGGATTGCCAGTGAAGATCTGCAAACCCTGCAGCGCAGTATTGTACTGTCCCACGCTGCCGGTATCGGTGTGCTGATGGATGATGCCACCGTCCGGCTGATGATGGTGCTGAAGATTAACAGTCTGGCTCGGGGCTATTCCGGTGTGCGTTTGACCGTGATTGAAGCGCTGATCAGCCTGCTGAATGCCGAAGTGTTTCCCTGCATTCCCAGTAAAGGTTCGGTAGGCGCTTCAGGGGATCTCGCGCCGCTGGCGCACATGAGTGCAGTGCTGCTGGGTGAGGGCCGGGCGCGTTATAAAGGTGAAGAAATTTCCGGTCAGGCGGCACTGGCGATCGCCGGTATCGAACCGCTGACACTGGCCCCCAAAGAAGGTCTGGCATTGCTCAATGGTACGCAGGCATCCACTGCCTTTGCGCTGGAAGGATTGTTTCATGCGGAAGATCTGTTCGCGTCCGGCGTGGTGTGTGGTGCACTGTCGGTGGAAGCCGCGCTGGGCAGCCGGCGGCCGTTTGATCCGCGGATTCATGCCGCCCGTGGTCAGATTGGTCAGATCGATACAGCAGCGGCCTATCGCAGCCTGTTGAGTGATAACAGCGAGCTGGGGGATTCCCATGTGGGCTGTGAAAAAGTGCAGGATCCTTATTCCCTGCGCTGCCAGCCACAGGTAATGGGAGCCTGCCTGGATCAGATCCGGCATGCTGCGCAGGTACTGGTTATCGAGGCGAATGGCGTATCGGATAACCCCTTAGTCTGTGCCGCTGAAAATGACATTATTTCCGGCGGCAACTTCCACGCTGAACCGGTGGCGATGGTGGCGGATAATCTGGCGCTGGCCATTGCTGAGATCGGCTCGCTGGCAGAGCGGCGGATTGCCCTGCTGATAGACAGCGGTCTGTCCGGCCTGCCGCCCTTTCTGGTGGATAACGGCGGGGTGAACTCCGGCTTTATGATCGCGCAGGTAACCGCTGCGGCGCTGGCCAGTGAGAACAAAACGCTGGCGCATCCCGCATCGGTGGACAGTTTACCGACGTCTGCCAATCAGGAGGACCATGTATCCATGGCTACTTTTGCCGGCCGGCGTTTACGGGATATGGCTGAAAATACCCGGGGGATTCTTGCGGTTGAGTTACTCAGTGCCGCGCAGGGGCTGGACTTCCGGGCACCGGTAAAAACCTCCGAGCGGTTGGAACAGGCCAAGTCAGCACTACGTGCCAGAGTGCCTTTCTATGATCAGGACCGGTATTTTGCTGAGGATATCGCCCAGGCAAATGCCCTGCTTGCCGAAGCACCGCATAACGAATCTATGCCGGCAGAGCTGTTGCCTTCACTGGGACAGAGCTAAACAGGAGTATCAGGATGTCTAGCCAGACGTGTCAGCATTTGTGGCATGGTTTTCATGCAGTCACCATGGTTGACGGTTGTTATAACACCATTGAAGACGCCGCGATTGCGGTCGATGACGGCGTCATAAGTTGGGTAGGGCGTTATGCAGACTTTGCCGGAGAGGCCGCACAGAAAACCGACCTTGAAGGTGGCTGGGTGACTCCCGGAATGATCGACTGCCACACGCATATAGTGTTTGGCGCAAACCGCAGCCGGGAATTTGAGCTGCGCTTACAGGGCGCCAGTTACGAAGAAATTGCCCGGGCCGGTGGCGGCATAGCTAACACGGTTAAATCCACCCGACAGGCCAGTGCATCAGAGCTGCAGCAGCGTGCTGAAAGCCTGTTGCAGGACCTGATGGCGGACGGTGTGACGACCCTGGAGATTAAATCCGGTTACGGACTGGATCTGGAAAACGAAGCCAAAATGCTGCGGGTGGCCAGACGTCTGGAGGAACACTGGCCGGTCGAAATACTGACGACCTGTCTGGCGGCCCATGCAATGCCACCGGAATTCAGTGATGGGGATGCGTACATTGATTACCTGTGCGAAACCCTGTTACCGGCAATAGCCGAACAGCAACTGGCAGATGCGGTGGATGGTTTCTGTGAAAAAATTGCCTTTTCGCCGGCACAGA
Source organism: Aliamphritea hakodatensis (assembly GCF_024347195.1). NCBI lineage: Bacteria > Pseudomonadati > Pseudomonadota > Gammaproteobacteria > Oceanospirillales > Oceanospirillaceae > Aliamphritea > Aliamphritea hakodatensis. Next base: position 564,569 of record NZ_AP025281.1, read on the forward strand.
TTAAACGTTATCTGCAAACCGCTGCCGGGCTGGGCTTGCCCCTGAAACTGCACGCGGAGCAGTTATCGGCCCTGGGGGGCAGCAAAATGGCTGCAGAACTGGGCGCGTTGTCAGTGGATCATCTGGAATATGCTACCGCGGAAGATGTTGCGGCAATGGCGGAAAATGACACCGTGGCCGTGATTCTGCCCGGTGCATTTTATGTGCTGAAGGAAACCCGGCAACCGCCGGTGCAGTTGTTAAGGGATCATAATGTGCCGATGGCACTGGCCAGTGACAGCAATCCGGGATCATCGCCGGTACGCTCGTTACGGCTGATGATGAATATGGCCTGCACCCTGTTCGGCTTTACACCGGAAGAAGCGCTGGCAGGCGTGACATGTCACGCTGCCCGGGCGCTGGGGCTGGATAAAACCCACGGTACGCTAACACCGGGTAAGCAGGCTGATTTCGTCTGCTGGAACATAGAATCACCTGCTGAGCTAAGCTATTGGTTAGGGGGACGCCTTAACAAAGCCAGAGTGAAGCGAGGTGTACGCCGTGATATCTGATCCGTTTGAGTTTACGCCGGGGACAACACCGCTGTTGGTCAGCATGCCGCATTCAGGATTACAACTGACCGATGCCGTCGCCAGTGGGCTGACCGCATCGGCCCTGCAACTGGCCGATACCGACTGGTTTATCCCTGAACTGTACAGTTTTCTGAGTGAGTTGGGGGTGGGGGTAATCCGTGCGAATTATTCCCGCTATGTGCTTGATCTGAACCGTTCGCTGGATGACAAGCCTTTGTATACGGGCAAGGTGACGGGGCTGTTTCCGGCCATCAGCTTTACCGATGACAGCCTGTTTTTACCCGGACAGGAACCGGATGAAGATGAACGGGAGCGCTACAAGCAGCAGATCTGGCGGCCTTATCATCAGCAGATCCGTAACGAGCTGGACCGACTGAAGGCAGTGCATGGCAACGCGATGCTGTTTGATGCGCACAGTATTGCACCACGGGTGCCGATGCTGTTCGATGGCCGTTTGCCGGATTTCAATTTTGGTAGCAACAGCGGTGCCAGTTGCCGGTTTGGCTTAACGGCGCAGTTGGAGGCACTGGCCTGTGCTGATGGCCGGTTTACCTGTGTAACCGATGGCCGCTTTAAAGGCGGCTTTATCACCCGTCATTTCGGTCAGCCGGCTGAAGGTATTGAGAGCCTGCAACTGGAACTGTCACAGGGTACTTATCTGGCGGATGATGCCTTCACTGCCAAGCGTTTTGATGCCTATCAGATCGACCCTAAAAAACTGTGCCATGTGCAGCCGCTGTTGCGGCAGATTACCCAGCACTTACTGGATGCCCTGCAGCATTAGACGGTTTGTTTAATTTCGAGACACAGCTGGCTGGCCTGATGGGGCAGTATGTCGGCAACTCTCACCAGATGATCGAAGTGTCTGGACAGCCCGCTGATTTGCTCACTGCCGGTGACCATCAGATAGGTACCGCCCAGATAAATCGCTGCCCGCTGGTTGCCGAATACGGTTAATGGCGCGGAATAGTGTTTCAGCCGGTCATAAAAATGTACCCGCAGGGTCGGATAGTGTTCATCAATGAGCCGGGCCATGTAATCAAACTGGGCGAGCCGTAACGGCCTGGGAATGTTCTGCCAGATGCCCTGACCCTGTGCCAGTTCATGAAGGGCCTGTACTGGCATACATATTTCCAGATCATTACCCCGTTCCTGAACGGTTTTCAGTAAATCTTCCCCGAAGTTGTACCGGGCTGAGGCTCTGTGAGGCTCCAGCTCATGATTGACCAGCTCCGGCAGGCTGAGCATGTCCGGCAGATAAGCCGGCACATAGCGGGTTTTGCCGCCGTTAATTTCTGCCCGCCACTGGGTGAGGGGGGAATGCTGGGCCTGATCCGGTATCAGTTCAATTTCAGCACTGCTGGATACCTGCAGGCTGGCATCGCTGGCACCGGTCACACCTAGCAGCCAGTCGATTGACACACCCTGGGCGGCGGCGATGCGCATCAGTGCTTCGGCACGGGGCAGGCGCAGGTTCGCCGGATCAAGAAACTGGCTCATGGCCGAGCGGTCCAGCTGGCACTGGCGGGCAAACTCGCTCGGGTTAAGGCCGGACTGTGCCAGCAAATCTTTCAGACGCTCACGAAACACAGGGGCAATTTCCCGTTTATCCATGCTGATCACCTGTTGTTTTGTAAAAGTAACGATTTATGTATTTATACAACAAAATAACATTAATGCTGTAAATATTATGCATAAATTACAAATTCACAAATAGCCTCACCGAATGTCAGGGCATATGCTTTTCTTATTGATACTTAAGGAGATAGTTATGCCTGCCAAATGCAGATTCCGGATTGAGTGGCCAACTTTATTGCTGATAATTGCCTGTTACGGCAGTTGGTGGCTGGCAATGTCAGCGGTGCAGTGGAGTGCTCTTGTATGGCTGAGTTTACCGGTGGTTCTGGCATTGCAATCTTCGTTACAGCATGAAGTGTTACATAATCATCCTACCGGCTGGCGCTGGCTGAATGAGCTGCTGGTCTTCCTGCCAATCGGTATTTTTCTGCCTTATGAGCGCTTCCGGGACAGCCATCTTATTCACCATCAGGATGAAAATCTGACGGACCCCTACGATGATCCGGAGTCGCATTATGTTGATCCGCAACGGTGGCAGGCGATGCCGACGGCCGTCAGGGATATTTACAATTTTAATAACAGTTTGCTGGGGCGGATGCTGATTGGTCCGGCGTTGTCTATGTGGCTGTTCTACCGGAGTGATCTGCGGGCGGTGATGTCCGGTGACTGGCCGGTGATCCGCGCGTATCTGATGCATCTGCTGGGGTTGCTCCCGGTGCTGTGGTGGCTGGCTGAAGTGGCGCAGGTGAGTCTCTGGATATATTTACTGTGTGCCTACGGGGGGTTGTCGATTCTCAAGATTCGTACCTTTCTGGAACACCGGGCACACTTTGCGGTGGCGGCCCGTACCGTAGTGGTTGAAGACCGGGGGGCGCTGGCCTTTCTGTTTCTGAACAATAATTTTCACGCCGTGCATCACCAGTGTCCCGGTGTGGCCTGGTACCGTTTGCCGGCGCTGTACCGGGAACAGCGTGAACAGTTTCTGGCGGATAACCAGCAGTACCGGTATGACAATTATCGTCAGGTGTTTAAAGAATATTTCTTGCAGGCTAAAGAGCCGGTATCCCATCCGCAGATGCCGGTTACGCAGGATACTCCGGTTCAGCAGAATTCCGGCGAGGTGGTCGGATGATTGCCCGCTTACCTATGTATGACTGGCCGGAACTGCAGGACCAGCATGCCGCTGTGTGGCAGCATCTGGCTGGGGTATTGCGGGAGGATCTTGCCGCTGAAATTACTGTACCTGAGACACTGACCGGGGGCGGTGACCTTGTGCAGCAATGGTGTTCACCGGATTTACTGATCGGACAAACCTGTGGATTACCCTTTGCGCAGGGGCTGTATAAGCAGACCTCTTTACTGGGCAGTCCCGTTTACCGGTTGGAAGGTTGCGGTGCAGGGGAGTACAACAGCGTGATAGTGGCAGCGCCGGGGGTGAATGCCGATACTGTTTGTCTCAGTGGTTGCAGGCTTGCAGAGCCTTCGGTGCCGCTGCGGGCCGCAGTGAACGCAACGGATTCTCAGTCGGGTTTTTCTGCGCTGCTTTACAGCCTTGCTGCTGAATCTCTGGGGAGTTTCAGTGTTTCCGGCAGCCACCGCCGTTCAGTGCAGATGCTGGCAGCAGGAGAGGCAGATATCGCGACAATAGACGCAGTGAGCTGGGCGCTGGCACAGCGTTATGAGCCGGCAGCGGAAACCTTGCAGGTGATAGGTTTCAGTGAGCCGACGCCCTGTCTGCCGATGATCAGCGGAGTCAGCGGCTATGCCGGAGAGATCCGCCAGAGCCTGATGCGGGGGATTGCAACGCTGGATGAATCTCTGAAAGCAGATTTGCTTTTGGACGGGCTGGTGGAGCGAAATGTTTCCGACTATCTGTTTCTGTCGCCCCGGCTGACCGGGGCGATGCAGAAACATGGTCTGACAGAGGTTAGCGTTCCAGCAACGGCTTAAGGAACTGGCCGGTGTAGGAGTGCTCGGTAGCGGCAACGTCTTCCGGGGTGCCGGTCGCGATGATGTGGCCGCCTTTGGTGCCGCCTTCCGGCCCCAGGTCGACAATCCAGTCCGCGGTTTTAATCACATCCAGATTATGTTCGATGACCACAATGGTGTTGCCGTGATCCCGTAAGCGATACAGCACGTTCAGCAGCTGCTGAATATCATAGAAGTGCAGGCCGGTGGTCGGCTCGTCCAGAATATACAGAGTCTTGCCGGTGTCCCGTTTACTCAGTTCCTTGGCCAGTTTCACCCGCTGGGCTTCACCGCCGGAGAGAGTAGTAGCAGCCTGACCCAGACGGATGTAGCTCAGACCTACGTCAATCAGAGTTTGCAGGCGGCGGGCCAGTGCCGGAATTGCATCGAAGAATTCACGGCCGTCTTCAACGGTCATTTCCAGTACTTCGTCGATGCTCTTACCCTTGTATTTCACTTCAAGTGTTTCGCGGTTATAGCGTTTGCCTTTACAGACGTCGCAGGGCACGTATACGTCCGGCAAGAAGTGCATTTCTACCTTGATGACCCCGTCACCCTGACAGGCTTCACAGCGGCCGCCTTTGACGTTGAAGCTGAAGCGGCCGGGCTTGTAACCCCGTGCACGGGCTTCCTGGGTGCCGGCAAACAGTTCCCGGATCGGAGTGAAAATGCCGGTGTAGGTTGCCGGGTTTGAGCGCGGTGTTCGGCCAATCGGACTCTGGTCAATATCGATGACCTTATCCATCTGTTTCAGGCCGTCAATCTCCTGATGCGGGGCGGCATCAAGGGTAGTCGCCTTGTTCAGTTCGGTGGCTGCCAGCGGATAAAGCGTGCCGTTGATCAGGGTGGATTTACCGGAGCCGGAGACCCCTGTTACACAGGTTAACAGACCCAGCGGAATCTCCAGATTCACCTTGTTAAGGTTGTTACCGGTAGCCCCCAGAAGTTTCAGCCAGCGGCCATCCGGTGTGTTGCGCTTGCTGGGTATTTCAATTTTACGGCGGCCGGAAATGTAGTCGCCGGTAATGGAGTTCACGTTATCCATTACCTGCTGTGGCGTACCCTGAGCGATGATTTCACCGCCGTGTACCCCGGCTCCCGGGCCCACGTCGATAACATGATCCGCCAGACGGATAGCGTCTTCATCGTGTTCCACTACGATGACGGTATTACCCAGATCCCGCAGATGAACCAGAGTCTTCAGCAGGCGGTCGTTATCCCGCTGGTGCAAGCCGATTGAGGGTTCATCCAGAATGTACATTACGCCGACGAGGCCGGCACCGATCTGGCTGGCCAGACGGATTCGCTGGGCTTCGCCGCCGGACAGGGTTTCGGCGCTGCGTTCCAGTGACAGGTAGTCCAGACCCACGTTGACCAGAAAGGCCAGCCGCAGGCGGATTTCCTTGACGATCTTGTCGGCGATTTCACCGCGTTTGCCACTTAGCTTGAGGGTTTCAAAGTAGTCATAGCAGTCACCGATGGCCATCTCAACGATTTCTGGCAGGGTCTCGGTGGCAATGAATACATGGCGGGCATCGCGGCGCAGACGGCTGCCGTCACAGGACGGGCAGGACTGCATATTGATGTATTTGGACAGGTCTTCACGGACCATTTCTGATTCGGTTTCCCGGTAACGGCGTTCCAGGTTGTTCAGTACCCCTTCAAACGGGTGGGATTTGCTGATGGAATCGCCCCGGTCATTCAGGTACTTAAAGGCAATATTGTCTTTACCGCTGCCCTGCAGAATGACCTTTTGCTGCTTGGCGCTAAGCTCGCCAAACGGGGTGTTGATGTCAAAATCGTAATGGGCGGCAACGGCTTTTAACTGCTGGAAGTAATACAGTGCCCGGCGGTCCCAGCCCCGGATTGCCCCTTCAGAAAGTGTCAGGCTTGAATCGCTGACGACTTTTTTCGGGTCAAAGAACTGTTTTACACCCAGGCCGTCACAGGAAGAACAGGCCCCGTGAGGGTTGTTGAATGAGAACATCCGCGGTTCAAGTTCCTGGATGCTGTGGCCACATTTCGGACAAGCAAAACGGGCTGAGAACACCATGTCTTCCCCATCGCCGTCCATGTAGCAAACGGTGGCAATGCCATCGGTCAGGTTCAGTGCGGTTTCGAATGATTCCGCCAGACGGGCCTGTAAATCCGGGCGGACTTTAAACCGGTCAACCACGGCTTCAATGTCGTGTTTCTTGTTTTTGTCCAGTTCCGGCGCGCTGTCGATATCAACCACAATACCATTGATACGGGCACGGACAAACCCCTGGGTTTTCAACTCGCTTATGGTGTGTAAGTGCTCACCTTTGCGGCCCTGAACAATGGGGGCCAGTAACATCAGCTTGCTGCCTTCCGGCAAGGCTAATACCTGATCAACCATCTGGCTGACAGTTTGGGCGGCAAGTGGCAGGTCGTGGTCCGGGCAGCGGGGCTCACCGGCACGGGCAAACAGCAAACGCAGGTAATCATAAATCTCAGTAATGGTGCCCACGGTAGAACGGGGGTTATGAGAAGTAGACTTCTGCTCGATGGAGATTGCCGGTGACAGGCCTTCGATGTGATCGACATCGGGCTTTTCCATGACCGACAGGAATTGCCGGGCATAGGTCGACAGCGATTCAACATAACGGCGCTGGCCTTCTGCATAGAGGGTGTCAAATGCCAGCGATGACTTGCCTGACCCGGAAAGCCCGGTGATAACAACCAGCTTATCGCGGGGAATTTCCAGATCGATATTCTTAAGATTGTGGGTACGGGCCCCGCGAACCAGGATTTGTTCCATCAGTATGTCCGACTTGTGCGCAAAAGGAGTCAATTATAGAGGCAGATGCTATATAAAAGCACCCTAAAAAGCTGTTTATTTATACAGATAATTGATGAGTGTTCAGAGGGGTAAATATGCTATGCTTGGCGCCAGGAAAATGAATCGGCCACCGTCCGGGGCCGAACCAAGATCAACAGATGTAATATAGCCCCGCAGGACGCTGGGGGGAGTGGAGAATTCAATGGCACGCGGTATTAACAAAGTCATTCTGATTGGTAACCTGGGTAATGACCCGGATACTAAGTACATGCCCAGCGGCAACGCGGTTACCAACATTACTGTAGCGACGTCTGAAAGCTGGAAAGATAAGCAGACAGGTCAGCAGCAGGAGCGTACCGAATGGCACCGTGTGGTGTTCTTTAACCGTCTGGCAGAAATTGCCGGTGAATACCTGCGTAAAGGTTCTAAAGTGTATCTGGAAGGTTCACTGCGGACCCGGAAATGGCAGGATCAGAGCGGTCAGGACCGTTACACCACCGAAATCGTTGCCAGCGAAATGCAGATGCTGGATGGCCGTGGCGACAATAATGGCGGTTATCAGCAGCAGGGTGGCTATCAGCAGCAGGCGCCACAGCAGCAACAGGCACCGCAACAGCAATATCAGCAACCGCCTCAGCAGCAGGCCCCGCAACAGCAGTATCAGCAACCCCCTCAGCAACAGGCGCCTCAGCAGCAATACCAGAAGCCGCCTCAGCAGCAGGCTCCGGCCCCGCAGCCTGCACCGGGCATGGATGATTTCGACGACGACATCCCGTTCTGATCCATTGTTTCTGTTGTGAGGTAATAGTCAGTTATGCTGAAGGCGTTTATATCCCAGCCAGCTAAATTGCTCATTATTGGTGCCGACAGCCAGATCGGGTATTTCCTGAATCTGGCTGCCCAGGCCGATGCATTTTATATTCCGGTACCCTTCAGTGACGCAGAGCTGGATATCAACGACCGTCAGGCACTGGAGCAGCGGCTTGATGAAGTTCAGCCTGACTATGTGATCAACACCTCCGGTTATAACGACGTGGATCAGGCAGAGCGTGATCCTGATGAGTGTTACCGGCGCAATACCAAAGCGGTTGAAACCCTGGCGGCCTGCTGTGCTGCCCGGGATATCGCCGTGCTGCATTTATCATCGGACTATGTGTTTGATGGCCATTATGCCAGCGGTTATGCGGAATCCGATGAAGCCAAACCTCTGGGAGTGTATGGCGACAGTAAGTGGCGCGGTGAAGAAGCCTTGCGTCAGCAACTGGAACGGCATCTGATTTTGCGGGTTAGCTGGGTATTCAGCCCGGTTGGCGATAACTATATGCAGCGGGCGTTGCGTCAGGCACGGCAACAGGATGTGATAGACGCTGCGGATGACCGCCGTGGCTGTCCCACCTCTGCTGCGGATATCGCGCGGGTGATTGTTGCCATGCTTAAGCAGGTGCATAACGGTGCAGATGCCTGGGGTACTTATCATTATTGCGGCGCTGAAGTGACTTCCCGTTACGGATTCAGTGAAGCGGTGCTGGCAGCAGCCGGTCAGTATGAAGAATTTCGTGCGCAGGAAATCCGGGCGGTACCGTCAAAGGATTACGGCACGGATACCGAGCGGCCGGCATCTTCCGTACTGGTCTGTAAGAAGTTGCTGAACGCATTTGGCATTCGGCAGATTCCGTGGCGGCATGAGCTGATCAATGTGGTTAAAACCCTGTATCAGCCGGTGGTTGAACAGGATATCCGGCCTTAAAGGTTGTCAGCAGCTCCGGCTGGAGCTGCTCATCAGGTAAGTCAGAACAATGGCTTACCAGGGGAAAGGCATGTGGCTGCGTGCCACGGCAAAGATATACCCCCAGCAAGCCAGTGCCAGTAGCAGCGCTACGGTGCGTACCGCTTTGGTTTTACCGCGTTTCAGTGCTACTGTTCCCAGTACGATATAAGCAACCAGAGCACCCAGTTTAGCCGTTAGCCAGGCATCGGTGAACGGATACTGGCTGAGTGTGATCGTCAGGCCAACCGCCGTCACCAGCAGTAAAGTATCGATGATGTGCGGTGCAATTTTCACCCAGCGACGCTGTAGCAGGCGGTTATCAGTCAGCATCCAGAAGCCGCGAATCGCGAATGAAATCAGGGTTAGCATGGCACAGGTCATGTGCAGATGTTTTAATAGCATGTACATAGGTCTGTTTGACTCTTAGAATAAGCAGCTCTATATATGGCGTTATGGTATGAGTTTTAGCGCTATATAGAGGTATAATCGGGTTTGTGAGTAATGCTTCGCTTCTTTGACGAAGGCGGTCCATTCTCACTGATTTACTCACCAGAAGCCAGTATGGCGGATTGCAGTTATGACAGAATCGACATCTTCTCAGCCAGTTTTAATCGATAAGTTCGGCCGCCGGGTCGAGTATGTGCGTCTGTCGGTGACTGATCGCTGTGATTTCCGTTGTGTTTACTGCATGTCTGAAGAGATGGAGTTTCTGCCCCGTGAGCAGGTTCTGTCACTGGAAGAAATCTATAATCTGGCGAAAAGTTTTACTGATCTGGGGGTCAATAAGTTGCGTCTGACCGGCGGAGAGCCGCTGGTGCGTAAAGGTGTTCTGGGGTTGATTGAAAAAATGGGTCAATTGCCGGCTGAGTTGTTGATCACCACCAACGGTTCTCAGTTGCCGAAAATGGCGAAAGACCTGAAGCGTTTTGGCGTGGATCGTCTGAATATCAGCCTGGACAGCCTGCAGCGGGATAAATTTCAGCGTCTGACCCGCAGTGACCGTTTGCATCAGGTGCTGGCGGGCATTGATGCGGCCTGTGAAGCCGGGTTTAACGGCATTAAGCTCAATGCCGTGGTGCTCAAAGGGCGTAACGATGATGAGGTGGTCGATCTGGTGGAGTTTGCCCGTGACCGGGAAATCGATATCACCTTTATCGAAGAGATGCCGCTGGGGGCAATTACTGAGCACGACCGTGCTGAGTCATACTGTTCCAGCGACGAAATTCTGGAAATGCTGAACCAGGAATATGATCTGCTTTCCAGTACTGAAAAAACCGGCGGGCCTTCCAAATATTACCGGATGAGCGACAGCCGCAGTAAGATTGGTTTTATTTCACCCCACAGTCATAACTTCTGCGGCGAATGTAACCGGGTACGGGTAACCGTTGAAGGGCGTTTGTTACTGTGTCTGGGGAACGAGCACTCGATGGATCTGCGGGAAGTAATGCGCAGTCATCCGGGTGATAACGAACTCCTTAAGCAGAAGCTGATTGAGTCGATGGATCTGAAGCCGGAACGGCATTATTTTGATCTTGAAGCTGAGCCGCAGATCGTCCGTTTCATGAATATGACCGGCGGCTGATTCAGCCGCGTACCAGTGCCGGAAGTCGTCGCGGTACCGGGCTTTTCTTTACAATTGCACTGCTGGTTTCGGCCAGTTCCACAATATGGTTGAGCTGTTCGTCCAGGTCGCTGATCGAACGTAATACCAGACGAATAATAAAACAGTCTTCACCGGTTACTTTGTCGCACTCAATGCAGGCGGGCATGGCGGTCAGGCGCTTTTCCAACTGATGTAGCTGTCCGGGCAGGGGTTTTACCCTGACGAGAGATGTCAGCGTAAAGCCAAGCTTTTCCAGATTAACCTCGATGGTGTAACGGCTGATCACGCCGTGTTCTTCCAGTCTTTTTATGCGTTCAGTGATGCTGGGTGCAGACATGCCGATCTGGCTGGCCAGTGCGCTGACCGGCAGGCGGGCATTCTCTGCAAGGATGCTGATAATTTCAATATCGATACCATCAGGTGTGAATGTCTTTGAAGATGAAGGCATATCGTGGATTTGTCCGTTAAAAATAAGGTTATGGGCTGATTTTGCCTGTGTTTATTTATAGATGATTTTTCTGTTGGGCGTAAACTGTTTATTCTTTTCAGGCAATGTATTGGGTGGGAGCGATGAACTTAAGCCGCAGGCAAACAGGGATTGCAGAGATGGTTCTGGCGATGGGGCTTTCCGGTACACTGGGATTCTTCGTGGTGGAGGCGGATCTGCCGGTCTGGAATATCGTTTTTTTTCGTTGTGTATTTGCACTTTTCGGGCTGGGGCTTTATTGCTGGTGGCGGGGATTTCTCAGCCCGTGGCCGTTGCGAGGACGTAATCTGCTGTTTGCTTCGCTGGCGGGTGTGGCGCTGGTCGCTAACTGGTTGTTGCTGTTTGGGTCCTACCGGTATGCTTCAATTTCGCTGGCGACCACTGTGTATCATACCCAGCCATTTTTTTTACTGTTACTGGCCCGGGTTCTGTTTGCGGAAACCTTCGATCTGAAAAAACTTCCCTGGTATCTGTTTGCGTTCACCGGATTGTTGCTGATTATAGAGTTTCGCTGGAGCGGGCTGGCTGATTCAGAGCAGTTGCTGGGCTTTCTAATGGCGCTGGGGGCGGCTGTGTTATATGCCCTGACGACGTTGTTAACCCGGCGGGTTGCTGATGTCCGGCCGGAAGTGATCGCGCTGTTGCATGTATTTATTGGTGTTCTGTTGTTGTGGCCGGTACTGAATACCGCTGAGTTACCCGTGTTAGCTGAACAGTGGGGGTATCTGGCGGTGCTGGGGTTGGTGCATACCTGCATGATGTATATCTTTCTGTATTCCGCTTATCAGAAGTTGCCGGTGGCGCTGATTGCCATTCTTGCCTTTCTGTATCCGGCGATAGCCATCATGGTGGATTATCTGGTTTATGATCAGTTGCTAAGTGTTTCTCAGTGGCTGGGTGTGACTGCAATTTTGTTGTCGGCAGCGGCGATGAATGCGAACTGGCCCTCTTTGAAGTGGCGGCAGGTCTGAGAGGCGGATTTTCGGGGAGTTCGGGGCATTTTATGACGAAAGGTTGGTAAAAGAAGAAAGAAATGGACTGAAATCTCTGGCGTCTCGCGGTAAAATAGACTGTTTAAGTTTGTAGTTCGCTGAGGAGCCTTAATGGCCGAGTCTAACACCCCGAATGATCCGTATCAGAATATTCGTCCGTATCATGACAGGGAAGTAAATCTTGTTCTGAATAAACTGATCCGTAACGATGAGTTTATTTCGGCAATTACCCGCTACCAGTTTCCACAGCTGGCATCCTGGCTGGGTTTTCTGCTGAAGCCAGCTATCCGTATTTTTCTGGCACAGAAAACTGATGAAGTTAAAGCCATCGCGGACTTTCAGGGTCTGGTTGCCGGTTATATGGAAAAAATGATCAGCCGGACCACTACTCGCCTGAGCTGTTCCGGGTTTGAGAATCTCGACAGTGACGAAGCCTATCTGTTTATCTCCAATCACCGTGATATAGCGATGGATCCTGCGTTTGTAAACTGGGTACTGCATCAGAATGACCGCAATACAGTTCGTATTGCGATTGGCGATAACCTGCTGCGTAAGCCTTATGTATCGGACCTGATGCGTCTGAACAAAAGCTTTATTGTGAACCGTTCAGCAAAAGGCCGTGAGGTATTAACCGCGCTGGGGCAGCTGTCAGCATATATTGATCATTCGCTGGTGCAGGACGAGCACAGTGTGTGGATTGCACAGCGTGAAGGCCGGGCGAAAGACGGCAACGATGCGACTGATCCGGCGATCCTGAAAATGTTCTATATGTCACACCGTAAAGAGCGTTCCTTCAAAGAATTTCTGAACCGGATTAACATTGTGCCGGTTTCAATTTCATATGAGTACGATCCCTGCGATTCTGCAAAAGCGAATGAGCTGTGTGCCAAGCAGCAGGACGGCAATTACGAGAAAGGCCAGTACGAAGACATTGAAAGCATTGTGCAGGGCATCACCGGGAATAAAGGGCATGTCCATGTTGCTTTCGGAAACGTGATCCGGGACATGGAAACCCCGGAAGAGCTGGCAGCAGAGATTGATCGTCAGATTATTGAAAACTATTATTTGCATCCTTCCAATTTGATTGCTGCCGGTGAAGATAACGCAGAAGCGTCATCGCAGGAACGTAATCAGTTCGAAGAGCGTTTGCAGGGGTTGGAGCCGACGGCCGCAGAGATTCTGCGTCAGATGTATGCTAACCCGGTTAAGAATAAACATACCCTGCAGGAGGGTGTATGACAGGTTTGACTCATCTTGATGAGAACGGGCACGCCAATATGGTGGATGTGTCTGAAAAGGCAGTAACCAGCCGTGAAGCGACTGCTCAGGCGGTGGTAAAGATGCTCCCGGAAACCCTGCATATGATCACTGCCGGTGAGCATAAAAAGGGCGATGTCATTGCGGTTGCCCGCATTGCCGGTATTCAGGCAGCTAAACGTTGTGCCGATCTGATTCCGCTGTGTCACCCGCTGATGCTGAGTAAGGTTAAAGTGGAGCTGACGCCCCGTCCGGAAGACAGCTGCATCGTTATTCATGCAACCTGTAAACTTGCTGGCCAGACCGGTGTCGAAATGGAAGCACTGACCGCAGCGTCGGTGGCGGGTCTGACTATCTATGACATGTGTAAGGCTGTCGATAAAGGCATGGTCATGTCTGATGTAATGCTGCTGGAAAAGAAAGGCGGCAAAAGCGGACACTGGCAGGCTGACGTTTAAATATCTTTCAAGGAATTCACTATCGTGACCGCTGAGCAAGTGCCTCATACCGAGTCGGCTTCGGTTTTATCCTATATCCGTGCCGGCCTGTTTTATGCTGTGTTTTACCCGGTGATGTTTGTTTATTCACTGTTTTGCGTGTGTGTGGGCTGGGCGCTGCCATTCCGGGCACGTTTCCGGCTGATTACCGTCATTAATTTCTTCTGTATGTTCTGGTTGCGGGTTACCTGTGGCGTTAAAGTTGAAATTGAAGGCCGCGAAAACCTGCCAAAAGACGGTGCCTATGTGGTTGTGGCTAACCACTCCAGTGAGTGGGAAACCTTCTTTTTGCAGACGCTGATCCGCCCGCAGTGCACTGTGCTGAAGCAGGAGCTGTTGCGCATTCCGGGGTTCGGCTGGGCGCTGGGTATGTTAAAGCCAATCGCGCTGGATCGCAGTAAGCGCCGCGGTGCGCTGAAGCAGCTGATTACCCAGGGTAAAGAGCGGCTGCAGGAAGGGATTAATATTGTCATCTTCCCGCAGGGAACCCGCTTGCCGGTTGGTCAGTTAGGGAAATTTAATAAGGGCGGTGCCATGCTGGCAGCAGCGAATAATGTGCCGCTGGTCCCGCTGGTGCATGATGCCGGTTTGTACTGGCCGGGTAAGAGCTTTGTTAAACGGCCGGGAACGGTGAAGGTCATAATCGGTAAGCCGGTTGAGCTGGATGAGCCGACCGTTGATGCGCTGCATGATCCCTCGGTGGAATGGATGGAGGCGCAGCTTAGAGCGCTGAAAGTGGTCGACTGAAGACAAAAATAAACCCCGCTCTGGCGGGGTTTTTTGTGTCTTGCAAACCGTTACAGGTCGTTTATTTCCCGGTTGAACTGATACTTCTTGGAGGTTACGTATCCTTCCATGCCTCTCAGTTTCTTATCCAGTGCCTGTAAACGTTCATGAATGTCCTTCAGGCGGTCGCTGGCGGGCTTTTGGTAATTAAACAGCCCGTTGTCATGATGTGGTTGCCGGCGCGTATGTGAGTGGCTTTCAGGGCGTTTAGCCAGTAAGAAAATGCCTGCAATGTAGGCGATTACAAACAGCTGTGAGACAAAGATAAACAGGCTGATTGCAATCAGTCGGGCTACCCAGACCGGAATCTCAAAGTATTCAGCAAGCCCTGTGCAGACCCCGGCCAGCGGGCCGCGTTTAGGGTTGCGGTACAGGTTACGGTTGTAACCGTTAGCTTTGTTTGCTGTGTTGTCCTGCATAATGATCTCCTGATCAGTGCTTTTCCCGTCGCCAGCCTTGATGCTGGTCGTCGAGGATGCGTTCCAGGCTGTCGATTCGCTGTTCCAGCCCTTCTATTGTATGGGTGAGGCTTTCCATCAGACGCTGGTCGTCATCTGAAAGCCCCCGGTTAGATTTGTGCTTGCTCCAGTAATGCAGTATCAGCCACAGAGGGGCGACGATACTGAGGAAAATGACGGAGGGCACAAAGAAAAACGCCATTGCTGTCATCGTGTATTCGCCTATTCAGCTGTGTTTTTAATTTTGCTCTTGATTGCGTCCAGCTCACGTTCAATGTCATCTGCGGTTGCCAGATCATTAATTTCGTCCGCCAGGCTGGCTTTCTGGGTTTTGCCCAGATCATATGATTCTACCTGGCCTTCAAGGTCGTCGAGGCGGCGCTCATACTGTTCAAACTTCTCAAATGCGCGGTTAAGGGTTTCCCGGTTGGTTTTCTTACGGATTTCCAAACGGGATTTGCCGGTTTGTTCCCGTACCAGCAGTTCTTTCTGCTTGGCTTTGGCGCTGGCCAGTTTTTCCTGAAGCTGGCTGATTTCGTCGTTGAGTACATCCAGCTGTTCGCTCAGGAAGCTGAGTTCATCATTGCCGGCGTCAACCGCTTCTTCTGCCCGGCGTTTTTCAATCAGCGCGCCTTTTGCCAGATCTTCACGGCCTTTGCTGATGGCCAGTTCGGTTTTACTTAACCAGTCGCCGGCTTCTTCACGGAGCATCTGAATGCGGCGTTCCAGTTCTTTTTTATCGGCGATAATCTTCGCGGATGTGCTGCGTACTTCGATCAGGGTGTCTTCCATTTCCTGAATCATCTGACGGATCATTTTTTTAGGATCTTCAGCGCGGTCCAGTAACGATGTCAGGTTGGCGTTTACGATGTCCTGAAAGCGGGAAAAAATGCCCATGGTTATCTCCTTAATTGTGTTGCCTGAAATATAAGTTCTGGTCTGTATATAGCGAGTAGCGTGCCAATTCTTCAGGAATTCTTCTAACTCATTGAAAATAAATAGATATGCGTTGTGTGGTGGTATTTTTTGACTGTTATTTGTTTGTTAAATTGGCTAATATTAAGTCAAATAAACTATATGTTTGGCTATTTTAACTATGGATATTCCTGCGATTATTGGTGAGTCGGCGCTTCTGGATCAGGTGCTGGAGCGGTTAAGTCTGGTGGCACCGTTGCATAAGCCGGTGCTGGTAATCGGCGAGCGGGGGACGGGGAAGGAGTTGATGGCGCAGCGTCTGCATTATTTGTCAGAGCGTTGGGATCAGGCGTTTATAAAGCTGAATTGTGCAGCGCTGAGTGAGTCGTTGCTGGAGTCAGCGCTGTTTGGCCATGAGGCCGGGGCGTTTACCGGTGCCAACAAGCAGGTGAAGGGGTGTTTCGAGCGGGCTGATGAAGGCACGCTGTTTCTGGATGAGTTGGCAACGGCGTCGCTGAGGGTGCAGGAAAAGCTGTTGCGGGCAATTGAGTATGGTGAGATAGAGCGATTAGGTGGGCAGGAAACCTTGCAGGTAAATGTGCGGGTTGTGGCGGCGACCAATGCGGATCTGCCCGCCATGGCTGCTAACGGTGAGTTCAGGGCTGATTTGCTGGACCGGCTGGCGTTTGATGTGTTGCATTTGCCGCCGCTGCGGTTGCGGGAAGGCGACGCCCTGTTGTTAGCAGAAAGCTTTGCAATGGCAATGTGCAGGGAGCTGGACCGACCTGTGTTTGCCGGTTTTTCTGCGGCGGCAAAGCAGCAGTTGCAGGGGTATCAGTGGCCCGGCAATATCCGTGAGCTGAAGAATGCCGTTGAGCGTAGCGTTTACCGGCATCAGGATTATGAGCGGCCTCTGTCAGACATCGTAACGGATCCGTTTGCTTCGCCCTGGGATGAGCCTGGGGATAAGTCAGTGCATGTTCCGTCTGTTAACTCAGTTGCTGAGGCGGGTTCCGGTCAGGGTGAGTATGAAGTGGCTGCGGGGAATATTAAAGAACAGGTGGCTCATTTTGAGCAGCGGCTGATCGGCAGGGCATTACAGTTTAATCACTTTCAGCAAAAACATACGGCTGAGAGTCTGGGGCTTACTTATCATCAGTTACGGGCATATTTGCGTAAGTATCCGCAGCTGTTGTCTCAGGGAAAGGGCTGAAATACTCAGGGCGAAAAAAAACGGAGCATGTGCCCCGTTTTATAGGATTCGGTGTGCTTAGCTGTCCAGCTTCTGGAATACCAGTGTGGAGTTGGTGCCACCGAAACCGAAGCTGTTAGACATGACGCGTTGCAGGTCAACGTTGTCTTTGCGCTCAGTAACAACTGGCAGGCCTTCTGCGGCAGGGTCCAGCTCTTCTACGTTAGCGGATGCGCAGATGAATTTGTTTTCCATCATCAGCAGGCTGTAGATCGCTTCCTGTACACCGGTTGCACCCAGAGAGTGACCTGTCAGTGACTTGGTGGAGCTGACCGGAGGCATGTTGTCGCCGAAGGTTGATTTCATGGCTTTCAGTTCCTGGATGTCGCCAGCAGGAGTAGAGGTGCCGTGAGAGTTGATGTAATCAATGTCGCCTTCAACGGTGCTCATTGCCTGTTCCATGCAGCGCTGTGCGCCTTCGCCGGAAGGGGCAACCATGTCGTAACCGTCGGACGTTGCGCCGTAACCAACCAGTTCGCCGTAGATCTTAGCACCACGGGCCTTGGCGTGTTCGTAGTCTTCCAGTACCAGCATACCGCCACCGCCGGCGATAACGAAGCCGTCACGGTTCGCGTCATATGCGCGGGAAGCTTTTTCCGGCGTGTCGTTGTATTTGCTGGACAGGGCGCCCATTGCATCAAACATGACACTCAGTGACCAGTGAAGTTCTTCACCGCCGCCGGCAAATACAATGTCCTGCTTGCCCAGCTGGATCTGTTCCATCGCGTTGCCGATGCAGTGCGCACTGGTGGCGCAGGCGGATGTGATTGAGTAGTTCACGCCCTTGATTTTGAACGGCGTTGCCAGACATGCAGATACGGTGCTGCCCATGGTGCGGGTTACGCGGTAAGGGCCTACGCGGCGTACGCCCTTGCTGCGCAGAACGTCGGCAGTTTCAACGATATCAGCTGAAGATGCGCCGCCGGAGCCTGCGATCAGGCCGGTACGAACGTTGGATACCTGTTCTTCGGTCAGGCCGGCATCTTTGATGGCCTGGTCCATAGAAAGGTAGGCATATGCAGCAGCATCACCCATGAAGCGAACCAGTTTGCGGTCGATCAGGTCGCTATAATCCAGATCAATGCTACCGGCGACATGGCTGCGGAAGCCCATCTCCTTATATTCTTCCTGGAACTTGATACCTGAACGGCCCTGTTGCAGTGAATCTAAGACGGTTTCTTTATCTGTTCCCAGACAAGAAACGATACCCATTCCGGTAACTACGACGCGTCTCATAGGATGCCTCTCTGTATTACTCGTAAATTGTGTTTAGCCTGCCTTCAGTTAAAAAGCAGGCTGTGAAGAGTTGCTGGTGATCCGCAATCAGAAATTGTCGGTAGACGTGAACAGGCCTACACGCAGGTCGGTGGCGCTGTAGATGTCGCGCCCGTCAACTGAAACGGTTCCGTCAGCAATGCCCATAACCAGTTTACGTTCGATGACGCGTTTCAGGTCGATGGTGTAAGTAACTTTTTTAGCTGTCGGCAGGATCTGGCCGGTGAATTTTACTTCGCCGGATCCCAGTGCGCGACCGCGACCCAGGTTGCCGCGCCAGCCCAGGTAGAAGCCTACCAGCTGCCACATTGCATCCAGGCCTAAGCAGCCTGGCATAACAGGGTCGGTAGGGAAGTGACACTGGAAGAACCACAGGTCCGGGTGGATGTCGAGTTCAGCAATGATCTGGCCTTTGCCGTATTTGCCGCCTTCGGAGCTGATATTGATGATGCGGTCCATCATCAGCATGTTGTCAATCGGGAGTCGGGCATTGCCTGGGCCGAACATCTCACCGTGACCACATGACAGCAGTTCGTCACGGTTAAAAGAAGAAGGTTTAGTCATTTGAACTGTAGATCCGTAAATTGAAGCTAAAATATCGGCTGATTATACCGGCTAAACTCGCCAGTATCACGGGTTGAATTGCTAAAATCCGTATTATTGCTGTTGTGCAGCATAAATGAGAATTATTATTGCAATTAAGTGCTTGCCGGAGGCTGCTGTCAGAAAGATCAGGCCTCCTGTGCAGGGAGGCCTGAAACTGATCAGCTTTTCCGTCTGACGGCAAGGTCTGCCAGTTGAATCATGGTTGCTTTGAAAGATGTGTCGGGCAGGGCATCCAGCGCTGCAATTGCCAGGTCGGCCTGCTGATATGCCTGGCTGCGTGCGTATTCAATGGCACCGGTGGCGTGAACGATGTCCAGTACCGGCTGTAAGTCGTCCAGGCCGCCTTTACGGATGGCTTTGCGGATCAGCTTGCGCTGTTCGTCAGTGCCTTCGCGCATAGCGTGAATCAGTGGCAGTGTGGCTTTGCCTTCGGCCAGGTCGTCGCCGACGTTTTTACCCATTTCTTCAGCGGTGCTCAGATAGTCCATCACATCGTCGATGATCTGGAAGGCGATGCCGATGTGGCGGCCAAACAGTCGCAGCGCTTCCTGTTGTGCTTTGTCTGCTCCGGCTAGAATGGCGCCGGATTCAGTAGCAGCCTCAAACAGCATGGCGGTTTTGCCCAGAATTACCTGCATGTAGGCGTCTTCTGTGGTGTCCGGGTTCTTCGCGTTCAGCAGCTGCAATACTTCGCCTTCTGCGATGATGTTGGTGGCGTCGGAAATAACTTTCATTATTTCCATGCTGTTCAGCTCAACCATGATCTGGAATGCGCGGGAGTACAGGAAGTCACCGACCAGGACACTGGGTGCATTGCCCCACTTGGCGTTGGCTGTTGAGTTGCCGCGACGTAAATCTGAATTATCGACAACGTCGTCGTGCAGCAGGGTGGCGGTATGAATGAATTCAATGACGGCGGCCAGTGAAATGTGCTGCTCGCCTTCATAATTGGCGGCATTGGCTGCCAGTAATACCAGCAGCGGACGAATTCGCTTGCCACCGCTTTCTACAATGTAGTGCCCAATCTTTTCGACTAGCGGAACACCCGAATGCAAGTGGTTGATTATGTAGTCATTTACCGCTTCAAACTGCGGTTCAATAAGAGGGTTTAGCTGATGTGGCTGCATGTCGCATAGTATTATTGATACGGAAGTTAGGCCAGCATGCTAGGGGGGTTGAATAGCAGTGTCAAGAAAAGCCTCTGGGTAAGCAGTAATGGGCTTGTGGTTGTCAGTTGACTTGTATATAATCTCGCGCCCTAACCCATCCAAATTCGCTCCCTATTATATGGCGCTGCCATTAGAAATAGGCTTCTTACAAACAGTAGCAGGGCGGGTTTTAAACCGGAGAAAGAAATGTACGCAGTAATCGTGAGCGGCGGTAAGCAATACCGTGTTCAAGAAGGTCAGACGCTGAAAGTTGAAAAGTTGCACGCTGAAGCAGGTGCAAACGTTGAATTCGATCGCGTTTTACTGGTAGCAGATGGCGACGACGTTAAAATCGGCGCTCCAGTTGTAGCTGGTGCTAAAGTTGTTGGTGAGATCGTTGATCACGGCCGCGCTAAGAAAGTTCATATCATGAAGTTCAAGCGTCGTAAGCATCACATGAAGCAGATGGGTCACCGTCAGCACTTCACCGAAGTTAAAATCACTGGCATCAACGCCTAATAACCTGGATAGGAGACTGACAGATGGCTCATAAGAAGGCAGCAGGTAGTACGCGTAACGGTCGCGATTCCGAGTCGAAACGCTTAGGTGTTAAGCGTTACGGTGGTCAGGTTGTTGCAGCTGGTAACATCCTGGTTCGTCAGCGCGGTACTAAGTTCCACGCTGGTGAAAACGTAGGTATCGGCAAAGACCACACTCTGTTTGCAAAAGCAGACGGTGTTGTGAAATTTGTTGTTAAAGGCCCGCAAAAGCGTAAGTACATCACGATCGAAACCGCTTAATCGAGCTTTAAACGTATTTAAAAAGCTCCGCCGCGGCGGGGCTTTTTTTATGTCTTGTGTGTATGGACAGCGAATTAGCTGCTTAATTGGAAGAGCGGCAGTATATTGTAATGATGATGTCTGGTGGCGTGCTGTTGAAAGGGCTTCTGAGGGAGTGTTTTCAACAGTGAGTTGAGAGACATCCGATCCTGAACGGAGGGATGAATAATGAAGTTTGTAGATGAAGCCAGTATAACCATTGAAGCAGGAAAGGGCGGCAATGGTTGCATGAGTTTCCGCCGTGAAAAATTCGTTGCTAAAGGTGGTCCTGACGGCGGTGATGGCGGTGATGGCGGGTCGGTGTATGCGGAGGCGGATGAGTCACTGAATACGCTGATCGATTACCGTTTTCAGCCCCGTTATAAAGCAGAAAACGGCCAGAACGGTATGAGTCGTAACTGTACCGGTGCGAAAGGCGAAGACCTGATTCTGAAGGTGCCGGTGGGGACCACAATTGTTGATGTGGACACTGATGAGGTGCTGGCGGATCTGACTAAAATTGGTCAGGTTGAGAAGGTTGCTCAGGGTGGTTTTCATGGCTTGGGTAACACCCGTTATAAAAGCAGTGTGAACCGCGCGCCACGTCAGACCACGAATGGTAGCCTGGGTGAAACGCGTAACGTGAAGCTTGAGCTTAAAGTGCTGGCAGATGTTGGTCTGCTGGGATTGCCGAATGCCGGTAAGTCGACTTTTATCCGGTCGGTATCGGCGGCAAAGCCTAAGGTAGCCAATTATCCGTTTACCACGCTGGTACCGAATCTGGGTGTGGTCCGTACTGAAAAGCATCGCAGCTTTGTGATTGCAGATATCCCGGGGATTATCGAAGGTGCGGCTGAAGGGGCGGGTCTTGGTATTCGTTTCCTGAAGCACCTGGCCCGTAACCGTATTCTTTTACAGTTGGTTGATATGGCGCCCTGGGATGAGCTGACGCCGCCTGAAGCGGCGCAGGTGATTGCGCATGAGTTGGAGAAGTTCAGCCCGACTCTGGCGGATCAGGAGCGCTGGTTGGTGTTGAATAAGCTGGATATGGTGCCGGAAGATGAGCGTGAAGAGCGCTGTCAGGCGGTAGTTGATGCGCTGGGCTGGGAAGGTCCGGTGTATCGGATTTCTGCACTGAATAAAGACGGTACTCAGGCGCTGGTGCAGGATATTCAGCGTTATCTGGATGCCCGTGCTGAAGCACTGCTTGAAAATCCGGAGCTGGCTGAAGAAGAGGCGGACGTTCGCCGGATGATTGATAGGGAAGGTCGTGAGCGCATTGAGCAGATGCGTGAAGAAGCGCGTGCCAGACGCCGTAATGATGACGGTCTGGATGACGATGACTTTGATGACGACGATTACGATGTTGAAGTGGAATACGTGCGGGAGTAAATGGTGAGCGAGGCGCGCAGTAAGCTTGGTAAAACACGTCGCTGGGTAGTGAAGATAGGCAGTGCGCTGCTGACCAATGACGGTGAAGGGCTGGATCAGGCAGCGATTTCACGCTGGGTTGACCAGTTAGCGCAGTTGAAGCGCGATGGCGTGGAAATTGTGCTGGTATCATCCGGTTCCATTGCTGAAGGTATGACCCGGCTGGGCTGGCCTGACCGTCCCCATGAGGTCTATAAGCTCCAGGCGGCAGCCGCTGTGGGGCAGATGGGCTTAGTGCAGGCGTATGAGTCGAATTTTCAACGCCATGATACGCATGCGGCGCAGGTATTGCTGACCCATGAGGATCACTCTAACCGTAAGCGTTACCTGAATGCTCAGGCAACCCTGCGGACCCTGATTTCAATGGGGGTTGTGCCGGTAGTGAATGAGAACGATACCGTGGTTACCAAAGAAATCCGTTTCGGTGATAACGATACGCTGGGGGCGCTGGTTGCCAATCTGGTTGAGGCGGATGCGCTGATTCTGCTGACGGATCAGAAGGGGTTGTTTACTGCAGACCCCCGTCATGATCCGGATGCTACGCTGATTTCTGAGGCCCGTTCCGGTGATCAGTCTCTCGAGGCGATGGCCGGTGATGGCGGAAAGCTTGGGCGTGGCGGAATGGCTACCAAGGTGCGTGCGGCCAAGCTGGCGGCCCGCTCCGGAGCGTTAACGGTTATTGCCAGCGGTCGTGAAGATGAAGTGCTGTTACGGCTGAAAGCGGCTGAGGATCTGGGAACCTTGCTGGTGCCGGAACAAACGCCGATGGCGGCCCGTAAACAGTGGATTGCCGGGCATTTGCAAGCGCGGGGTATTCTGACGCTGGATGCGGGTGCTGTGAAGGCGCTGGTATCAGGTGGTAAGAGTTTGCTGCCGGCCGGCGTGAAAGCGGTAGAGGGTGAGTTCTCCCGTGGTGAGATGGTTGTTCTGGTGGATGAGTCGGGTATGGTGATGGCGCGCGGTCTGGTGAACTACGGCATTGAAGATGCGGTAAGAATTATCGGTAAGCCGAGCGGTGATATTGTGGAAGTGCTTGGGTTTATGGGTGAGGAAGAGTTGGTTCACCGGGATAATCTGGTGCTGGCCTGATATTTTGTAATTCTCTGCTGTAAATGGCAGGCATAAAAAAACCGGCAAAAGCCGGTTTTTTTGAATGCGTCAAAAGCGCTTATGCAGCCAGCTGCTTAATGCGGGCGTTCAGACGGCTCTTGTTACGTGCAACCTGGTTCTTGTTGAACAGGCCTTTGTTTACTGCGCTGTCCATGATTGGCTGAGCAGTAACGAAAGCAGCAGTTGCAGCAGCGTGGTCGCCAGACTCGATAGCTGCAGTTACTTTCTTAACGTAGGTGCGAACCATGGAACGCAGGCTAGCGTTATGTTGACGGCGCTTCTCAGCTTGACGAGCGCGTTTGCGGGATCCTGCGGAATTTGCCACGATCCGACTCCTTTAATATATAAATTCAAATTACCCGGCAAATAACCCTGCTAAAAGGGGAGGTGCCGGCATCGTTTTTTGAGACGCGAAATTATTCCTGTTTGTAGGTCGTCTGTCAATAAATGCAGCAATTTAATTATTGAGGCGTTATCATCGGACGGAAAATTTTTGACGCAACAGGGCGAAAACTTGAGTAACAGCAAGGGCAGGCAGGGTTCAGCCGCACAGAAAAACACTTCTCCGGGTCTGTTGCGATCCAGTGCGGTGGTGGGCCTGATGACGATGTTATCGCGGGTGCTGGGGCTGGCGCGTGATGTCGTGGTGGCAAATTTTTTTGGCGCGGGCAGCGGTGCTGATGCATTTTTTGTGGCGTTCAAAATTCCCAATTTCCTGCGCCGGCTGTTTGCTGAAGGGGCGTTCTCCCAGGCATTTGTACCTGTGCTGTCGGAATACCGTTCTCAGCAGGATAAAGCGGCGGTTAAGGCTCTGGTTGACCGGGTAACCGGTACGCTGGGGTTGGTGTTAATGCTGGTCACGGCGCTGGGGGTGTTAGGGGCGCCATTTCTGGCGATGGTGTTTGCGCCAGGTTTTTATCTGCAGGGCGGGGAGCGTTACGATCTGGTGGTCGATATGTTGCGCCTGACGTTTCCGTATCTGCTGCTGATTTCACTGACGGCGCTGGCGGGCAGTGTGCTGAACAGTTATGAGCGTTTTGCTGTTCCGGCGTTTACACCGGTATTACTGAACTTATCCCTGATCGGCGCGGCCATTTGGCTGCAGCCGGTATTTGATCAGCCGGTCATGGCGCTGGCGCTTGGGGTGCTGATTGCCGGTTGTGTGCAGTTGCTGTTCCAGATGCCGTTTCTGTGGCGCCTTCAGTTGTTGCCCCGTCCGCGGGTGGACCGGCAGCACGAAGGTGTAAAGCGGATTATGGTGCTGATGATTCCGGCGTTGTTTGGTGTGTCGGTCAGCCAGATAAACCTGTTGTTGGATACATTGCTGGCGTCGTTCCTGCAAACCGGCAGTGTGTCCTGGCTGTATTATTCTGACCGGCTCGCAGAATTGCCGCTGGGGGTGTTTGGTATCGCCATTGCGACGGTGATTTTGCCGAGTCTGTCCCGCAAGCATGCTGAAAAATCCACTGAGCATTTTGCCCGAACCCTGGACTGGGCGGTACGGATGGTACTGCTGATTGGTGTGCCGGCGGCACTGGCGTTGCTGATACTGGCTGAGCCGCTGATCGCGACGTTGTTCCATTACGGTGAAATGCAGGACCGGGATGTCATGATGGCGGCGATGAGTCTGCGGGCTTATGCCTGTGGTCTGATCGCATTCATGCTGATCAAAGTATTAGCGCCGGGGTATTTTTCCCGTCAGGACACAAAAACACCGGTGCGGATCGGGATTATCGCGATGGTTGTGAATATGGCGCTGAATCTGGCGCTTATCGGCCCGCTCGATCACGTCGGGTTGGCGCTGGCGACAACACTGTCGGCTTTTCTGAACGCCGGTTTGCTGCTCAGAGGGCTGCGCCGTGATGGTGTGTTTGTCTGGCAGGCGGGCTGGGGGCTGATGGCGGTGCGGATTCTGCTGGCCAATGGTCTGATGGTCGGGCTGTTGTACTGGCTGGCTGCCGATGCGTTCCTGTGGCTTGACTTCACCCTGTGGCAGCGGGTCGGACAGATGGCTATGCTGGTTGGGCTGGGGGGGCTGGTTTATCTGGTAGCCCTGTTGGCGACCGGTTTGCGGATGCGCCATTTACGGCCCTGAAAATGCCGAAAAAATAGTCAGGTATCGGAGTACTCCGGGGCCGCTATCTGAGGTATAATTCCGCGCTGATTTTTTTGCTACTGATGAGTTGATCGCTGTTTATGGAACTGATTCGAGGCCTGCACAATCTCCGTGATACGCACCGTGACTGCGTCGCGACGATTGGTAATTTTGACGGTGTTCATCTGGGACACCGTCAGGTGTTGGGTCAGTTGCAGCGTAAAGCGGCTGAATTGCAGCTACCGTCGGTGGTTATAATTTTTGAGCCCCAGCCGCAGGAGTTTTTCTGTGGTGATAAGGCGCTGCCCCGGGTAACACGCTTTGGCGAGAAAGTGCGCCTGCTGGAACAGCAGGGCGTCGACCGGGTTGTGTGCCTGACGTTTAATGAACGCCTGCGTGCAATGACTGCAGAGGCTTTCGTGCAGCAGTTGCTATTGAACGGCCTGGCGATCAAGCATCTGGTGGTGGGCGATGAC
Source organism: Aliamphritea hakodatensis (assembly GCF_024347195.1). NCBI lineage: Bacteria > Pseudomonadati > Pseudomonadota > Gammaproteobacteria > Oceanospirillales > Oceanospirillaceae > Aliamphritea > Aliamphritea hakodatensis. The sequence goes on from NZ_AP025281.1 coordinate 590,464, forward strand.
TTCCGGTTTGGCTGCGACCGTGCCGGGGATTATCAGATGCTCTGCCAGAGTGGCGTGACGCACGGCTTTAGCGTTGAAAACACGGCGACCTTTGACGTAGATGGTGAGCGGGTGAGCAGCACCCGTATTCGCAAAGCGCTGGCAGACAACCAGTTGGCCCTTAGCAGCCGTTTACTGGGACGTAATTACCGGGTTACCGGGCGGGTGATGCATGGTCAGGCGCTGGGGCGTCAGTTGGGTGTGCCAACCGCCAATGTGCGGATGCACCGGTTTCCCTGCCCTCTGCGAGGGGTGTATGCCATCAATGCGCATCTCAGTGATGGCAAGACGCTGCAAGGCGTGTGCAACGTCGGCATGCGGCCGACGGTGAACGGTACTAAGCCGGTACTGGAAGCGCACCTGTTTGATTTTTCCGGTGACCTGTATGGCCGCCTGCTGAGCGTAGAATTTAAACATTTCATCCGGGGCGAACAAAAGTTCGATGGTCTGGATGCACTGAAAGCACAGATTTTTGCAGATATTGATGCTGCCAGGGCATTTTTTGCCGGCAGCCAATAAAACCGAATTAACAGATATCTTATTCAGACTGTAAAGGTCTGACGAGAATAAACAGAGATCCAGAAGCGATACCACGATGACCGATTACAAAGCGACTTTGAACTTGCCGGAAACGGCCTTTCCGATGCGTGGCAATCTGGCTCAGAAAGAGCCGCAGATGCTAAAACAATGGCAGAAAATGGATCTGTATCAGAAGATTCGTCAGGTCAGCGCAGGTCGTGAAAAATTTATTTTGCATGATGGCCCGCCGTACGCGAACGGTGACATCCACATTGGTCATGCAGTTAACAAGATTCTGAAAGACATCATTGTTAAGTCCCGTACGTTGGACGGTTTTGACGTGCCGTATGTGCCGGGCTGGGACTGCCACGGTCTGCCGATTGAACACAACGTTGAGAAGAAACACGGCAAAGCCGGTGTGAAGCTGTCTTTTTCAGATTTCCGTAAGAAGTGCCGTGAGTACGCTGCCCGTCAGGTAGACGGCCAGAAGAAAGATTTTATCCGTCTGGGTGTTTTGGGTGACTGGGAAAATCCGTACCTGACGATGAACTTCGGCACCGAAGCGAACATCATCCGTGCGCTGGGTAAAATTGCTGAAAACGGCCACTTGGTAAAAGGTTATAAACCGGTTTACTGGAGTGTGGTGGGCGGTTCTGCGCTGGCCGAAGCGGAAGTGGAATATCAGGATAAAACCTCGCTGGCCATTGATGTGCGTTTTGCACCACTGGATGCTGATGCATTCCTTGGCTGTTTTGGTCAGCCAGCAGGTGAAGGTGAAGCTTCAGTTGTTATCTGGACAACAACGCCGTGGACCCTGCCGGCTAACCAGGCAGTTTCTCTGAACGCTGAGCTGGATTATGTGCTGGTACAGTGTGATGCCGGTGCCGGTACTGAGCGTCTGTTGCTGGCAGAAGCGCTGGTTGAAGACACCATGGGTCGCTATGGCATTGAAGATTATCAGGTGGTTGGCCGCTGTAAAGGTCAGGCGCTGGAAGGTCAGATGCTGGCACATCCGTTCTATGAACGTCAGGTACCTGTGATCCTGGGTGATCACGTTACCACCGATGCCGGTACCGGTGCAGTACACACTGCACCGGATCACGGTGTGGAAGACTTTAACGTAGGCCGTGCCTACGATATCGGTACCCTGAATCTTGTTGCCGGTAACGGTGTATTTGTAGAGGCCGCAGGCGAGTTTGCCGGTGAGCACGTGTACAAAGTAGAAGATAAGATCGTTGCGGCGCTGGAAGCGAATAACCGTCTGGTTATCCAGAAGAAGTTTAATCACAGTTATCCACATTGCTGGCGGACTAAGACGCCGCTGATTTACCGTGCTACGCCACAGTGGTTCATCAGCATGGACAAGGAAGGTCTGAAGACCAAAGCACTGGATGCTATCAAACAGGTTGAATGGTTCCCGGGCTGGGGCCAGAACCGCATTGAGGCGATGGTTGAGCAAAGCCCTGACTGGTGTGTTTCCCGTCAGCGTACCTGGGGTGTGCCAATTGCCCTGTTTGTAAATAAGAATACCGGTGAACTGCATCCGGAAACGCCGCGACTGATTGAAGCGGTGGCGCTGGAAGTTGAAAAGACCGGCATCGATGCCTGGTTTGATCTGGAAGCTGAATCCCTGCTGGGTGCTGAAGCGGATCAGTATGAAAAAGTACTGGATACCCTGGATGTATGGTTTGATTCCGGTGTGACGCACTACTCTGTGCTGGACCGTACAGAAGGGCTGGAATACCCGGCTAACATGTATCTGGAAGGTTCTGATCAGCACCGTGGCTGGTTCCAGTCTTCCCTGAAAACGGCGATTGCGATTAAAGGTACCGCGCCTTATAAGCAGGTACTGACGCACGGTTTCACTGTGGATGGTGACGGCCGTAAGATGTCCAAGTCTGTGGGTAACGTTGTTTCGCCACAGGAAGTAATGAATAAGTACGGTGCGGATATTCTGCGTCTGTGGGTTGCGTCTACTGACTTCAGCTCTGAGATGACTGTGTCGGATGAGATTCTGAAGCGTACGGCGGATGCCTATCGCCGGATCCGTAATACCGCCCGCTTCCTGCTGTCCAACCTGAGCGGTTTTGATCCGAAAACGGATCTGGTAGCACCGGAAGACATGGTGGCGCTGGATCGCTGGGCGGTGGACCGCACCGCACAGCTGCAGGAAGAGCTGGTTGGTCATTATGATCAGTACCAGATGCTGCAGGTGTATCAGAAAGTATCGCACTTCTGTTCACTGGATCTGGGTGGCTTCTATCTGGATATCATTAAGGACCGCCAGTACACCGCGAAGACAGATTCTGTTGCCCGTCGTTCCTGCCAGACTGCACTGTTCCACATCATGGAAGCGCTGGTACGCTGGGTTGCGCCGATTCTGAGCTTTACGGCTGATGAGATCTGGCAGCAGATGCCAGGTGAGCGGGCTGAGTCGGTTCAGCTGACGACCTGGTATGAAGGTTTGTCTGATCTGAATGCTGATGCTGAACTGGGCCGTGATTTCTGGCAACAGGTTCTGGCGGTGAAAACTGCGGTGAATAAAGAACTGGAAAACCAGCGTAGCGCCGGTAACGTCGGTGGCAGTCTGGAAGCAGAGGTTACCCTGTTCTGTGCCCCTGAGCTGCAGGCTCAGCTGAATAAGCTGGAAGATGAACTGCGCTTTGTACTGATTACATCTCAGGCAGCCGTGCGTCCGCTGGCTGAAGCCGGTGATGCCGTCGCGACTGAGCTGGAAGGTCTGAGTGTTCAGGTCGTGAAGTCTGAGCAGGCTAAGTGTGACCGTTGCTGGCACCACCGTGAAGACGTGGGACAGAACGCAGAGCATGAAGCACTGTGTGGCCGCTGTGTTGAGAATGTCGGCGGCGCTGGCGAACAGCGCAGCTTTGCTTAATTCGGGCACAGATAACAGGATCACAGGATGACAATGTTTCGTTCTACAGCGCTGGTATGGCTATGGCTGGTTCTGCTGGTGCTGGGTTTTGATCTGGCGACTAAAACGCTGGCGGATTCGGTGTTGCCTTATGGCATACCGCATCCGCAACTGCCGGTGTTTGATCTGACACTGTTATACAACAAGGGCGCTGCGTTCAGCTTTCTGGCAGATGCCGGAGGCTGGCAGCGCTGGTTTTTCACTGTTGTGGCAGTGGGTATGAGCGGTGTGCTGCTGGTGTGGATGTACCGTACACCCCGCAATCAGGTTTGGCTGGGCTGTGCGCTGGCACTGGTGATGGCCGGCGCTCTGGGTAATCTGTTTGACAGGGTTGTCTATGGTTATGTGATCGACTTCCTGTCTTTCCATTATCAGAATACGTATTTCCCGGCCTTTAATTTTGCCGACGTGGCAATATCCTGCGGTGCCTTCATGCTGATCGTGGATATGTTCCGTCAGGAATCGAAATAGTTCGGTTTCCTTAACTGAAGCCGTTATAAACTGGAGTGGTGTATGTCTTCTTGTTCAATTGCTGAAAACAGCCAGGTCACGTTGCACTTCGCAATTAAACTGATGAACGGCCAGGTCGTGGATTCTAACTTCGAATCTGAACCGGCAAGTTTCTCAATGGGCGACGGACAAATGCTGGAAGGGTTTGAGCGGGTGCTTCTGGGGCTGAACAGCGGCGATGAACAGCAGTTTGAGATTCTGCCTGAGCAAGGGTTTGGGATGACTAACCCAAACAATATGCAGACCTTCCCCCGCAGTCAGTTTAAAGACATGGAGCTTGAACCAGGACTGGTGATCTCGTTCAGTGATGCCGGAAACGGCGAGCTCCCAGGTGTGATCAGTGAATTTAATGATGCACAGGTAACGGTGGACTTCAATCATCCGCTGGCAGGCCAGACACTGTTGTTTGACGTCAAAATTGTTGCTGTGGAATCTGCAGAGTAACACCCCTTCTTTTTCAGATTGTTTTCTCCAGCAGCCATGATTGTCTGATGGCTGCTCCTTGCCTGATCTTATATATCGCGGACAAGTGTATTTTCTGCTGCGTATCTGAGTGTTTGATCAGTATGTGGATCTTATAGCGGTTGTCCGTTACTCCGCTGCTCAGGTTGCTTTGCCGGTTTTTCTCCAGCAGATAATGCTGCGTGGTGACGGGGTTTTGTCCGTTCCTCAATACCTGAAAAGTGCTTTCATCTGGTGATATAACTGCGTTACACCGGCCAGCATTGCATTGCCGGTCAAAAGGCTGGTGGTACTCTGTTTCCAATATATTTTCCGTGCGGTACAGAGCTTGCTGAGCCTGAGTGATCAGGCGCTGCTGCTCGCTGTGCCGGTCAGTGGTTTCCAGATGAAGCTGAATGCTTTGCCAACTGATGCTGCTCAGCCAGCCAATCACTGGCAGAAACAGCAGTAAGGTAAACAGGACGGCGCCCTGTTGGGTGGTTCGAATGTTCATTTACCAGCAGTCTTCAAGTGATGCGTCTTGCGTGTTCTGTAAGGTTTTTTTGCCGTGCTGATCAATGGTCAGGTCGCCACAGATATCGTTGCTTTGCGACCCCTGCCGCTGTGCAATTAATTGGTAAGTATGCAGGTTGGCAGACAGGGCTTTTAGCTGATAGCTCTCATGTTTCAGTGTCTGAATATGAGGAGTGTTGCAGACGTTCTGCAGCGGTGATGGCAGTGGCTGAAGGGCTATGTCCTCATAGCTTTGCGTGGTTTTGTGGTACAGGGTGAGCTCTGTCGCGCAGGCCTGAAGCAGTTGTTTTGCCTGTTCTCTGTTTGCGGTAAGCCGGTGCTGAATATATGAGGGATAAGCCAGCAATATAAGTATGCTGATGATGGTCAGTGCAATCATCAGCTCAATAAAGCTGAAGCCGGTAAGCCTGTTTTTCATGTCAGTTACTCATTCTGTAAGCGGTTAAAGACCGGGATGACTGCGCTAAAGCTTTGTCTGAACGGCTCGGTGTTATTGTGCTGAATCCGGTCGTTGGAGCGTGCGGTCAGGGTGACCTGTATGCTTTGAATTTGTGTCGGGTCGGTAATCTGACTGATGGGCAGGTAACGCTCCGGCCTGGGAGTGTTGTCCGTATTTTCGCCATAGAGAAATTGCAGCTGTTCAATATTTTCCAGGAGTGCCTGGGCGCGGGCGGTATCGTGCTGACGGTAGAGTGTCGGTATACCGTTGCTCAGCCGCAGTTCGTATGTGATTCGTACAACCCGGTATATGCGGGAATCTATGGGATAAGCATGCTGAAGATGGGCAGAGATGTTGCCCCGGGTGTCCTGGCTTTGCGCATGACCAAGCTGGTTGCCGGATGCGTCAGTGATGGTGAATATGTCACTGTTCACACAGTTTGTGATGACCACTGTCTGGCGGCGCTGAAAGTGTGTGCGTCTGAGTTTTACCGGGCTTTCGGTGTATTGCATACGCTGGTCAGTCAGCACCGGCGGTTCCGTGACTCTGATGATACGGATGATATCACTCCGGTTAATGCCTGAATCATCTTCGCCGGTAATGGCAAATGCCGGCGAGTAAACGCTGTTATTGGATCCGTTATAGACAGTGCTCCTGTTTCCGATACAGCCCCAGTAGTCTGCCTGCTGAATATCCTGACGCAAAAAATGCAGGGCAGTCCAGCCGCTTTCTGCTAATTCCTGATGAGCATTGTTCATCTGAAAGCTGCGGTGGCTGATCAGGGCAAACTGAGTGGTGAGCAGTATCAGCAGTAAGCTGAGTGCTGTGGCAATCATCAGCTCAACCAGACTGAACCCGTGTTGTTTGTTGCCGGGCATATCAGAAACTGACAGGCTGATATACGCTGTATTCTCCGGAAGGGGCCTGCCACCGGATAGCTAACACCAGAGCTCTGTCAGACAGATTGCAGCGCAGGCTTGTTGGCGGTGGAGTGGGACATATAATTCCTGCCCCGGAGGGCAGTGTCTGTGTTATTCGCTGTTGCCAGTCATACAGAGCATGTTTTGCCATATCGTCTGCTGTACAGCCGCTAAGTTGATAGCACGCAGTATGCTGGCTGGCCGCTTGCTGAAACACACCGCTGGTAGCTGCTGCCGGATTTGACTGTATGTGGCCGGCCATAAACTGAATCAGGCTGTATGCCTGGGCCTCCTGTAAGGAAAATCGTGCAAGTCGGTTTGAGTAAAGCAGCGATGCGCTGATGGCAATTAAAGTGATACTGGCCAGGCTCAGGGCGACCAGTACTTCAATGAGCGTAAATCCTTTTGGGCTCATGACGGTATCCTTGTGTATTCATCCATGATTACGTTTTACTGATGTTCAGCTCAGCTATGTAAATATAGAGCAGAGGTTTTGGTTTTTCCTGTTCGGGACATAAAGGAATATCTGTTTAAAAACTGTTCTGCTATGTAAGATGATGATTTAATACATTTGTTTGATTCTTTGGCTGCAGAATATCTCAGGGACTGAGAGTATGTATTCAGATTGCAAACAGCAACCGGGCAGGTTTGTTCGGGGGTTCACCCTGATAGAGCTGTTAGTGATTCTGAGTGTTGTCACGTTACTGGTCACTGTCGCTGTTCCGAATTATCAGAGTATCAAGGCACACTTTGATATTCAGGGGAGCAGCCGGCAACTGGTGGCGCTGGTTGCTGCGGCCAAAGCGAATGCTATTCGGCTGGGGCAGTTTGTGGTGCTCTGCCGTCGGGATGATGATCAGCAGTCGCAATGTGCCGGTAGCCGGATTAACAGCGCGGGGAACTGGAGTATTGGCTGGTTGTTGTTTGCTGATACGGATAATAACCAGTGGTTTGATGATAGTGACCGGTTACTCAAACAAGGTGTGAGTGCGGCTTCTGGTTGTGAAATCAGTGGCAGGGGGGATTTCCTGAGTTTTACCCCTGACGGCATACTCCGGGGCGGTGGCAACGGCACTTTTACAGTTGTCTGCGGCAGCCTGAAGCAAGAACTGGTCGTGAATATTCTTGGGCGGGTGAGGTATGGCGATATAACGGGAACCCCATGAAGGGCGCTCTGAGTGCTGTGTGATTACTGCCCATTTAGAGGAGTATAAAATCAGCCTTTCATCGGTTTCTTGCAAGAAATTGAGTGTTAAGTGTCTGCGTTTTTAAGTTTGATTCCTGCCGGTTTTCGGCAGTTAATTTCTGATTTTTATATGCTGTTTTAAAACAGCGCTGTTTTAATTTACCAACTGATACTGAGTTTGTACTGGCTTTAGGGATGGAAAGTGATCTTGTTGTGTGCTAGGGGCTATTGACCTATGATGTAACACGTTGTTTATGGTGTTTACTCGTTTTTAGACTGGGCGGTTTAACTTTTATCAGAGTTTGGATGTGATGGGGCGTTTTCATAAAAACGAAGCAGGAACACGGTTTGCCCGAGGGTTCACGCTTGTTGAGCTGTTGATCACTGTAGCAGTGTTTTCTGTGTTACTGCTGGTGGTGACTGCCAGCTATGAACCCCTTATCAGCAATAACCGTTTGGCGTCATCTGTTAACACTTTTATGGGCAGCCTGGCCAGAGGGCGAACCGAGGCCGGCAAACTGTCAACAGCAGTGACTATTTGTTCTTCCAGTAACGGCACCAGCTGTAACGCAGGGGCCAACTGGGAAAATGGCTGGATTATTTTTAATGACGCAGATGCGGATGCTGTTGTTGATGCAGGGGATGGTGACCGTATCGTGAAGGTTTTTGCTGCGCTGGGGAGCCAGGATACTCTGAGAAGAAGTGGCTTTGCATTTGCGGCCGGCAGAATTCAGTTTAATTCCCGTGGAGAGTTAAGAGGGGGGAATGCCCGGCCGGGATCTTTCGTGCTGTGTGACGGCAACGGGGTAGATGCGGAAGCAAGGGCAGTCGTGATTAATTTATCCGGTTCGGTGCGCATGGCTGTGGATGAAAATAATGACGGTATTCTGAATGACCATACCGGTGGAGGAGGGAATGTATCGTGTCCTCCTTAACCCCCAGGTTTTTCAGTGCCGGCGTAAGCCTGATTGAAGTGCTGATTTCAATCGTGCTGATCAGTGTGGTCATGTTGGGTGTTGCTGCGTTTGCGATAACCAGCCTGAGTGAAAATCAAAGTGCATATATAAGAAGTCAGGCCAGTTTCCTTGCTTATGATATTGCCTCCCGTATCCGTATAAACAAGGACTTTGCCCTGGCAGATGATGGTAACTATGCCCTTGATACATCAAGTATTCCTAATACGCCGGCTGCCGTTAACTGTATTACAACGGTTGCCGGGTGTGATGAAACGGATTTAGCGGCTCAGGATATCCGGGAATGGACTGAGCATTTTCGGGATGTTGCCGGTATAGGTGTTAATGGCGCTGGCTACCAGGCCACTATTCCTAACGCTATCGGGGTCGTTGCTGTGTCTGCAGGCGATATAGCGGTGACAATCAGTTGGCAGGAAAATGACTGGAATGTCGTAGGGGATAACTTGTCAGGTATCGAAACGCATCAGCTTCGGCTTAACTTCAGAGTTGTTCAATGATGAAAAGCAGGTCTGCGGGTTTCTCTCTGATTGAGCTGATGGTAGCGCTGGCGATCAGTACGTTTTTGTTACTGGGGGTGTTTCAGGTCTATATCAGCCTGAATGATACTGCGCGAAGCGGCAGCGCACTTGCCAGGCTGCAGGAAAATGGCCGGTTTGCCGTGAATTATTTAATTCAGAATCTCAGGTTGGCCGGTTATCAGGGGTGTATTGATACCAATTCGGTTGAAGTGAATGTGCTGGCAGTAAATGCCAACATCAATACTAATATTATTCCTTTGCAGGGGTTCCGAGTTGCTGCCGACGGGGTGTGGAGTCCGGCGAGACCTGCACAGGCTGATGAATTAAATATTAATGGCGGGCCACTGAACGACTCTGATGTTGTGTATATCCAGCATGCAACGGCGAGTTCAACGAATGTTACCTGTCCGGCTGGCACTTGCGCTGCGAACCAGGCGTTACCTGTTGATAATCTGGACTTGGGCCTTGGGCAGGGTGGCACGGTTATCGTGACTGACTGCGACAGTGCGGACATGTTCAGAATTACGAATGATTTATCCCTGCAGCTGCCGGGTAACTTCTCTTTAGAGCATGACGGAACCCTTAATACCGGAACCGGAGATTTTAATAATTCATATACGGAATCAGCCAGTAAGGATGTGCTGGTTATGGGGTTTCTCGCCAATGCCTTTTACGTCAAGGATACCGGCCGGGATACAACACAGGGAAATGACATTTTTGCACTGTTCAAGTATGACCGGCAGTTGCGCGCAGAGTTTGAAGTTGTTGAAGGGATAGAGCGTTTGATAGTGCTCTACGGTGAACGTTTACCAACAGATGCTGTTCGTTTTGTTGCTGCCGATGATGCGAACCTGGATATGGACAATGTTGTTGCGCTGCGAATTGCTGTTATGGCGACATCTAATGATGCGGTTAAAGAGTTTGACGACACGACCCGCTATAGCATGCTCGATACAGATGTGTTGCCCAATACAGTATCAGGTGCCGCTTCGACTTATCAGCAGGACAGGCGGCTCCGGAAAGTATTTTCAGCCACGTTGCAGTTGCGGAATTAAGCATATGATGAAGCGTTACGCAGAACATCCTAAAAGAAATCAGTCCGGCATCGTTCTGGTCGTCACTTTGCTGGCGATTGCGATGGTATCGGTGTTGGTAACGGCATCGGTGATGACCTCTTCATCTGAAGAAAAAATGGCATTTAATGCCCATATTGCAGGACAGACGTTTCAGGCTGCGGAAAGCAGCCTGAACGAAATTGTTGAAACGGATGATGCCATGTTTGAAGCCATTGATGCCGGGGAAGGTGGCAGTTCTTCTGTGCAGTCCTTCAATATGAATATTAACCGCTTAAATTCAGAAAGCTTCCTGCTGTATCAGGGGAAGGGTATTCCGGTTGGATATTCCCTGGATTCCACCATCTCTTATAAATTTCAGGGAGATGGCCGGGGATATATCGATGACAATGATACATTTGGTGATGCTGATGACGAGGCCGCTACAGAGCTGGTGCAGGGAATCTACCGCATTTCGTACGTAACGGAGGAGTGATCCATGGGTACGCTGAGATCTTCACAGAAAAGTTTTACCTTAGGCATTCTGCTTGCGTTTTATGCTGCATTTCCTGCATTGGCGGACGATACCGAAATCTACTTTGGGGGGAACACAAACATCAGTGTTCGGCCCAATGTGTTGTTCGTTCTGGATACTTCCGGTTCGATGGGATGGACTGACGGCACAAGTGTAACCCGTATGGATCGCATGAAGGCTGCGATGAATTCGATGCTCACCAATGTTCAGGATATTAACGCCGGCCTTATGCAGTTTAATAATCCCGGCGGGCCGGTCATCTACCCTGTTACCTATATTGATGAGCCTATTGGGGCAGTTGTTGGCGACGATGTACTGACCGGCGTTGCGCAGGCCAGTATCGAAAGCGGTGCAAATGATGCCGAACAGCTGAGCGATAATTCCGTTATTCTGAATAATGACCAGTTAAGTCTGATCACCCATCCTTCGGTCACGGTTACGGAAACGGTCACTGTTCAGGTAGCTCATGCTGAAGATGATGCAGAAGAGGAAGTCAGCAATAACCGTTTAAGGCTGAACAACAAGAATATGCACTATGTTCGCCGGGGTAATAATGACGGTGTAGTTGGCCTGAAGTTTAACAATGTGGATGTGCCCCGGGGAGCAATTGTCACTGATGCACGGCTGGAGTTCGAAGTCGGGAAAGTCCTCAGAGGACCGGTGTATATCGATATTTACGGCGAAGATTCATCTGATCCCCAACGTTTTTCAAATTCGCATAAGATTCTTTCACGAACACTGACGTCTCAAAAGGTTAACTGGACGCTGACAGAGGAACCACCTGTTGACGGAAAGGTTACATCGCCGGATATAACGAGTGTTGTTCAGGCGATTATTGACCGTGCAGACTGGGATGCGATGGACCGGATGGTGTTTGTACTTAAAGATGACCCCGGTACAAGTAATAATAATATTCGCCGCTTTGAGTCGTTTGATGGCGAGCCTTCAGCGGCACCCAAGTTACATATCACCTACACCTATACCAGCCCTGCAGCTACCAATGATTATGTTGGCTTACGTTTTGAGGGGCTAACTATTCCTCAGGGCGCGGATATTACATCGGCGAAGCTCAGTTTTGTTGCCAGTAATGATGTAGCGGCAACGACTAATTTAATTGTTCAGGCGGAAAATTCCGATGACAGTGCCGCTTTTGAAGCGACTGACAATAACCTGGGCGCCCGGCAAAAGACACTTTCTACGGTGAGCTGGTCACCGCCTGGCTGGACGGCGGAAACGACCTATGAATCGCCGGATCTGTCAGCAGTCATTGAATCAGTTACCAACCGTTCTGGCTGGTGTGGCGGGAACGCGCTGACATTGCTGGTAAAGGGCTCAGGCCAGCGTTTTGCTTATGCTTTTGAAGGCAGCAGTACGGAGTCTGTGCAGCTGGATGTGCGGTATGACGTCAATTCTGTGTCTGATGACGCCTGTAATGTGAAGAAATACTCTGTATCCATTACCAATGGCGATGACGATGTCGAAGAGTATGGCAGTGGCAGCATGTACTACGACAGCAGCGACCTTGAGTTAGTGGCAGATACTGATGACAATCGTGGCAATCAGATCGTCGGTCTTCGGTTTAATAATGTTCAGCTGAAGCAGGGGGCTGATATCAATCATGCTTATATCGAATTCTATACGGATGAGACCGATCCCACCGGTACCGCTGAACTGACGATCAAAGCGGAAAATGTAGATAATGCACCTGCTTTCAGTAATTCACATAAACCTTCACAGATATATGCGGGCAACAATTCTGTTTCCTGGACGATTACCAGTACCTGGGATACTGAAAATGAAGTCCACCGTACACCGGATATTTCCGGGTTAATCGAACAGGTGGTTGCACGGTCGGGCTGGGCGCCGGGTAACAGCATCGTTTTAACGATTTCCGGTACGGGGGAACGTTCAGCCCATGCGTTTGATGGTTCAGCCTTGTATATGCCTAAGCTGGTGTTTCTGGCTCAGAAGGATGATGTGCCTGTCGGGACAGGCGGAATTGTACGTTCTAAGTTAATTGAACTTGTGAATGATCTTCCGACAGAGGGCAGTACGCCGGTTGTAGATACCCTTTATGAAGCGGCACTGTACTACCGTGGCGGGGCGGTGGATTACGGTAAATCAAGGGGCTATTACGATTATTATTATGATAACCGCAGAACTAACCGGGTATCTCACCCCTTGTCATACACCGGCGGCACACTGGTGCAGCCTACAGGGTGTAGCAGTGACAACCTGAACGACAGTGACTGTAAAGAAGAAAAGATTACCGGCAGCCCGGTGTATATTTCTCCTGTTACCGAGTCATGCCAGAAGAGTTACATCGTGTTACTGACGGATGGCTCAACCAACCGCAATGATTCTGTTTCAAAAATAGAAAATATGCTTGGCTATACCGGTTCTGAGGCCTGTTCGAGCACCGGTAGCAGTGCCGAAAACTGCGGTGAAGAATTGGTCAGTTATCTGAAAAACAGCGACCAGATATCAGGCCTGGGCGGCGATCAGACTGTCCAGACTTATACCATTGGCTTTAATTTCTCGAGCGACTGGATCCGGGACCTGGCTCAGAGTGGCGGCGGCAGCTTTCACAAGGCTGATTCTTCAGCAGAGCTGCTGGATGTGTTTGAAACCATTCTTAAATCGATAAAAGCGGCGGATGCATCATTTGTTGAACCCAGTGTGACGGTGAATCAGTTTAACCGGTTCAGCCACCGGGATGATATTTACTACTCACTGTTCAAGCCCCAGGAAACGGCTAAGTGGATAGGCAATCTGAAAAAATACCGGCTGGCCGGTGCCCAGACCACGATAGTTGATGTTGATGGTGAGCCGGCCATTGATCCGGCATCCGGTTTCTTTAAAAATGATGCCAGAAGTTACTGGTCGACAGACCCGGATGGCAGCAAGGTAGAACTTGGTGGTGCTGCCTCCCGGTTGCCTGCGCCGGTAGACCGTAAAATTTACACCTATATGGGCAGTTTGCCGGTGGTGAATGACGGCACAGAGTTGTTGAGTGGCTATCCGGTTAACAGTGCAAATACTGATATTGACAGAACCGTGCTGGGTATTCCGTCAGAAACCACAACCTACCGCAATAAGTTACTGAACTGGACCATTGGTCTGAAGCCTGACGGTACCACTCCGAGGAATGAGCTGGGTGATCCGTTGCATTCCAAGCCGGTCATTGTGACCTATGACTCTGATGCCGTTGCCAAGACCTTCGACAGTACAATTTTCTTTGGCACGAATGAAGGCTACATACACGCCATTGATGCGGATACCGGCATTGAAAAGTTTGCGTTTATTCCGAAAGAATTGTTGCCGAACCTGAATACTTTTTATACTAACCAGACTGTATCTCCGCGCCCATACGGTATGGACGGTGAAATTACTATTCGCAGCCATGATGACAACGCAGATGGCGATTACTTCGATGACGATGATTATGTCTATCTCTATTCAGGCATGCGAAGAGGCGGCCGGAACTATTATGCGCTGGATGTTAGCGACAGAAACGCGCCAGAGTTCCTGTGGCAGATCAACGGTGGCCCCGGTGGTACAACCGGTTTCAGCGAGCTGGGACAGACCTGGTCGACCCCTAAAAAGATCAAAGTTAAGTTTGATGATGTTTCGTACGATCTGCTGATGTTCGCCGGCGGGTATGACCCTACCCAGGATTCAGTCAATGTCAGGACTGTCGACACAATGGGCCGTGCCATTTATATGGTAAACGCTAAAGACGGCAGTTTGTTCTGGTCAGCGGGGATTGATGCCAACAGTAACCTGCCCCTGACGGATATGAAGTACAGTATTCCTTCAGATATAAGCTCCGTGGATCTGGACGGAGACGGGTATGTTGACCAGTTCTATGTTGGGGACATGGGTGGGCAGATCTGGCGTTTCGACGTTAACCAGAAGAATGTGGATGATAAAGCTGACCTCGTGAAAGGCGGTGTCATTGCCGACTTCGCAGGAAACACTCAGGCGAGTAACCGACGCTTTTATTATCCGCCGGATATTTCTATTAATGCCGATGGGGCCCACCGCTTTATGGGCGTTTCAGTCGGTTCCGGTTATCGGGCTCACCCACTGAATGAGGCGATCAAAGACCGTTTTTACGTGCTGAAACAGTTTAATAACATTTACACGCCGCCGACGACTTACGTGAAGCGGACCGAAGCGGATATGTATGATGCGACGCTGAACCTGATTGTTGAAGGTACGTCAACCGAGCAGGCCACTGCCAGAGCGGCACTGTCCAGTACGGATGCCAATAAAAAAGACGGTTGGTATATCCGTCTGACAAACACCGGCGAGAAGGTCTTGGCCGAAAGTGTCACCCTTAATGGACAGTTGGTATTCACAACCTATCAGCCTTATGCTGCCGTGACTTCCAGCTGTCAGCCTGCGGTGGGTACTGCACGGGCATATATCGTCAATATTCTTGATGCGACGCCGAACAGTGATATTAATGGCGACGGTTCCACCACCAAAGAAGACCGGGTGATTCAGTTAAAGAATGGCAGCATTCCGTCTAAGCCGACAGTGACCGATACCGTCGACGGTAAGCCAACAGTAATGGTTGGGCCTGAGTCAGTATCTGATGTTGATACCGGAAGACAAATCATCAGAACCTACTGGTATGAGAAGGAGTCAGATTAAGAAAATGCATAATCAGCGCGGTTTTACGTTATTAGAACTTATGGTTGCGGTAGCCATCGTCGGCATTCTGGCGGCGGTTGCATACCCCAGTTATCTGGGGTTTATAACCGATAGTCGCAGGTCGGATGCCCAGAGCGCCCTGTTAAGCTTTGCCAGTGCGATGGAGCGGTTTAAATCTGAACAGGTGACATATGCCGGCGCAGCGAACGGTGGGGGTGATACCGGTGCGCCAGCGGCAACAGTATTTCCCAGCCAGGCTCCGCTCAGCAGCAATGATAAGTTTTATAATCTGACCATTGTTTCAGCGGCTTCTCTGGGGTTTACCTTGCGGGCAAGTCCGATTAACGGTCAGGTGGGGGATGGATTTCTTGAAATCACCTCAACCGGAGCGCGCCGCTGGGATGTCAATAATGACGGAGATACCAACGATGCCGGAGAAAACAGCTGGTAATTAGTCCGTTAGCCGTATCGTAACCTGGGCTCTGATTAAAGAGCCCGCTGTCGTCAGAGTGTTCGCAATATTACTGACCGAACACAGAGCCTGCGGGGTTTAAGACGCCTGCCAGTGCAGTTATATTGTGCCTTTAACGGCAATAGCCTAATATGTTACACAGAGTTTTGTTTGTGGATTGCATACTGTCAGTCAGGGAAGAAGGCATCGTTACACACATGTGCTGGCAATAGCGTGCCGGACAACTCCCTCCTCCCTGTTTTGCTTACGTTCATATCAACAGATTAAAATTCAGCATAGAAGGTTAATAAACAGAGACTGCCGTTCAGTGGCAATGTGCTGTTTGTTGATAAAACAATGGATTGTTTTTGACGCTGAGATGTAATGGATTACTCCTCTCAACATAACCAGGCAGGAATGCCTGTGTCTGGTTTTACATTAATCGAGCTGCTGGTTGCCATTGCGATCCTGAGCATTTTGCTGGGCGTGGGTATGCCCGGTCTTGCTGCACTCACCGATTCATCCCGACTGAGGTCGGTTACGCATAATTTAACCTCTGCTATCCAGCTGGCCCGTTCGGAAGCCGTGAACCGGCGGACGACGACGGCTGTCTGTCAGGCGGGCACGAATAATCAGGCCTGTAACTTTGCTGCCAACTGGCGGGATGGCTGGATTGTTGTCGCTGCGCGGCAGGCCGGAGCTAATTTACAGGCAGCTGCTGAAGTGGAAGTCATCCGCCGCTGGGAAGCCGTTAACCTGAGGGTGGGTGGCGTGGCGAACGGTCTGGTGTTTGCGCCAACAGGCCGGGCAACCGTAGCAGGGCAACTGGATTCGGATAATGGATCGTCCACCCGCTGCCTGTTTGTGAATACCAGCGGGCGGGTTTCCGTTGTCGACGATGATGACGATCCGAATGACGGGTGTACCTGATGATGACTGAATCTCTGAACCGGCTCAGCGCTGAACAACAGGGCACAACACTGATTGAAGTGTTGATTACTCTGGTCATTATTTCGGTGGGGCTATTGTCGGTTGCCGCGTTGCAGGCGGTCGCCTTAAAAAGTAGCAACGGCTCCTATCTGCGCTCTCAGGCGACATTTCTGGCGTATGACCTTGCTGACAGAATCCGGGCAGCACCGGCCTCTGCCCTGAATGGCGATTATGATGATGCTTCGGCTGGCGGCGACCGGCAGGAATGGAATAACAGGGTTATCACGCTGCTGGGCAACGGTGCCAGCGGTCAGGTTGCCAGAACTGACCGGGAAGTATTGATTACCATTAGCTGGAACGACGACCGTGCACGGATCACGGGCGTTAATGGTGGCAGTCAGGCAGGTCCGGTTCGGTTTAATTATCGGATGGAGTTTTAGCCATGCGGGTTCAGTTACCTGTTAAAGATCAGGGTGGATTCAGCCTGATAGAGCTGATGATCGCGCTGGTGCTGGGGCTGATCATTGTTGGTGGGGTAATGGTTGTATTTGTGAGCAGCTCCCACAGTTTTGTGTTTAACACGGCCCTTTCAAGAGTACAGGAAAATGGCCGGTTTGCTCTGGAAATCGTTGCCCGGGAACTGCGCAATGCCGGTTACAGAGGTGACTGTTTTCGTAATATAGATAATTTATTGGATACCGGCAGCGCGAATTATCAGGCCGCTGCTTATGACCTTAATGATCCTCTAAGAGGTTGGGGAGACGGTGCCGGCCAGTTTTTTACAGATAACCTTACCGGCTACCGCCCCGGTACGGATCTGCTGCTGGTGAAACATGCGGCGGTTCCTTCAACAGCAGTGCTCTCTGCCAATGTTGATACCGGTGCGACAAGTTTTCTGATCACCGGCGGCGAACGTGCGGGAGCACTGCTTGTGTTTTCAGATGCCGGTGGCTGTGATCTGTTTCAGAACACCGCTGGAACGAATACTAATGATCTGCAGCGGGGGACAACCGGACAAAGTCTGAATAACCTGTCAGCCACTACTCAGCCCCTGAGCCATGTTTACTATGCGGGTGATATGACCCGAATCACCCGTTATTCCAGCACACTGTTTTATGTCGGCGCTTCCGACCGGGTTGCAAATATCAGTGCGTTACGGGGGCTCAGTTTTAACAATGGCGTAGCCAATGATCAGGAGCTGGTGGAAGGTATCACAGAGATGAGTGTTTTGTATGCACTGAGGCCAGCTGCCGGCGCAGCGCTGAGCTATACGCGCACCGCGGCACAGGTAACTGCAGCAGGTCAGTGGGATGATGTTGTCTCCGTGAGGGTAAATATGACGGTACAGGGGGAGCAGGATCTTTCGTATCAGTTTGCGACCACGGTTGCCTTAAGGAATCGCTTGCTATGAATAAAAACTGTTTTGGTCAGCAATACGAAAAAGGCGTCGCCCTGCTGGTGGCACTGATTTTGTTGCTGATGCTTTCTCTGGTGGGGGTAAGTGCAATGCAGGGCACGACCATGCAGGAAAAAATGTCCGGTAACCTGCGTGATCAGCACTCGGCATTCAATGCGGCTGAAGCGGCGCTGCGGCAGGGTGAACAGCAGGCCGGGCGGGATTATTTAGCAGGTCTGTTAACCTCGGAGCAGCCGATCAGTGGCCGTTACACGGCAGGTGCGTTTTCTTCGGCGGCAGTACCCACCTGGCGCGCAGTGGTACTTGACCCGCCAATAACCAACAGCCCTTCAGTCACGGCTGATGACGTGGGCGTTATGATCAGGGTAACCGCCTCGTCGGCGGGGTTTACCGGCCGTTCAGACGTTGAGCTTGAATCAACCTACATTTTAATACACTAGGGTAACTTAATTGTGCCAGGGAGGCGCTCTTATGATGCAGGTAAATACAGCGGGCAGTAAATGGATCATGTGCTGTGTGATTGTTGGCGCTTTGCTGCTTCATTCTGCTTGGGTGTCAGGTGCCTCAATTGCCCAAGTGCCGTTATCACTGGGGCAGACCAGTGTCCCGGGGAATCTCATCTTAACCCCTTCTGTTGAATACCCAACAGTGCTGACGTTTGCAAACTTAGGCAGCACTTATGATGAAACAAAGGAAAGTGTCGGATATTTTGATTCCGGTAAATGTTATCGCTACAACTACAATGCTGCGGATGAAAGTCAGAGGCATTTTTATCCACAAGGCGCTGCAACTGATAATAAATGCTCAGGCAGTGATCTCTGGAGTGGCAATTTCCTCAACTGGGCAGCAACCCAAACTATCGATCCGTTTCGCTGGGCGTTGACCGGTGGTTACCGGGTGAAAGATACCCCGACTGAAACCTGGTTAGAGAAAGCCAGACACACCGGTCGATATAACAATGTTTCCCGAAGCATCACTGAGACCGCAGCTATAAATAATGCAACACCATTCGATGCCGCTTTTAATGGGGGGGATTTTTCAACAGTTCTGGGAGGACACGGCAATGAAATGCACTTCACAATTCCTGTCGGGTATGTTGGACGAGTGGAGGATCGCGCTTACCGGTACGTTGGCGAGGTGTTTGATAACACTGGAGTGAAAACCGGGGATACTTATGCAGTTACCGTGCGGGTGAAAGTGTGTGACGCGGCTCAGGGGCTTGAAAATAACTGCGTTCAATATGGTGAAAACTGGAAGCCTGAAGGGCTGATCCAGCGCTATGCAAACCAGTTGCGCTACAGCATTTTTGGCTATTTAAATGATGGCCATCGTTTGCGGGATGGTGGTGTACTGCGGGCGCGTCAGAAGTGGGTGGGGCCGACCGATCCGGACGTTTCTGATTATGTGAATAACAACAGGGAATGGGACCCGACCACCGGGGTTTTCATTCAGAATCCTGATCCGGATGATGTACGGGCAACTAACCAGTATTACGGTACGAACATTGCGGACAGTGGTGTCATTAATTATCTGAATAAATTTGGCCAGTTAAATAATAATCAGCTTAAAGGGTTTGATCCGGTCAGCGAGCTGTATTATAGCGCCCTGCGCTATGTTAAAAACCAGGGCAATGTTGAGGCCTATTACACCCGGTCTCCTACACATAATCGTTCACCTGGCCGTACGGAAATCACCAAGTGGGTGGATAACTTTCCGGTGATTCAGCAGTGGCGTGACCCTATACAGTCTTCCTGTCAGAAGAATGTCATTCTGGGCATCGGCGATATTTATACCCACAAAGACAAGAACCTCCCAGGGGCAACGAATACGACAGAAGAGCCTTCCTCTAAACCTCCGGAAGTAAGTAGAGACGACACTGTTAATGTTGTTACTCTGACGGATAAGGTTGCTGAACTTGAAGGTATCAGTATCGATACGGGGGCTGATTCTTTTTCCACCAATCACAACTCTGCCTTCATGGCCGGACTGGCATATCATGCCAATACTCAGGATCTCCGCCTGGATCTGCCCGGTATGCAGACGATGCGGACTTACTGGATGGATGTGCTGGAAGGTGAGGCACTTAGGAAAAGAGAAATAAATCAATACTGGCTGGCAGCGAAGTATGGTGGATTTGTACCCCGTAAAGATCCTCGCTGTTCTGATGCAGGCTATTCTCCGACAGGTAATGAATGTGATGAAGATCAGCAGGCCTTAGGGCCTTTGGCTAACCCTGCGGCACCCTTACCTGAATGGTGGTGGTATACCAATACAGATGTGTTGGAGCCCGGCACTGACGAATCTGACTTTTTTAAAAGAACCGATAATTATTATACTGCCAGTGATGCCCGCAAAATGGTGGATGGCCTGACAGCTGCGTTTGCTGATATAGCCGATTCAATTACCGGGGCAGCCTCAGGCCTTGGGTCTACCAGTAAACGGCTGACTGCTGGTACGGCACTGTTTAACGGGCTGATGGAATCTTCGCGATGGTCCGGTGACCTGGAGGCATGGAAAGTGGACAGTGTCAGCGTCTCTGTACGGGAGAAAAGCTGGAGTGCCGCACAGATTATGGATGGCCTGTCAGAGCAGGCGCTGGACGCGCGTAAAATCTTTACCAGTGTATATTCGGCCCCAACTACCGGCATCGGTGAAACTCTGCATACCGGAGGCACCGAATTCAAGTGGCTTGGCCTGAGTACAGAACAGCAGAATCTGCTTAAAACTTCTGCTTCCGGTGGGCTAACGACAAATACTGTTGGCCGCGAGCGGCTGGCGTATTTACGGGGCAGCCGTACTCAGGAACAAAGCCTGACGAATACCGCCAGACCATTCCGCCAGCGTGGCAGCCGTTTAGGGGGGATTACCAATTCCTCGCCAGAGTATATTGCCCGGAAAAACTACCGGTTTGACCGGCTGGGGTCGGCATTTGGTGATTCGGTACGGACAGCTTATAAAGCTTACCGGGCGTCACAAATCTATCAGACTAAACCGCCAATTGTGTTGGCCGGCGCTAACGATGGCATGCTGCATGCCTTTGATGCCCGGCTGGATGCCCATGGAGGCAAAGAACTCTTTGCCTATGTGCCAAATGGCGTTTTTAGCAGGTTGGCGGAACTAACCTATCCCGGTTATCGCCACCGCTATTATGTGGACGGGCCAGCGGCCGTATCCGACGCATGGTTTGCGCCAGATGAACCGTCTCAGGGAGTACCGGACGGCTGGAAAACAGTTGCCGCCGTGACCCCGGGTGCGGGAGGCAAAGGGGTTTCGCTACTGGATATCAGTGATCCTGCCGATATGACCAAAGAAGATGTGCTGTGGGAGTTTTCGCACGAAGATATGGGGGCCATGATACAGCAACCCACAATAACTGCTTTTAATAATGGCAGGTTCGGTGTGGTCGTGAGCAGTGGCTTTCATGCGGATAATTTCGCAAGAGAGGGTTCTGTCTGGATATTAAATGTTGCCAACGGCGCGGTGATGAAACGTTTTACCCTGCCGGATGCCGGTGGTCTTGGACAGCCGTTACTGCTTGATTTAAACGGGGATAAAATTGCCGACCGGATTATAGTGGGGGATACGCGGGGGAATATCTGGCGGCTGGATATCCGTCAGTCGGATGTCAGTCATTGGGGCGTACCGGCCAGTCTGAAAGTGGGTACGCTTCCAGTGCCATTATTTATTGCTAAAGATGCGGCGGGAAACCGTCAGCCAGTCACCGCACCTGTAAATGCCGGGTTTGACGCCAGAAACCGGCTGATGGTGCTGTTTGGTACCGGCAGTTACTATCTGACCAGTGATGCGGAGGTAGGTTCGAATCCTCAGGTGCAAACGCTGTACGGTATTGTGGATGTCGGTGTACCGGTGAATGACCGCAGTCAGTTGCTGCAGCAGGAAATAATCTGGGAGGCTCACTTAAATGGCGATGACAGCCGGTTTGTTACCCAGAATGCTATCAGTCCGGCGCATAAAGGCTGGTACCTTGATCTGGCCTGGCTACCCGCTCGCCGGGGCCCGGGAGGGCTTGGTGAACTGATCAACACTCAGGTAACGTTACAGTTCGGTCAGAAGTTACTGGTGGATACGGTTATACCCTCTGTCGATCCCTGTGTACCCGGCGGTGGCAGTAGCTGGCAGTTTTCACTGGATTACAATTCAGGTGCCGGATTTAACAAAATTGTGTTCGATTATAACCGTGATGGTCAGTTCACAGAGGACGAT